>NZ_JXQS01000018.1:0-305943 GCF_000834565.1 Rhodococcus sp. MEB064
CGGGGGCGCGGGTGGGTACGGCGGGCGCCGGTACACCCGGCACCACCGTCGGGAATCCGATGCTCGACGACGGGGCCGCCCGCGTCGTCGTGGTGGTCTGCGTCGTGGTGGCGTTTTCCACGACGGGCACCGCCGTCGTGGTCGTGCGACCCGACATCAGATACGTCACGCCCGCTGCCAGGACGAGGATCGCAGCCAGGATGCCCATGCCGGCGATCGCGAAGGCCAGTCGTCGATGTTTCCGGGCGGGCACACCGGCGTCCGTCGGCGCGGCCGGCACCCCTGTCGCAGCACGCGCGGCCACGACGGCGGAGGCGAGGCGGGAGTCGGCATGTCCGAGCGTCGCGGATGCGCTCGTCGACTCGGGGTGCAGCGACACCTGCCGCAGTCCGAGGAAGTCGAGAGATTCCCGTAGCGCGTCGACACGGTCCGAGGACCAGTCGCGGGGGTGGGTGGCGCCGGCGGTGATGCCGGTGACGTCCTCACCGGCGTCGGACACGTCCGTGAGCAGCAAGAACATCGCGGTGGCCATCAGATCCTCGGCACGCATCGGTACGCCGCGGGCCGAGACGACGCCGGCCGGATCGCCGACATGGGTGACGAACCTGTCGACGACGTCGATATCGGTGCTCATGGTCTCCGGCCGACGCAGCGTCGACGTGCCGTCGGGGCGCAGGTACAGGACGGTGTCGTGGACGACCGGAACCCGCACCAGTTCTCCCGAGCCGGTCGCGACGACCACAGCGGTGGAATGCAGATCGGTCACGTGCAGACCGACGGATCGGTCCGACTGCGGCCGGTTCTCGGTACTCATGATCGGTCCTGGCGTTCCTTGCTCTCCGCGTATCCGGCTGCACGGAGCATCGACAACATCTGTGAACGTGACTGCGCACCCAGGCGCCGCCGGATGCGCGCGACGTGGTGTTCGACCGTCTTGGCCGAAATGTACATCTGCGCGCCGATCTCCCGGTAGGTCAGTCCCAGGACGAGGTGATGCGCGACCTCCGCCTCGCGGTCGGTCAACGCGCCCGCCACGGTTGCGCCCTGATCGGCAGGCTCGGACGCGGCCGCCGTGCTGCCCATGTCACGGGCGATCTGGAGCAGCGAGGTCGCGTCCTTGGTGTCCGCGACGCGGAGGGCGGCATCGCTGGCCAGGCGTGCGGCATCCCAGGAGTGTCCGAACTTGGCGATGGTCCGCGCACACGATTCGACTTCGGTCATATCCGGCTCGCCCTGCAGGACGCGGAGCCACGCCTTGCCCGCCGCCGCCAGCGCCGCGGCGTAGGGACTGCGGTCGGAGAACGACCCGAGGGAGCGGGCGTGGGGGAGCAGGTCTGCCGGAGTGCCGCCGAGAATGGCGGCCTGGATGCCGTACCAGTGCCAGGTCGCCGCCCACGTCGGCGGCTCCCCGAGCGATGCGACGAGTGCGGTGGCCGACGCGACGGAGTGGGAGATGCGATCGGTGTCCCCCAGACGCACTGCAGCAAGCCACAGTTCGCCGAGCGGAATCAACGAGAACAGGTCGGGTTCCGCTTCGGCGACGGTACGTCGCGCGTCCTGCCATGCCGTCATCAGCGCGCCCGTGTCGCCGCGGCGGCGTGCCGTCGCGACACGAAGAGCGTAGTAGGACAGGACATCCCGCTGGGACAGGTCGGCCGGATCCAGATCGCTCGTGTGGTCCGTGGCGGTATCGCCCGACGCCAGGGCCGTCCACGCAATCAATAGTCGGCTGCGTGTCGACTCCCCGCACGCGGAGATCATCTCGGACAGAACAGCTCTTGCGGTGCCCGGATCGCCCGTGTGCAACGCGAGCAGTGCAGCGATCGCCGACGGGTGCTCCGGCTCGGCGCGTGAGCCCATGGCCGTGTCCGACATAGACGACGCCCGGAGCAACGACCCCATGGCGGCGGTGGACGAGTCGCGCACCGAGTCCAACAGTCCGCGGGCGACGAGACCAGATCGGGCGTTCGCGGTGGTCGGCGGGGCAGAACTCACCGCGGTGGGCCTCGTACTGGCCGACAGGGCGACGGCGCAGGACACGTCACCGACGGCGAGAAGCGAGGTGACGGCGTGGGACGCGTCCGGCCCGACGCGTTCGGGGCCGAGCCACCGGTAGAGGTCCGCGGCGTGAGAGGCGGTGCCGCGCATCATCGCGACGGTCGCCGCGATCCTCACCGCGGCGCGCAGATCGCGCACCGACGCCGTCTCCGAACTCAACACCGAATCCACGGCGAGCGCGGCGGCATCGAGGTCCCCGTCGGCGACGCACGCCTCGGCCGATGCGACGGCCACGGCGTCGCCCTGCGCGCCGGCCGAGACAGCCGCGTCCCAGAGTGCGCGCGCCGCAGCATGATCCGCCGTCGACGCGGCCGAGACCAGATGCTCCGCCAGCAGTGGATCGCGGACACCGGCCGTGGCGACGGCCACCGCCAGCTCCGCCGTCGGGCCGCCCTGCTCGACCTGCACGCGGATCAATCGACGCAGCACACCGAACATGCCGTGCTCGCCCATCACGGTACGCAAGGCCTCACGAGAGGAGTCCGACAGGACGCCGGTCTCGCTCAAGACGCCGCAGCCCCATGCTCGTTCGACCGCGGCGGACGCGTCGGGAAGCGGGGTGGAGGCGACATCCGCGACGAGGTACGGATCCGGTGACAGCCCTACCGACGCGAGAGTCAGAACCGCCAGAGCGGTGTGATCACGCGAGGACAGCAGTGTCTCCAGGGCAGTCCGCTCGTCGAGCGAGGTCACTGGCCGGTGAGTCCGCCGAGAGCCCCGCCGAGTCCGTTCCCGACACCTCCGACGACGCCGCCGGCCGTGTTCCCGAGACCGCCGACGACGTTACCGAGGCCGTCGGTGACTCCACCGACGACGCCCGGCAGCGGATTCGCGGGGAGAGGCGGCGGCGTGTAGGCCGGGGGCGTGTATGCGGGGGGCGTGTAGGCGGGCACGGACGGCGCCTGCACGCTCGGCACCTGAGCACTCGGAACGTTCGCATTGGGAGCGGCGCCGGGGACCGTGGCTGCTCCGGGTGCGGGAGCTCCGGCCGTGGGGGACGCCGCACCGGGAGCACCGGGAACGGCGGCAGCCCCGGTCGTGGAGGCTCCGGCCGCACCGGTGGTGAGCGGGCGACCGGTGACCGGATCGACGCCGGCGACCGTGGTGGTCGTCGGGGCTACCGAGCCGTCGGAGGCAGCGGGCTGCACGGCGCTGGTCCCGGCCGGGGTGGTGTCCTCGGACGTGCCCCCGACCAGTCCGGTGCCGGCGGCGAGACCGCCCGCCGCGAGAAGAGCGATCGCCGCGGCGACACCGCCGATGACGGCCATGCGTTTGCCTCGGGACGGGCCCGGCTTGGCGTGCGACGACGTGCGGGACACCGGCGCCGGCGTGCTGGTCCGTGCCGACGCGGGGCGCTCGGTGACCGGCGGGATGAGTTCGGTGTCATCGTCGTCGTCCAGTGCTGCGGCGCCGACGACAGCGGCGCCCGCTCCCACCCGGTCCAGTTCGGCGGATGTCGAGGCGACCTCGGCGGCGAGCAGAGCCGCGCCGGACGCGGACGTCGCCGCCGGGTTGGCCCCGACGGTGACGGGCTTGCGCAGTGCGGAGGAGACGGTCTCGGTCAGCATCGGGATGGCGGCACCGCCGCCGACGAGGAGGACACGGTCCACCGACTCCGGGTCGACACCCGCGGTGCGTAGGGCATCACCGACGACGCGGGTGACGTCGTCGAACGTCTCGCGCAGCAGTTCCTCGATCTCGGAGCGGACCAACCGGACGTCGGTATCGATGCCGGGCAGGTGAACCGGGACCACGGTCTCGGTGTCGGAGGACAACGCTTCTTTGGCGATCGCGCACTGCGCCCGCAACGCGGTGAGTGCGTCGACCGTGGCGGGTTCGAAGGGGTCCATCGACGAGGAGTCGATGTTGTCGAGGACGTGCGCCAGCACGATCTGGTCGATGTGGGCGCCGCTGACGTCCTCGGTGCGTGCGCCGCGTCCGAGGATCGCCGACTCGGCGCCGGTGCGGACGACCGACACGGTGAGGGCGCTGCCGCCCAGGTCGGCGACCAGGACGATGCCGTCGTCGACGGCGTCGGAGGTCTGCTGCATCCAGGCCGTGGCTGCGAGGGCGTCGGGAACGAAGGTGACGTCGGTCAGTCCGTGGCGCGCGGCGGCGTTGCGGAGACGGTCGACCGTGTACTCGGGCCATGCCGTCGGATAGGTGACGACAATGGCGGAGTTCTCGGCCGCACCGGCAGCGCGGGCCTCGTCGACGAGGCATTCGAGCGTCGTCGCGTACAGCTCGTCGCCGGTGTAACTGCGGCCGTCGTCGGTCACCAACGCAACCGGATCGCCGACGCGTCCGGCGTATCCGGTGAGGAACGAACTGTCGACCGTTCCCGGCGCGGCGAGCGCGGGTGCACGGTCGGGCGCGACGGACAGTGCGGTCGATCGCACGACGGTGATCGCGTCGTCCAGCCGTCCCGGCCCGTCGACGACCACGGCGGTCGAACTACTCGACCCGACTTCGATTCCCAGACCTGCAGCCATGACGCCGACTCCGTTTCCACTGCTTTTACCGGTGTGTCGGACCGCGTTCTCCCGGGTGCGAGAGTGCCGTCCACGCATGACGTCGTCGCGAGGGGCCGATTCGTTACTCCTCACAACTCTAGAGCGGGACGATCCCCTATGCCCCCTAGTTCCCCCGAAATGTCCGGGTGCGAACCCCGGGGTGGAGGAAGGGGGCTGTGCCCCGTTGGGAGAAGTCACGGATCGCCCTAGTTTTGGTGACAACGAGCCGCACCCGTCGGCTTGATCGCCGGCTCACCAGCTAACCCCGAACACACAGGAGATTCACGATGGCCACCAACGCCGTTCTCGACTTCATCCTCAGCCTTCTCCGCGACGACAAAGCCGCCGCTGCCTACTGCGCCAACCCGCAGGCATCCCTGAACGCTGCCGGCCTGCCGGACGTGTGCCACTCCGACATCGTCGCCGTCGCACCGATGGTCGCCGAGTCCGGACTGTTCGCGGGTGGATCGCGCCTGGCCTCCATCGTGAACGCCGGCAACAACTACAGCACCGTCACCGTGGGCGGCGTGAACAACAGCACCGTGTTCGGCGGGAACAACGCGACCTTCGGCGGCAACAACGTCACGTTCGGCGGCGTCAACAACGTCGGGAACAACAACAACAACGGCAATTTCAGCAACAACAACTTCGGTGGCAACAACTTCGGTGGGTTCAACGTCGGTGGTTTCAACTTCAGCCCGACCCTGATCGGTGGCGGACTGGCCATCGGGAGCATCGGCAACATCGGCAACCTGAACCTCGGTGATCTGGACCTGAGCGGCCTGAACCTGGCCTCGCTCGATCTCAGCGGTCTGAACCTCGCTTCCCTCGACCTCGGCGGCATCGGCGACATCGATCTGCTCGGCGGACTCGACCTGAGCCTCATCGACCTGGGCGATCTCGACATCGCAGGCCAGTTCACCACCGTCCTCGCGCTCGTCCTGGCCAACGGCCTGTCGATCGGCGGCGACCTCGCAGCAGAGTTCGGCGCGGCACTGGGTGCGGCACTCGACGCAGTCCTCGCACTCGGCGGCGTCCTCGACCTCGACGCCATCGTCGAGCTCGGTGCCACCATCGCCGGTGCCCTCACCGCGGCGCTGGGCCTGAGCGCCGGTGTCGGTGCACAGCTCGCCGCAGCGCTCGACGCCGTGCTCGGTGTCGCCGGCGGCCTCGATCTCGACGCCGTCGTCGGACTGTCCGGCGTCCTCTCCAACGCACTCGCTGTCGGCGGCGTTCTCGGCGCCAACGTCGGAGCGACACTGGGCGGCGTTCTCGGTGCCGCCATCACCACGGGTGGTTCCATCGGTGCCGACCTCGCCGCAGCCCTCACCGCAGGACTCGGTGTCGCAGGCTCTATCAGCACGGTTCTGACCGGCGCACTCGGCGCGACCGCCGACGTCACGGCAGCACTCAGCGGCGCTCTCGGAGCCGTCGTCGACGTGGCCGGCGGCCTCGGTGCGACTCTCACCGCTCTGCTGGACACCAGCGTCGTCGCCGCTCTGGCGGGCACGTTGACCGGCGAACTCTCCGCAGCTCTCGGTGCCGCACTCGCAGCCGGCGGCGACATCGCCGGTGAGTTCGGTGCATCCCTCGGACTGCTCCTCGGAGCTGTCACCGGCGCGACCGGCGCCCTCGATCTCGACGCCCTCCTCGGCGTCGGAGGAACCCTCGGTGCCACTCTCGCCGGAGCCCTCGGCCTCGGTGCCGGACTCGGCGCGCAGCTCGGCGCTGCACTCGACGGAGTTCTCGCACTGGCCGGTGACCTCGATCTCGCCGCGCTGCTCGCGAGCAACGCGGACATCGCCGCGGCTCTCGGAGCAACCCTGTCCGCCGCCCTCAGCGGCGTTCTCGTCGCCGGCGGCACCGTCGCGGGCACCCTCGGCGCAGCCTTCGGCGCTGTGCTCGGCGGAGTGCTGGGCGCCGATCTCGGCGCACAGCTCATCGGTCTGCTCGCAGGTGAGATCGACCTCGGCGCCGCTCTGGCCACCATCTTCGACGGCGCACTCGGCCTCGGCGGCCTGCTCGACGTCGCCGCTCTGCTGGATGTGGACGGCGCGCTGGGCCTCGGCGCCGGCGTCCTCGCCACCCTCGGTGGATCACTCGAAGCACTCCTCGGCGCGGGCGGCCTGCTCGGCGCTGATCTGACCGCACTCCTGGGCGCAGGCCTCGGCGCCCAGCTCGCCGCGGCACTGTCCGGAGCGATCGCAGCAGGCGGCGACCTCGCCGGTGACCTCGGCCTCGCCCTCGGCGGCGTGCTCGCCGGACTCGTCGACGTCGCGGGCGGCCTGGACATCGACGCCGTCGCCGGCCTCGGAGCCACTCTCGCCGCTGCGCTCACCGGTGCACTCGGTGTCGGCGCCGGTCTCACGGGCGGACTCGCCGCCGGCCTGACCGCACAGCTCGGCGCTGCACTCCAGGGCGTCCTCGGACTGGCGGGCGATCTGGATCTGCTCGGCGACCTCGACATCCTCGGTGGCGCGAACCTGGCCGCCACCCTCGGCGCCGCACTGTCCGGCGCACTCGCCGCCGGCGGAGCAGTCGCCGCCAACCTCGGCGCCACCCTCGGTGCAGTGCTGGGCGGCGTCCTGTCGGCCGACCTCGGCGCACAGCTCGTCGGCCTGCTCGCCGGTGGCCTGGACCTCGGTGCCGGCCTGACCACCATCCTCGGCGGTGCACTCGACCTGACCGGCGTCCTCGGACTCGACGGAGTCGTCGGCCTCGGAGCCGACCTCGTCGCCACGCTGGGAACTTCGCTCGCCGCCGTCCTCGGCGCCGGCGGACTCCTCGACGCCGACCTCGCGGGTCTGCTGACCGGCGGCCTCGCCGCACAGCTGTCCGCGGCGCTCGCCACCGCCCTCGCAGCCGGCGGCGACGTGGCCGCGAACCTCGGTCTCGCCCTCGGCGGCGTCCTCGGCACCATCACCGGCGGTCTCGACCTGAACGGTGTCCTCGGCGCCGACCTGGCCGCAGCCCTCACGGCCGCACTCGGCCTCGACGGTGACCTGACCGGCGGAATCACCGCTCAGCTTGCTGCTGCCCTGGACGCCGTGCTCGGTGTCGCAGGCGGCGCGGACGTCACGGCCGCACTGTCCGCGGCACTCGGACTCGGCGGAGAGCTCGCCGCCGGACTCGGCGCCACACTCGGAACCACCCTGGCCGCGGTGCTGGGCGCCGATCTCGGTGCACAGCTGACCGGCCTGCTGGCAGGAGGCGCAGACCTCGGCGCCGCACTGACGGCAGTCCTGGGCGGTGCACTCGATCTCGACGGCGTGTTCGGCATCGGTGCCGACGTCGCCGCCGGCCTGGTCGGCACGCTCGGAACCACCCTTGCTGCCGCTCTGGGCGTCGGCGGTCTCGCGGACGTCGACCTCACCGCTCTCCTCGGCGGCGACCTGACGGCCGTGCTGTCCACCGCGCTCGCCGGGGCCCTGGGACTCGGCGGAGAGCTGGGCGGCAACCTCGGACTTGCCCTCGGTGGGCTCGTCGGAGCCGTCACCGACCTGTCCGCGGGCGCCGACCTCGGTGCCGTCCTCGCCGCAGCACTCGGTGTCAGCGGCGGCGCGGCAGCGACTCTGTCCGGTGCTCTCGACGCACTGCTCGGAGCAGCCGGAGGCCTCGACCTGACCGCGATCCTCGGTGCCGACGCCGATGTCGCCGCCACTCTCGGTGCAGCGCTCAGCGCCGCACTCTCGGCCGGTGGCCCGCTGGCCGCCAACGTCGGCGCTGCCCTGGGCGGCGTCTTCGGAACCGTCCTCTCGGGTGATCTCGGTGCACAGCTGGCCGGATTGCTCGGCGGCGGAATCGACCTCGACGCCGCTCTGACGACCGTCCTCGGCGGCGCCCTCGGACTCGGTGGCCTCGTCGACCTGGGCGGTGTGGCGGACCTCGGTGGTCTGCTCGATCTCGACCTCGTGGGCGGGCTCGCCGGTTCACTCGGCGCGGTGCTCGGCGCCGGCGGACTGCTCACCGGCGATCTGCAGGCTCTGCTGGGCGGCGACATCGCAGCTCAGCTGTCCACCGCACTCGGTGTGGCCCTGGGACTCGGCGGCGAGGCTGCCGGCAACCTGGGTCTCGCCCTCGGCGGTGTCCTCTCCGGAGTCACCGATCTGACGGCGGGCGCCGATCTGGGTGCCGCCATCGCGGGCGCACTCGGCATCACCGGCGAGGGTGCAGCGACTCTGGCCGGAGCGCTGAACACGGCCCTCGGCCTGGGCGGCGCGCTCGACCTCGACGGACTCCTCTCCGCCGACATCGCCGGCACCGTCGGCGCAGCTCTCGGTGGCGCACTCGCCGCGGGTGGCGACGTCGCTGCGACCATCGGTGCCACCCTCGGTGCCGCTCTGGGTGGTTCGTTGACGGCCGACCTGCAGGCTCAGCTGGGCGCACTGCTGGCCGGCGGGCTCGACGTCGACGCTGCACTCGCCGCAGTGCTCGGCGCAGCACCCGATCTGGATCTGGACGCCGACCTCGCGGGCTTGCTCGGTGGCGCCCTGTCGACCGGCCTCGGACTCGTCACCGGCGTCGGCCTGCCCGACACGGACCTCGACCTCGGCACCGGCCTGGCGGCGGCACTCGGACTGGGTGGCGCAGCCGCAGCAGGCCTGGGTGGCGCTCTCGGAACCGTCCTGGGCGGAACCGTCCTCGCCGATCTCGACGCGGACGGTCTGCTGGCCGGCGACCTGGGCGGCATCGTCTCCGCCGCCCTGGGTGATGCCCTGAACGTCGGAGGAGTCCTCGACCTCGACACCGACCTGGTCGGCGGATTCGGCACCGCGCTGAACACGGCGCTGGGCCTGACCGGCGGCCTCGACACCGCAGCACTGGGCGACCTGCCCGCCACGCTGGGTGCCGCATTCGGAGTCGGCGGCACCGCGGGAGCCGAGCTGGGTACCGCACTCGGTGCACTGCTCGACGTGACCGGCGGAGCCGATCCGGTGGCCGGACTGGGCACCGCACTCGGCGCCACGGGTGACTTGACCACGATGCTCGACGCGGCCTTCGACACCGCACTGGCGGCCGGCGGGGAACTGTCCGCCGACGGCCTGCCGATCAGCGGACTGCTGGACGCGAACACCGGCCTCGAGGGTGGACTCAGCGCCCTGACCACCCTCACCGGCGGACTCGGTGCGGCCGGTGCCGTGGCCGGTGGCCTCGACGGCACGCTCACCGGAGTCGGCGGAGCGGTCACCGACCCCGACGCCGTCGCGGGTGCTGTCGCCAACTTGGGCGGTGGCCTGGCCACCGGGCTGGGACTGGGCCTGTCGAACGTCGCACAGGGCGGCGCTCAGCTCGGATCCGAGCTCTCCGGCGGCCTGACCGGCATGGCAGAGGGCACCGGCGGAGTCTTCGGTGGCTTCGAGATCTCGCCCGACGGTGAGTTCACCGGCGGACTGGACAACACCTCCGAGTTCACCGGCGCACTCGAGGGCGGCGTCGACGCCACCGCCGACGCGGTCGGCCAGTTCCAGAACTCGACCGACGCCGTTCTGGGCGGTGTCGCCGGAGCGTCCGACGGCCTCGGCCTCGGTGCCGTCGCCGACGTCACCGGAGACGCACTGGGAGCTGTCACGACGGACGGTGGACTCGGCGGAGACATCGCCGGCGAGGCCACCTCGTGGCAGGACGTCGACGCCGAGAGTGCGTTCGACGGCCCGGCCGCCGCGGCGGGCGACGTCTCCGACGGCCTCACCGGCACGGTGTCCGGTGTGACCGACGGACTCACCGGCGGTCTGACCGACACGCTCGGTGGCGGACTGGGTGGCGCGGACGAGGCCCCCGAGGCCGACTCCGCCGTCGACAACGTGCTGGACTTCGGCCAGGACAACTGATCGACACGCCCCGCTGCCTCGACGCAGCGGTGTGATGTAACACCGACGACCCCGTACGCGCTTATGCGTACGGGGTCGTCGGCGCTTACCGTGTTGGTGATCTCTCACTACTGTTCGCGTCATTCGCTCGACCGCTGCTACCGCACACAGATCGGGACCACATGCAGAACACCGCTCAGCCTGCGTCACAGGCCGCACCGTCGCCCTCGCTCGCGACACAGGCAGGACAACTGGCGGAACTGCTCTCGCGCATGGGCGAGATCGCGAGTACGTCGGGGCGTCGGGACCTGGTGGATCGACTGTCCGCGGCCCGTGAGCGCGTGCTCGATCCCCGTCTGCGCATTGTCGTCGTGGGACCGTTGAAACAGGGCAAGAGCCAGTTCGTGAATTCGCTGCTGGGGCTCGACGTCTGCTCCGTCGGCGACGACGAGACGACGGCCGTCCCCACGATGGTCGCCTACGCGGAGACGGAGCGCGCCGAGCTGGTGATCGCCGAGATCGGCTCGGACCCCGTCCGGATCGAGGTGCCGATGGCCGACATCCACGCCGTCACGCCTGCCGATCCCCGCGCCGAGGGACGCGAGATCCTCCGCCTCGAGATCTCGGTTCCGAGTCCGCTGCTGAAGGACGGGCTCGTCGTCATCGACACCCCCGGCGTCGGCGGACACGGCAATCCCCATGCCAACAGCACTCTCGGACTGGTCACGTCGGCGGACGCCGTTCTGGTCCTGTCCGATTCGAGTCAGGAGTTCACCGAACCCGAGGTCGCCTTCCTGCGCCAGGTGGTCAGCCTGTGCCCCGCGGTCGCGTGCCTGATCACCAAGACCGACCTCTACCCGCATTGGCGACGCATCGTCGACGCCGACCGGGGACACCTCGCCCGCGAAGGTGTCGACGTTCCGCTGATGCCGATCTCGTCGATGCTCCGCTCGCACGCTCTGCGGTTGAAGGACGAGTCGCTGGACAAGGAAGCCGGGTTCCCGGCGTTGTACGACTTCCTGCGCGGCGTCGTCCAGCGTGCGGATGTGTTGACGCGCAAGGCGGTCGCGCTCGACGTCCGCTCCGTCTCCGAGCATCTGGCCCTCTCGCTCGGCAGTGAACTCGCCGCGTTGCGCGACCCGGAGGCCGCTGCCGCGGCCGTCGCGGGTCTGCAGCGTGCGCGGGCGAGCGCCGAGGAGATGCAGAAGCGCAGCAGCAAGTGGCAGCAGACGCTGAACGACGGCATCACCGACCTCGCGTCCGACATCGACCACGATCTGCGTGATCGCCTGCGCGTCATCACCCGCGAGGCCGAGGAGGCCGTCGACGGGGGAGACCCCGGCAAGGACTGGCCGCAGATCGGTGAGTGGCTCGAGGACCAGATCGCCTCGGCTGTCGGGGACAACTTCGTGTGGGCGCACGAGCGGTCACTGTGGTTGGCCGAGACGGTGGCCCGACATTTCGCCGAGACTGCCGACGCCCATCTGCCCGCCGTGAACATCTCCGACATCGACGGTGTCATGGACCCGGTGACCTCGCTGGGCGACCTCGAATCAGGCCGTATGGGCATCACGTCCAAGGTGCTGGTCGGCATGCGCGGCTCCTACGGCGGTGTGCTGATGTTCGGCCTCATCACCACGATGATGGGCCTGGCCCTGCTCAACCCGATCTCCCTCGGTGCCGGAGTCCTGTTGGGCAGCAAGGCGTACAAGGACGACAAGGAGTCCCGCGTCCTGAAACGGCGTGCCGACGCCAAGGTGGCCATCCGCAAGTTCACCGACGACGTCAGCTTCCAGGTGGGCAAGGAATCGAAGGACCGGTTGCGGCAGGTGCAGCGACTCCTGCGTGACCACTTCACGGAGATGGCGGACCAGACGATGCGCTCGGTGAGCGACTCGTTGCGCGCCGCCCAGGAGTCGGCGAGTGTGGCGACTTCCGAACGCAGCACGCGCACAGCGGAATTGGAGCAGACGTTGAAGAAGATCGCCTCCCTGCGGTCGGTGGCCCAGCGGCTCGATCCCGAAGCGGTGGAGGCGGCAGCGCAGGACAAGACGGCCGAGATCGGACCGGCGTCGTGAGTGTCACCCTCGACCGCGCCCGTGAACTCGTCGTCGCCGCCCAGGCGGAGTACGCGCACTCGCCCGATGTCCGGGATGCGTTGCGCGTCTGCGCCGATCGGCTGGACGAACCGCTGCGCGTCGCCCTCGCCGGATCCCTGAAGGCGGGGAAGTCCACGTTGCTCAACGCTCTGGTGGGCCAGGACATCGCACCCACCGACGCGACCGAGTGCACCCGCGTCGTCACGTGGTACCGGCGGGGGAACTCGCCGTCGGTGACCGCCCGGTACGACGGTGAGCACTCGATGAGCATTCCCGTGTTGCGCCGCGGAGGACGGTTGTCGTTCGACTTCGGCGACCTGACCGCGGACCGCGTCGACCGGCTCGATGTGGAGTGGCCGGCGCGAACGTTGGCGCGCAACACCATCATCGACACGCCGGGTACGTCGTCGCTGTCCCGCGACGTCTCCGAGCGGACACTGGCGATGCTGACTCCCGACGACGCCGCGTCCGGTGCGGACGCCGTCGTGTACCTCCTACGCACGTTGAGCTCGTCGGACACGTCGTTCCTCACGCGCATCAACGACGCCGTCGGTGGCGACTCCGGTCCTCTCGGCGTCGTCGGTGTCGTCTCCCGTGCCGACGAGGTCGGTGCCGGCCGGATGGACGCGATGATGTCGGCCAAGGAAGTGGCCTCGCGCTTCGCGGTGGAGCTGGAGAAGACGGGGCTCTGCCAGGCCGTCGTGCCGGTCGCGGGACTGCTCGCGCTGGGGGCACGGACGTTGCGGCAGAGCGAGTTCGCCGCTCTCGTCGCGCTGGCGGACGCACCACCGGACGATCTGCAGCTCGCGATGCTGTCCGCGGACAGATTCGCCCGCCCGGACATGCCCCTTCCGGTCGACGCCGAGACGCGCGCCGGTCTGGTCGACCGCTTCGGTCTGTTCGGCATCCGGATGGCCGTCACGCTGATCCGGATGGGAACCCGCGACTCGCCCTCGCTGGCGCGAGAACTGGTGGAGCGCAGCGGACTCGACGAACTCCGGCACATCATCGACGTGCAGTTCGGGGAACGCGCCGATCAGCTCAAGGCGCACTCGGCACTGGTGGCGCTCGAGCGTGTGCTGCGGGCGTCGCCGGCCTCGGGATCGCGGGCGATCATCGACGAGGTCGGCTACACCCTGTCCGACGTGCACGGGTTTCGGGAACTGCGGCTGCTGGGTCAACTGCGTGCCCGCGAGGTCCGGCTGCCCGAGCAGGAGAAGGCGGAGCTGGGTCGGTTGATCGGCTCCGGTGGCATCGACACCGCCACGCGCCTCGGCCTCGATCCGGACGACTCCGTCGAACTGCAGCGCAAGACGGCCTTCGACGCGGTCCGCACCTGGCGCTCACGCGCCGCTCATCCGTTGCTCGACAGGTTCACCGTGCGTGCATGCGAGATCGCCGCGCGCAGCGCCGAGGGAATTCTCGCGGAGCTCGACAGGATGTGACGCTCAGCGTCGCGCCGGTGCGGCGGACAACCACTTTCCGACGGCCGGGGCGTACAGCGGCGCGGTAGCCAACACAGCCAGTCCCGCCACGACGAACGGCGCCCAGGTGGTCGGCTGGACCAGGGCGTCGGACACCGCGATCCAGAACGCGACGGCTCCCGCTGCGGTGACGACACCGGTGACGGTCAGAGTGGAGCGCCCGGACGGGCGTCGTCCGCGGATCTGCAGGATGCCCGACAGTCCGACCAGCAGCACCACGACCGCGACGGCGGCTCCCGCGATCAGCGTGATCATGACGGTGGAGTCGATGTCCTCTGCCGTCGTTCCGGGTGTCTCGGCCGTGAGCACGTCGGTCAGGCGGTCGCGAAGGCCGCGGTAGTCGAGCGCGAGGAGGGCGGCCGTCGCGACGAGGGCGACGAGGCACAGGGACCACAGCGCCACTGCGAGGTCGACGGCACGGGGCCGCTCGTCGGGAACGGGGTCACGCAACGGGGTGACCCGTACGGACGGCCTGGGCGGCTTGGGTGGAGTCGGTACGCCCGCATCTTCCGGATCACTCATACGCCAAGGCTAGTGCGTCCGATTGGTCCGTTGCCGATCGTGCTCGACCACAAGGGTCCGGGTGTGTCGGATGGATGCGGCCCAGAATGCTGTGACGGCCCCGGACGCGGTTTCGTTCAGTGGTGCGCATCACTTACGGTCACATCTATCTGTTCCGCCGGGTGGGCGCTCTCATTGCCGTCGACCCCGTTCTCGATGGGATGCAACGTCAGTGCGTAAGTCACGTATCGCGGGCCTCGGCCTCGCCCTGTGTGTCGGACTCCTCGGAGCCGGCACGCCCACCGCCATGGCGGAGCCTCCGGGCCCCGCCTCCGGTTTCTACACCCCGCCCAGCCCCCTCCCGGCAGGCAACGACGGCGACCTCATCCGTACCGGGCCGTCCAACCTGGCGTTGTCGCTGCCCCTGCCGCAGGGCGGGATCCCCGGCAGTGCGACGCGGTTGATGTACCGCTCGCAGGACGCGAACGATGCTCCGGTCGCGGTGACCGGCACCTACATCGATCCGTTCGCCGAGTGGACGGGCCCGGGACCCCGGCCCGTGGTCGTCATCGCCCCCGGCACGCACGGTCAGGGTGACCAGTGCGCGCCGTCGCACCAGCTGAACAACGTCCTCACCTACACCCCGGTGCTCGGACTCATGGTCGAGTACGAGCTGCTCTCCACCTACGCGTTGCTGGCCCGCGGCTACGGCGTCGTCATCACCGACTACGACGGACTGGGCACGCCGGGCGCGCACACCTACGTCAACCGCGCCGCAGAAGCGCACGCGGTGCTCGACGCGGCCCGCGCCGCGCAGCAGCTGGGCAACACCAAGGTCGGACCCGACTCCCCGGTGGGCCTCTGGGGTTACTCCCAGGGCGGCGGCGCCGTGGCTGCAGCCGTGGAGCTCGCTCCCGAGTACGCACCGGAGCTGGACATCAAGGGCACCTACGCCGGTGCGCCCGTTGCCGATCTGGCAGCGACGCTGGCACAGGTCGACGGCACCATCCTCACCGGTGTCATCGGCTACACCCTCAACGGTCTGCGCCGGTCCAATCCCGAGTTGGGCCCGATCATCGACGCGTCGACCAACCCGGCCGGCAAGGCTGCGCTGGCGGCACTCGAGAATCAGTGCGTCGTGGAAAGTGCACTCACCGTGGGCTTCCACCGCACCAACGAGTGGATCACCACCGGCGAGTCACTGTCGGACTACCTCAAGCGGATTCCCGAGGCGCAGACAGTTCTGGCCGAGAACAAGATCGGTAACCGCACGCCCACCACGCCGGTCTACATCGACACCGGGACGGGCGACGACATCGTTCCGCACGGCCAGGCCGTCGACCTGGCCGCCACCTGGTGTGGGAAGGGCTCGAACGTCCAGCTGAACACTCAGCAGCTGCCGTTCTTCCTCCCCGGACTCGCGCTCGGCCACGTTTTGCCCGACTTCATCGGACTGGGCGCGGGCACCAACTGGCTCGACGCACGGTTCCGCGACGTCCCCACAGCGGGCAACTGCGCCTGACCAGTCACCGCCGAAGCGCCTCGATCACAGTCGATCGAGGCGCTTCGTCGCGTTCCGGACCCTCGCGGTCGAGGCGTCCTTCTCCGACGCCGCCTCGGAACGCGCGTCCTGCGCCGCCTCCAGGTCCTCGCGTGCCTTCTCGAGTTGCTCGGTGAGGGCGTCGACCGACTCCTTCAGCTCGGCGACGCGATGGTCGGCCTTGTCCAGGGCGTCGGTCGCGTCCTGCAGCGCTGCCTCGGCGTCGTCCAGCTCCGCCTGTGCGCGGGCTCGCTGCTCTTCCTTCTCCCGTTCGGCGGTGTCGTCGGGTTCGGGTTCCGGTTCTTTCGTGGGTTCGGGTTCTTTCGCGGGTTCGGAGTCGACGGACACCAGCCCCATCGGGCCGAAGCCGCTGTACTCGGCGGCCCCCAACATCCGGCCGCGCCGCACCTCGTCGGCGATGTCCGCATCGGACAGCGCCGCATTCAAGCTCTGGGTGACCTCGCGGACGACGTCCTCGCCGATCGGGTGACCGCGATCCTCCGCGATCTCTGCGGCCCGGTTCACCAGCGCACGCACGGCGCGCTGCCGCTGCTTCGTCAGCGTGCGGAGGGTGGCGCCCGAAAGATGTTGCTGCGCTTCCCGTAAGGCTTCCCCGAGGTCGAGAAGATCTGCGACATCGTCGTCCGCGTCGCGCACCGTCACATTCAGCACCCACCCGACGATCGTCGGTTTGCGCAGCGCACCGATCTGCTTGGCCAGGGCCTTGTCGCCGTCGGAACGCGCCTGCTTCTGCCGGTCGGTGCGCGCGGCGACGAAATCGGACGGGTCCAGCCCGTACAGCTCGTCGGCCACCTCGTCGAACGTCATGCTGGTCGATTATGCCGCCTTGCTCCTGCCATAGCTTTCGTTGATGGCAAGGCGCGGAACAATCGATAGCGCGACGGGATGATGCTGCGGGCCCGGTGCGCTGAACCTTCCGTGGCCGCGAGAGACGGGGCTGCGGAAGGGACACACGACATGAGCACCTTGCAGAACACCCGGATCCTGCTCGTCGGCGGCTCGTCGGGCATCGCGCGTCGCATCGCCGAGGACGCCATCGCGGCCGGTGCCGAGGTCGTGCTCGGGGGACGGCGACCCGAATCGCTCGCCGACACGGTCGCCGAACTGGGTTCGGGCGCCTCGGCGGTGCACCTCGACCTCGACGACGAGTCCTCCATCGCCGACGCCGTCACGACACTCGCACCTCTCGATCACGTCGTGTCGCTCGCGGCGAACCACGCCAACGGACCGGTCACAGGGCTCGATCGTGCCGCCGTCGAGGGCGCCTTCGCTGCCAAGGTGATCGGCCCGATCCTGCTGGCCAAACACTTCGCGCCCGTGCTGCGTGAGGGCGGCTCGTTCGTCTTCTTCTCCGGTGTCGCCGCATGGAAGCCGGCGCCGGGCCTCGCTGTCATGGCCACCACCAACGGTGCTGTCGCTGTCCTCGCGGAGGCCCTTGCGGTGGAACTCGCGCCACTGCGCGTGAACGCCGTCTCGCCGGGCATCGTCGACTCGGGCGCCTGGGACGGGATGGGCGACGACAAGCAGGCGATGTTCGAGGCCACCGCCGCGAAGAACCCCGCTCGGCGAGTGGGCCGACTCGACGACGTCTCGGCTGCAGTACTTCTCGCACTCACCAACGGCTTCGTCACCGGAACCACCCTCCACGTCGACGGGGGCGGACGGCTGAGCTGAGCGCCTCAGGCGATCCGCACGCCCCTCGGCAGGGTGCGGGCGGGAACGCGAAGTCGGCGCGCGGCGACCGTGAGTCCCAAAGCTCCCAGGATGACGTTGACGGCCAACCCGAGGTACCAACTTCGTCCCACGTCCGCAGACTCGAAGGCGACCTGCTTCTGGTAGAAGCCGGTGATCGATCCGTCCGAGCTGTAGGTAGACATGGACTCCGCGCAGGTCGGCTCCGCGACATAGGGCCCGGTTCTCGCCGTCGACAACAGTTCCGCTACTGGCCTCGCCACACTGGGGTCGGGTGGACGCTGGTCCGTCGGCCAGACTCGGACGCTCGGGTTGTCGTGCGCCGCCACTACATCCGGGAGCATGAGGAACGGGTTGGGTGCCAGCAACCACCAGATCCGCTCGGTGTGGTTGTAGCTGCGGACGGCGGTCACGTCGCGGCACTCCGGGAAGGAGTCGTACGTGGCGTCGTCGGCGTACGTGTAGTCGGCTTCGACCACGACGTGGTCCTCGGCAGTCGTCGTATAGAGCAGGCCGAACAGCGCCGGGAGGCCCAGGACGAGGAAGAACACGGTGGCCTGCGTCAGGACGGCCGAACCTGCCGGCCGAGCGGTCAGCGCGGAGTACCCCAGCCCGATCCCGCAGTAGCACAGGAAGATCAGGCAGAGAACGATCACGCCCAGCACGGATATGCCCACGCCGTACGGAGCGGCGACGATGCCCCACACCAGGTACGGCGACGCCACGGCGACGAGCGCGAGGCAGGACACCCACGACCCGAGAAGCTTGCCGACGGCCAACTGCCAGTGGCTGATCGGCGTCGCCTGCACCACAGCGAGCGTCGCGTCCTTGCGGTCACCGTTGATCGAGGTCGCAGTGAGGGTGGGGGCGAGTACCACGCCGAGGAACAGCTCGACTCCCAGCACCACCGCGTAGAGGTTGCGCGCCCAGCCGTCGTAGTTCGCATCGGCTTCGTCCACCGACAGTGCCAGGTACATCGACCCGAACACGGCCAGCGAGATGACCGTGAACGTGACGGCCAGGGTGATGCGCCACCGGGTGGTGCGCAGTCGCTGCCGGAGTTCGAGGCCGATCAGCACGCCGACCACCGACCACCAGCTACTCATCCGTGCCGCCATGTCAGGTCCTGTCCGCGTCGAGTGCGAGGTAGGTGTCCTCGAGCTGCGAGTCCACCCGAGCGAACTCGGCGACCTGCGCGCCCGACTCCACCAGGGTGCGCAGATGCTGCGCAGCGGCCTCCTCGTCGGGGAAGTGCAGGATCGTCGCCGAGGACGCGGGACGACCGGCTTCCCGCACACGCCACGAACGCTCGACCGGCGGCGCGGAGTCCCGCGTGCGGCCGTCGGTCATGACGATCACGTCGTCGACCATCTCGGACAACTCGGTGAGGATGTGGGACGACACCAGTACGGCGCATCCTCCGTCGGCGAGGCGTCGGATCTCGTCACGCAGTTCGACTCGCGAGCGCGGATCCATGCCGGACGCCGGCTCGTCGAGCAGAAGTAGTCGTGGACTGTGCACCAGTGCGCGTGCGAAGCCGAGCCTCTGCTTCTGACCGCGGGACAACTCGTGGGCAGGTCGGTCGGCGCGGTCGTCGAGATGGACCTGCTGCAGCAGTTCGGCGGCGCGGGCACGAGCGTCCTGCGACGACAGTCCGTGCAACCGTCCGAACGTCGACAGGATCTCCGACGCGGTCAGGCTGTCCCAGGTGCCGAACACGTCCGGCATCCACCCCACGGCCCGCCGAAGTGCGACCGTCTCGACCGGCGACCCGTCCAACTGGAGGGTTCCGGAGTCGGGAGCCAGGAGGCCGGCGAGCATGAGCAGCAGTGTCGTCTTGCCGGCGCCGTTGGGTCCGACCAGCCCGGTCACCCTGCCGGGAGTCAGCGTGACGTCGGCGTGGGCGACCGCTGTGTGGCGTCCGAACGTGCGGGTGAGACCTCGGGCCGTCAGGGACATGCCGTGGACCCTAACTGCCGGGGCGCTCGGGCGAAGTGCACGTGTCGGCCGTGCCTGAGTGTCCACAACTGGCTGTCGTCGACGGGATCCCGTCGATCCGGTCGACTTCTGGACGCTCGTGCACGTTTCTGCACACAATCGCGCCGGAATCTGCCGTTCGGTAGAAAAGCGTGCGATCGGGTGCAACCAGATGCACCCACCGTGCCTCAGTGTCCACAACTCGTTGTCATCGTCGGGGAATCGGTCGACTCGTGGACGCTCGAGCACGCCCGGACGCCACGGGAACAAACTCGCGCACCCCTCCGTTGAGCCGTACGACTGCCATTGAGCGTGGGTCACTCAAGTACAACTTGACGGGTCGAGGATCCGGAAGGCAAACTTGAGTCCAGTTCGCTCAGGCAGACGCCTTTCGAAACATCTGCAGCATCTATCAGGAGGTTACAAATGGCTCGTGCCGTCGGAATCGACCTCGGGACCACCAACTCGGTCGTGTCAGTCCTCGAGGGCGGCGAACCGGTCGTGGTGGCCAACTCCGAGGGTGCACGCACCACCCCGTCCATCGTCGCGTTCGCCAAGAACGGTGAGGTCCTCGTCGGTCAGTCCGCGAAGAACCAGGCCGTCACGAACGTCGACCGGACGATTCGCTCGGTCAAGCGCCATATCGGTACGGACTGGACTGTCGCCATCGACGACAAGAAGTACACGTCGCAGGAGATCAGCGCCCGCACTCTGATGAAGCTCAAGCGTGACGCCGAGGCGTACCTGGGCGAGGAGATCACGGACGCCGTCATCACCGTTCCCGCGTACTTCGAGGACGCACAGCGTCAGGCCACGAAGGAAGCCGGCCAGATCGCCGGCCTCAACGTCCTGCGCATCGTCAACGAGCCCACCGCGGCTGCGCTGGCGTACGGCCTGGACAAGGGCGAGAAGGAACAGACCATCCTCGTGTTCGACCTCGGTGGCGGCACGTTCGACGTGTCCCTGCTCGAGATCGGCGACGGTGTCGTCGAGGTCCGCGCCACGTCCGGTGACAACCACCTCGGTGGCGACGACTGGGACGAGCGCATCGTCACGTGGCTCGTCGACAAGTTCAAGGCTCAGAACGGTATCGATCTGACCAAGGACAAGATGGCTCTCCAGCGCCTGCGTGAGGCAGCGGAGAAGGCCAAGATCGAACTGTCCTCGAGCCAGAGCACCTCGATCAACCTGCCGTACATCACCGTGGACGGCGACAAGAACCCGCTGTTCCTCGACGAGCAGCTCAGCCGTTCCGAGTTCCAGAAGATCACCTCCGACCTGCTCGACCGCACTCGTGCGCCGTTCCAGGCCGTGGTCAAGGACTCGGGTATCGCGGTCAAGGACATCGACCACGTCGTGCTCGTCGGTGGCTCCACCCGTATGCCGGCAGTGTCCGAGCTGGTCAAGGAGCTCTCCGGTGGACGCGAGCCCAACAAGGGCGTCAACCCGGACGAGGTCGTGGCCGTCGGCGCCGCACTGCAGGCCGGTGTGCTCAAGGGTGAGGTCAAGGACGTTCTGCTCCTCGACGTCACGCCGCTGTCCCTCGGCATCGAGACCAAGGGTGGCGTGATGACCAAGCTCATCGAGCGCAACACCACCATCCCGACCAAGCGGTCCGAGACCTTCACCACGGCGGACGACAATCAGCCGTCGGTGCAGATCCAGGTCTTCCAGGGTGAGCGCGAGATCGCCTCGCACAACAAGCTTCTCGGCTCGTTCGAGCTGACGGAGCTGCCGCCCGCACCGCGCGGTGTTCCCCAGATCGAGGTCACGTTCGACATCGACGCCAACGGCATCGTGCACGTGACGGCGAAGGACAAGGGCACCGGCAAGGAGAACACGATCAAGATCCAGGAGGGCTCCGGCCTCTCCAAGGAGGAGATCGAGCGCATGGTCAAGGACGCCGAGGCTCACGCCGAGGAGGACAAGACCCGTCGCGAGGAGGCCGAGACCCGCAACCAGGCCGAGTCGCTCGTGTACCAGACGGAGAAGTTCGTCAAGGACAACGAGGACAAGGTTCCTGCGGAGACCAAGGAGAAGGTCGAGTCGGCCATCGCCGAGGCTCGCACCGCTCTGAACGGCACGGACATCGCCGCCATCAAGGCAGCGGTGGAGAAGCTGAGCACGGAGTCGCAGGCTCTGGGTCAGGCACTGTACGAGTCGGCAGCAGCCGACGGAGCAGGTGCCGACGGCGCCGCCCCGACCGACGGTAGCGACGATGTCGTCGACGCCGAGGTCGTGGACGAGCCGGTCGACACGGACAAGAAGTGAGTGCTGACGACACCGGGAACGGCGTTCCGGACGTGGATCCCGCCGTGGAGGAATCCCTCGCGGGTTCCGCCACGGCGCCCCAGCCCGGCGGAGATTCGGACCCGGTAGACGCAGAGTCCGGCGAGCCTGAGGTTCTCGAAGCCGAGAGCCCCGAGGCCGACGCCGCGCCGGAGAAGGACGAGAAGGCGGAGCTCACGGCCGACCTGCAACGTCTGAGTGCGGAGTTCGCCAATTATCGGCGACGCGTCGCACGGGACAAGCAGGTGGACATAGACAATGCCAAGGCGTCGGTGTTGGCCGAGTTGCTCGGTGTGCTCGACGATCTGGACCGGGCGCGTCAGCACGGTGACCTCGAGAAGGGGCCGCTGAAGTCGGTGGCGGACAAGCTCGAATCCGTCATCACCGCTCAGGGCGTCGTCGGTTTCGGCGCCGAGGGCGACGCGTTCGACCCCGCTCTGCACGAGGCTGTGCAGCACGAGGGTGATGGTTCGAATCCTGTGGTCGGCAGTGTCTTCCGCAGGGGTTACACGGCGCGCGACCGAGTGTTGCGCACCGCCATGGTTGCCGTCGTCGACGGATCAGGCGCCGATGCGGCGTCCGACCAGGCATAGTTCTCGGCAGTGAGTGACGTGGAAGGAGGAGGCAACCGGTGAGCCAACGGGAGTGGATCGAGAAGGACTTCTACAAGGAGCTGGGTGTCTCCTCCTCCGCGACGCAGGACGAGATCAAGAAGGCGTACCGCAAGCTCGCGCGCGACAACCATCCGGACTCCAATCCGGGGGATGCGAAGGCGGAGGAGCGCTTCAAGGCGGTCAGTGAGGCCAACGCGGTTCTCTCCGACACTGCGAAGCGCAAGGAGTACGACGAAGCTCGATCGCTGTTCGCCAGTGGTGGTTTCGGCCGGGGTGGGTTCTCGCCCGGCGGCGGAACCAACTTCGGTGGCGGCGGAACGTCCGGTGGTTTCGACGTGGGTGACCTCTTCGGAGGCGCCAACGGAGGAGCGGATCTGGGCGACCTCTTCGGAGGACTGTTCAACCGCGGCGGCGGCGGCCCCGGCCGCACGCAGGCATCGTCGTCGCGACCGCGTCGGGGCAGCGACCTCGCCGCGGAGGTGACGCTCGACTTCCGTGATGCGGCAGTGGGAACCTCTGTGCCCCTGTCGATCACGAGCCCGTCGTCGTGCACCACGTGCCACGGCAGTGGAGCTAAGCCGGGCACCAGCCCGCGGGTCTGCCCGCGGTGCAACGGTGCCGGTGTGGTCAGCCGCAACCAGGGTGCGTTCGGCTTCAGCGAGCCGTGCGACGACTGCCGCGGTACCGGCTCGATCATCGACGATCCGTGCGCGGACTGCCGCGGCACGGGTGTGCAGAACCGCACCCGCTCGGTGACGGTGCGGGTGCCGGCCGGTGTGACCGACGGGCAGCGGGTACGCGTCGCGGGTCGCGGCGAGGCGGGACTTCGCGGCGCTGCCGCGGGAGACCTGCTGGTCACCATCCACGTTCGGCCCGACGCGGTGTTCGGCCGCACGGCGGACGATCTGACGCTGACCGTCCCCGTCGCCTACAGCGAACTGGTGCTGGGAACGACCCTGTCCGTCCCGACCCTCGACGGCCGTGTGGGACTGAAGGTTCCGGCCGGCACGGTCGACGGGCGCACGTTCCGGGTCAAGGGGCGCGGCGTACCGAAGAAGACGGCGACGGGTGACCTGCTGGTCACCGTCAAGGTCGCGGTGCCGTCCGAGCTGGACGACGCTGCACGGGAGGCGTTGGAGACGTACGCCGCGGCGGAGAAGGCGAGCGGTTTCGATCCTCGATCCGGTTGGCCCGGTGCCTGATGGCCGGGGAGAAGGATCGTCCCACGGATCAGCAGCCGCGTGATGCGGGCGCCGACCCGGATGCACGGATCTTCGTCATCTCGGTCGCGGCCGAACTCGCCGGCATGCATGCCCAGACGCTGCGCACGTACGACCGCCTGGGGCTGGTGACACCGTTCCGTACGACGGGCGGTGGCCGCCGGTACTCGCCGCGCGATGTCGCGCTTCTGCGTGAGGTGCAACGTCTCTCGCAGGACGAGGGTGTCAACCTCGCCGGCATCAAGCGCATCATCGAGCTGACCAACCAGGTGGAGGCGCTGCAGGCGCGCATCACCGAGATGGCGTCGGAACTCGCGCAGGTTCACGCCGGGTATCGACGCGATCTGGTTCCGGTGCGGAGCAACGCGCTGGTGGTCTGGAAGCCCAGAAACCCACGACAGCAATGACAATCACCCGTGGCGGATGTTCGCCACGGGTGTTCCTGTCGTTGTCAGGGCTCGCAGGGTGAACGCGGACATGGCGGGGGACCCGCATACCAGGACCCGCTGCGACAGGTACGGCCCTCGTCGCGCGACCACTTCGCCGACGCGCCCTTGCAGATAGTCCCCGGCGCCGAAGCCGGTGTCGGGTGCCGTCTGCAGGCGACGGGTCTCGGCGGCATCGAAGTATTCGTCCCGGTACATCGGGTCCGTCATCTTCTCGACGACGGGAATGACGGTGAGCCAGTCCGCGGTTCGCGCGATCAGCGACAGCATGTCCGCGGCGTAGAGGTCACGGGGCGAGCGTCCCCCGACGAACAGGTGCACTCGGGGAGGTCGGGGCCGGCGAGCCAGGTCGAGCAGCAGTGCTCGCATCGGTGCCAGGCCCGTTCCGCCGGCGACCATGACGATGTCGTCGTCCGTGTCGTCCACCCGTAGATCGCCCGCGGGGTCGTCGATCGTCCAGATGTCGCCTTCACGCGTGTCGTTGACGATGACGCCGCTGACCCACCCGGCCGGGATGGCACGGATGTGGAACTCGTACTTGCCGTCTCGTGACGGTGGCAGCGCGGGGGAGTAGCGCCGCGGCAGATGGGGCGACGACGGCACCGTCACGGCCACCGACTGCCCCGGTTCGAAATCCACGACATCGCCGACGAGTCGCACCACCAGTAGATCGCGTCGAAGCCGATGGCATTGCACCACTTGGGCTTCGGCCACTAGCGCAGGTTCCCGTGCATCAGATGTCCCGGTTGGTGATCATCTGGCTCGTGTCGTCCTCGCCGGTGCGGCCGAGTGCGGCGAGGAAGGATCGCGCCCACCGGTCCACGTCGTGGGCGAGAACCTGTCGACGCATCGCCCGGATGTTGCGTCGGCCCGCCTCGGCGTCCTGCTCGATGGCGGCGATCATGGCGTCCTTGACGCTGTTCAGATCGTGCGGGTTGCACTGGTAGGCCTGCCGCAATTCAGCTGCGGCGCCCGTGAACTCACTGAGTACCAGCGATCCGCCGAGGTCGCTGCGGCACGCCACGTACTCTTTGGCGACGAGGTTCATGCCGTCGCGGATCGGCGTGACCAGCATGACGTCGGCCGCCACGTAGTAGGCGATCAGTTCGTCGCGGGGGATGGGCCGGTGCATGTAGTGCACGACGGGGTGCCCGACGCGGCTGAACTCGCCGTTGATGCGCCCCACCATGCTCTCGATCTCACCGCGCATCTGCTTGTAGCTCTCGACGCGCTCGCGGCTCGGTGTGGCCACCTGGATCATCACGACGTCCTCGGGGTCGACGCGCTCCTCGGCCAGCAGCTCGAGGAACGCTTCGAGGCGGACGTCGATGCCCTTGGTGTAGTCGAGCCTGTCGACGCCGAGCATGATCGTCTTCGGATTGCCCAGCTCCTTACGCATCTCCTTGGCGCGGTCCCGGACCGGCTTTCGACGCGACTTCTCGTCCAGGTCACCGGAATCGATGGAGATGGGGAACGCGCCGACGCGTACGGAGCGGAAGCCCACCTGCACGAGACCGAGCTTGGAGCGCACTCCGACGGTGCCGCGCGAGGTGGGTTGCCCGGCCAGGCGGCGGGAGAGGTACAGGAAGTTCTGGGCTCCACCCGGCAGGTGGAATCCGATGAGGTCCGCGCCCAGGAGGCCTTCGACGATCTCTGTGCGCCACGGCATCTGCATGAACAGCTCGACCGGGGGGAACGGGATGTGCAGGAAGAAGCCGATGGTCAGATCGGGCCGCAGCATCCGCAGCATCTTGGGAACTAGCTGGAGCTGATAGTCCTGGATCCACACCGTGGCGTTCTCCGCGGCGGCCTTCGACGTGGCTTCGGCGAAGCGGCGATTGACCTCGACGTAGGCGTCCCACCAGGCCCGGTCGTAGACCGGACGCACGATGACGTCGTGGTAGAGCGGCCACAGGGTGGCGTTGGAGAAGCCTTCGTAGTAGTCGGCGACCTCTTGGGCCGACAGTGGGACAGGAACCAGTTCCAGGCCGTCGTCCTCGAAGGGTTCGACGTCGACGTCCGGGACGCCCGGCCAACCCACCCACGCGCCGTTGTTGCTGCGCAGGATGGGCTCCAGCGCGGTCACCAGACCGCCGGGGCTGCGCTTCCATCGACGGGACCCGTCGGGCGCGGTATCGAGGTCGACGGGCAACCTGTTGGCGACGACGACGAAATCCGAACCTGCACCGGTCACTGATGATCCTCTGTCTGGGCGAGACGCTGTCACTCGTGGGCGTACCCCGCTCGGAGATCGCCAACCTGATGACGATGCCGGCGGGGTGAACACCCGCCGGCGGACCTACTCGGTGAGTGCGGGGGGTGCGACGCCCAGCATGGAGAGCAGCATGCGGCATTCGTCGGCGTCGGTCGCGTAGGCGGCGACGACGCGACGCGCCATGCGTGCGGTCTCCTCGGTGAGGGTTTCGATCTCTTCGTCGGCGATGTCTGTCGTCTCGGTGGTATCCGCGGCCATGTGCTTCTCCGTCGTGTTCGTGGTTCGGCTCGTCGGCGATCCCGGTCGGGCCGCACGTCAAGACTAGGAGAAGTGGCGCATCCCCTGCAAAGTCACGCCCGGTAGCGTCCACCGGAACACTGTCTGCATCACCGGAAGGACCCCGTCATGCCCATCGGCACCATCAACGGCATCCGCCTCAACTACACCGTGACGGGCAAGGGTCCGCTCGTCGTCATGGTGATGGGGACCGGCAGCCCGGGCCGCGTGTGGCAACTCCACCAGGTCCCAGCGCTGACGGCCGCGGGATACCGGGTCTGCACGTTCGACAATCGCGGTATCGCACCGACCGACGAGAGCGCGGGCGGCATGGTGATCGAGGATCTGGTCGCGGACACCGCGGCGCTCATCGAGTACCTGCGGTCCGACGCCTCGGAGAAAGCCGTCGTCGTCGGTACCTCGATGGGTGCGCGGGTGGCCCAGGAACTGGCATTGACCAGGCCCGACCTGGTCTCGAAGGCCATCTTCGCGGCCGGTCACGCCCGGCTCGACGCGTTCCAGAAGGTGCTCGGTGCCGGCGAGAGGGAACTGGCGGACAGCGGCGTGAAGCTCCCCGCGAAGTACGCCGCGGCGGTCACGGCCGCGCTGAACCTGTCCCCGGCATCGTTGTCCGACGACGCGAAGGCTCGCGACTGGCTGGACCTGTTCGAATTCTCGGTGCAGCCGCTCACTCCCGGCCAGCGCGCTCAGATTTCCCTCGACGAGACGTTCGACCGCCGCGAGGCGTACCGCGCGGTGACAGTTCCGTGCCTGTCGCTGGGGTTCGCGGACGACCGGATGATCCCGGCGTACCTGTCGCGGGAGGTCGCCGACCTGATTCCCGGAGCCCGGTACGTGGAGATCGCCGACGCCGGGCACTACGGCTATCTCGAGAAGCCCGACGAGGTCAATGCGGCCATCCTGTCTTTCCTGCAGGAGTGAGTCTTAGGTTAGCCTACGTTCATGCAACGGGTCACGGTCGGCGAAGCGCTGCCACGAATCTCCACGCTTCCGCTCACCACCGCGCAGGCCGAGGTCTGGACCGCGCAGCACTTCCTGGGTGAGCGCACCGACTTCGTGATCTCGCTGCAGGTCGAGATCACCGGCCCGCTGGACGTCGACCACGCACGCGAGGTGATCCGCTCGGTCATCGCCGAGTCGGACGCCGTCCACGTCCGCTTCGACTTCAGCGGCGAGCAGCCCGTCCAACACCGCGTGCACGACGACGAGTGGTCGGTAGCGCTCGTCGATCTGCGTTCGGCGGCCGATCCGATGGCCGAGGCGCAAGCATGGATCGCCGCGGACATCGCGTCGGCGGACACGACCGGCGCGGGAGACCTGTTCGGAACCGCGTTGCTCCGGCTGGCCGACGACCACGTTCTCTGGCATCAGCGCTACCACCACGCCGTCGTCGACGGCTTCGGAATGTCGCTGATCTTCAACGAGGTCCGCGCGCGCTACGCCGATCCGAGTCGCCGGACAGCCCCCGGGGCGTGGGCCCTCGAACCGCTTGTCGACGCCGATGCCGAGTACCGCCGGTCGGATGCTTTCCGACGCGACCGCGAGTACTGGATCGGCCGGTTGGCCGATGCCCCCGAGCCGCCGTTGCTGCTGCCCGACGTCCCGGACACCGGCTCCGCCGTCACCGAACGTGTCTCGGCACCCTCCGGCCGCCTGGCGCCGCTGTACGCGTACGGCGAGGAGCACGACATCCGCCGCACCCGGCTGGCCCCCGCCGTGTGGGTGGCGTACCTGGCCGCCGTGACCGGCACCTACGACCTGATGGTGTCCCTGCCGTCGACTGCCCGTGTGGGCAGGCGTGCGCGGACGACGCCGTACATGGCGTCGACCATTCTTCCGTTGCGGTTGCAGCTGACCCCGGCGATGACCGTCGCGGACGTCGCCAGGGAACTCGAACGCGCGTCGATCGGCGCGGTGCGTCACGGCCGGTTCCGCGGTGAGGACATCGTGCGTGCACTGCGCGAGGACGATCCTCACCGTCTGGTTCACGGTCCGGGCATCAACGTCCTGATGGTGCAGCACGGCATCGACGTCGGCGGGTTCCCGGCGCACATGCGCAGCCTCGAGACCGGCCCGGTGCGCGATCTCGACGTCACGGTCACCGGTGGCCGCGACGACGAGTCGCTGGTCTTCGACCTGCGGTCACGGCCCGGTGCGCACGACGCCCTGATCGGGCACCGCGACCGGTTCGGCCTGGTTCTCGATCAGGTTCTGGCGCATCCCGACACGACGTTGTCGTCGTTGCACCTGATGTCGGCCGCCGACCGTACCCGGGTCGTGCACGAATGGAACGACACGGCAGAGCCGTCGGTCTCGGCGTCCGTGCCCGAACTGTTCGCCGCGCAGGTCGCAGCCACTCCCGATGCGCTCGCCGTCGTGCTGGGCGAGAAGGAGCTGACGTACTCGGAGCTGGGTGCGACGGTGAACCAGCTCGCGAACGCCCTCCTGGCCGCCGGACTGGAACCCGAAGGCGTGGTTGCCATCTCGATGCCACGTTCCCTCGAGATGGTTGTCGGAGTGCTCGCCGCGATGGTGGCCGGCGGTGCCTTCGTTCCGCTCGACCCCGAGTGGCCGCAGGATCGCCGGGACCGTGTGCAGCGCGATTCCCGCACCGCGATCGTGCTGGGTGGATCCGACGAGTGGACGGTCGATCTGGACGACTGGCGATTCGACGGCTTCTCGGCGCAGGCTCCCGACCTGCGTATCGACGGGTCACGGTTGGCGTACGTCATCTTCACCTCCGGCAGTACCGGAACGCCGAAGGGCGCGATGATCCGCCACGAGGCCATCTGTGCGCGGATGACCTGGCAGCGCGATCGTGTGTTGGGCTTCGGGCCCGGTGACGCGTCACTGTTCAAAGCTCCGCTGTCGTTCGACATCTCGGTGAACGAGATCCTGCTGCCGCTGCTGTCCGGCGGCACGCTCGTCGTCGCCGAGCCCGGCGGTGAACGCGACGGCCTCTACCTCCTCGACATCATCGCGCGGCGCCACGTCACGTTCGTCTACCTGGTGTCGTCGATGCTCGACGCGCTGCTCGCGCTGGACACCGACGGGTCGCTGTCGGGACTGCGGCACGTGTGGTGCGGCGGTGAGGTGTTGACACCGGAACTGTTCTCGCGCTTTCGATCCCAGCTGACGACGACGCTGTACCACGGGTACGGACCGGCCGAGGCGACCATCGGTGTGTCGCACGTGATCTACACCGGCGATGCGCCGCGCATCGCGACGTCCATCGGCAGACCCAACCCGAATACCCGGCTGTACGTGTTGGACTCGGCTCTGCGGCCGGTGCCCGTCGGAGTGGGCGGCGAGCTGTACGCCGGGGGATTCCTCCTCGGTCGCGGGTACGTCGGTGCGCCCGAGATGACCGCGTCGAAATTCGTGGCGGACCCGTTCTCGGACGACGGTGCGCGCCTCTACCGCACCGGTGACCGCGCACGCTGGACCGAGGACGGCACGCTGGACTTCCTCGGACGCGTCGACAATCAGGTGAAGATCCGCGGCATGCGCCTCGAACTCGAGGAGGTGGAGGCCGCGGTGGCGTCGTGCCCCGGTGTCCGCCGCGCCGTGGTCGATGTCCGTCGGACCGGAAGCGGCGCAGCATCTCTCGTCGGATACGTCATCGCTCCGGGCGTCAGCGTGGATGCTCTCCGTGCGCACTGCGCGAGGTTGCTTCCCGAATACATGGTGCCGTCCGCCTTCGTCGTCCTGGACGCGTTCCCCACCACGGCCAACGGCAAGGTCGATCGCCGAGCGCTCCCCGATCCGGAACAGGCCAGGGGAGAAGCGGTCGCGCCGCGCACCGAGCGTGAGCGGGTGCTGTGCGAAGCCATGGCGTCGGCGTTGGGCGTGGACAGCGTCGGCGTGACCGACGACTTCTTCGCACTCGGCGGCGACAGCATCGTGGCCCTCACTGTCGTCGCGCAGGCTCGTGCACGGGGTCTGGCGATCGGCCCGCGTGAGGTGTTCACGCTCCGTACCGCCGAGGCCATCGCCGCCGCTGCCCCTGCCGATCTCGTCGTGGTCGACGACGATCCCACGGGGCTCGTGGCGACGACTCCCATCGTCGCTCGTGTCCTCGACCAGGACGATCGCCTCGGCGGTTTCCATCAGACCGCTCGTATCCCCGTGCCGGCGGACATCGACCGCGATGTCGTCCGGGCGGCGGTGCGCCATGTCGTCGCGCACCACCCGGCGCTGCGGGCAGTGTGGCGCGACGGCGCCCTCACCGTCCCGGACACACACGAACCGGTGGAGATCTCGAACGGCACGTCGACCGACGAGACCGTGGCTCGCCTGGCGCACGAGCGTCCCGGCGGCATGGTGGCGGCGTCGCTCGGCGACGACGTGCTCGTCCTGGCCGTGCATCACCTGGTCGTCGACGGTGTCTCGTGGCGCATCCTGCTCGGCGATCTGCTGGCGACGATGTCCGCGATGGTGGAGGGGCGCGAGCCGGCACTGCCTCCGGTGACGACGTCCGTCCGACGCTGGGCCGACGTGCTCGACAGTTCCGCCCGCGCGGGCCGATGGAATCAAGAACTACCCTGGTGGCGCGACGTTCTCGGAACCGTGAGCGGCACCGTCGGCACGCGGGAACTCGATCCTGCCGTCGACACCGACGGCACGATGGTGACCCATGTGGTCACGGCGTCCGAGGCCGACAGCAGTGCACTGCTGGGCGACGTCGCGGCGGCGTATCGCACCGGTCCGACCGAGGTGCTGCTCGCGGCACTGGGCGTCGCCCTCGCATCCTGGGACGGGTATTCGGCTCCGTCGATCGTGGTCGAGGTGGAAGGCCACGGCCGCGACGTCGACGCGCTGGGTGACCCGTCGCTCGACCTGTCCCGCACCGTCGGGTGGTTCACCACCGTGCGGCCCGTCGTGGTTCCGACCGGGGACCTGTCCGATGCCGATGTGCTGCTGCAGGTTCGGGACCATCTGCGCGCCGGCCCGGACTCGGGACTCGGCTACGGTGCGCTCCGCTACCTCACGCAAGACCTGGCGGCCGCGAATCCCCCGCGGGTGCTGATCAACTACCTCGGCCGCGGCGGCGACAGCGGAGTGACGTTCACCGGTGGAGCGGACCCGGACCGGCCCACGTCGCACGCCCTGACGCTCGACGTGCTGGAGTCGCACGGCCGGGTGACGACGACTCTGCGACGCGTGCCCGGCGTGGTCGACGAGTCGTTCGTCGACGCATGGTCGGCCGCACTGACTCGTCTCGCGGCGGCCGCCCCGTCGGCGCGACGCACTGCCGGCGACTTCCCCCTCGCAGCGTTGACGGACGCCGACCTGTCGTCGCTTCCGAGCGACGTCGAGGACGTGCTGCCGCTGACGCCGGTGCAGGAAGGTATCTACTTCCACAGCACCTTCGACGACACCGATCCCTATGTGGTGCAGCAAGTCCTGAGCCTCGGTGGACCACTCGAGCCGGATCTGTTGCGGACCGCCCTGGAACGCGTCGTCGCACGCCACGCGTCGCTGCGCACCAGCTTCCGCCCGCTGCAGGACGGCCGTGTGGTGCAGGTGGTGCACTCCCGGGTGGACGTGCCGTTCTCCGTCGAGACGGGCAGCGTCGACGACGTCCTCGCCGATCAGCGTCGCGCCGGACTCCCGCTGACGTCCGCGCCGCTGGTGCGGTACGCGGTGGTGCGCCACGACGACACGTCGTGGTCGCTGGTGCAGTCGATCCACCACATCGTCGCCGACGGCTGGTCCATCCCGATCATGGTGCGCGAGATGCTCGCGTCGTACACACCTCTGACTTCTCCACTGCCGCCCGTCACCCAGCCCGCCGCCTGGGTCCGCCACTTGGTGAGCCGCGATACCGAGGCGTCGACCCGAGTGTGGCGCGAGGCGCTGGAGGGAGTGCAGGAGTCGGTTCCCGTGCCCGCGTTCGGCGCGTCCGGGACAGGAACCCGCACCGTCCGTGTGGAGCTGTCGCCGGAGGTCACCCGAACCATCGGAGACAGGACCCGCGACGCCGCAGTGACTCTGGGGTCGATGCTGCACTGCGCGTGGGGGCTGTCGCTTGCCCGCGTGACCGGGCGCCGCGATGTCGTCTTCGGATCGACGGTGGCGGGTCGCTCGGCGCCGGTGCCCGGTATCGAGGGCATGGTGGGGTTGTTCATCGACACCATTCCGGCGCGCCTGCGTCTCCGGCCGGAGGACACCGTCGCGACCGCTGTGCAGCGGTGGCAGCAGGAGCAGGCCGACCTTCTCGGTCACCATCACCTCGGGGTGCCGGCGCTGCGCCGCGTCACGGGTGTCGATTCCCTGTTCGACTCGCTCGTGGTCGTCGAGAACTACCCCCTGGGCACCACAGCCGTCACCGACCCGACCGGGCAGATAGCGCTGACCGGCGTCCGTGTCGACGAGAACTCGCCGTATCCGTTGACTCTCATGGTGATTCCCGGTGATCGACTGACGCTGGAACTGAAGTACGACGCCGCCCTTGTCTCCGACTCGATGGCGACGTCGCTCGTCGACAGCATCGTCGCTGTGGCCACCGCCCCGGGCGACACGCGTCTCGCCGAGATCCGGAGTGCGACGGACCCGACCGAACTCGCAGGGCCGCATCCGGTCCCGAGTCGGACGCTGGTCGACCTGCTGAACGATCAGCTCGTCGCGACACCGGACGCGGTCGCCCTCGTCCACGGTGACCACTCCTTCACGTACACGGAGCTGCACGCGCGGGTCGATTGCGTGGCCGCAGCCCTGGTCGAACGCGGTGCGCGCCCCGGCGCCGTCGTCGCCGTGTCGCTCCCACGGTCCGTCGACCTGGTGGTCGCACTGCTGGCCGTCGTGAAGACCGGCGCCGCGTACCTGCCGCTCGATCCGGGATACCCCGCCGACCGCTTGGCGTTCATGGTCGAGGACGCACGCCCGGTCCTCGTTCTCGACGGCGACCTCGCGGAACTGCCCGCCGCCGCCCTGCTCGCGTCGCCTGCCCCGGCGGACGCCGCGTACGTCATCTACACGTCGGGTTCGACCGGTCTGCCCAAGGGAGTGGTGGTGCCGCACAGCGCCATCGTGCCGCGGCTCGAGTGGATGCGGCAGACCACGCCGTTGGCTGTCGGCGACCGCGTGCTGCAGAAGACCCCGTCCAGCTTCGACGTGTCGGTCAGTGAGTTCTTCGGGCCGCTGGTCTCGGGGGCGACCCTGGTGCTCGCCGACCCCGACGCGCACCGCGACACGGCGCGCCTGGTCGAGGTAATCCGCGCACAGTCGATCTCGTGGATCCACTTCGTTCCGTCCATGCTCGACGCGTTCCTCACCGATCCGGACGTGTCCTCGTGCACGTCGCTGCGCGTCGTCGTCTGCAGCGGTGAAGCGCTGCCCGCCGAGTCGGCGCGCCGGGTCGCCCAACTGCTCCCGAACGTCCGGCTCGACAACCTGTACGGACCCACCGAGGCGGCAGTCGACGTGACGGCAGCCCTCGGCGTCCAGGGCATCGACGGCGATGTCGTTCCCATCGGCACTCCTCTGCCCGCCGTCGGGTATCGGGTGCTGGACGGGTGGCTCGGGGCCGTCCCGGCCGGTACGACGGGTGAGCTCTATCTGTCCGGTCCACAACTCGCCCGCGGATACCTCGCACGTCCGGCTCTGACCGCGACTAGATTCGTCGCCGGACCCGCGGGCGAACGGCTCTATCGCACAGGCGATGTGGTGCGCCGCTGCGCGGACACACTCGAGTACCTCGGACGCGCGGACTCACAGGTGAAGGTCCGAGGATTCCGTATCGAACTCGGCGAGATCGATGCCGCGCTCCGGTCCCATCCCGGCGTCGAGCGCGCGGCCACGGTGGTGCGCACCGACCGCGGAACGGCGCAGCTCGCGTCCTTCGTCGTCGCCTCCGCTCCCGAGACCGAGATCCGTGCCCACCTGGCCGCGATGCTGCCCGAGCACATGGTGCCCACCACGCTCACTGTCGTCGCCGACCTGCCGACGGGTCCGAGCGGAAAGCTCGACCGCGCTGCACTTCTCGCGTCACTGGCCAGTCCCGCGGCCCCACAGGAGAACGCCGCGTCGAGCGGACCCGTCGCTGTACTGTGCGGGCACTTCTCCACCGTTCTCGGCGGCGAGACCGTGTCCGCGGACGACGACTTCTTCGCCCGCGGCGGCGACAGCATCCTCGCCATCCGCCTGGTCAACCTCGCACGCGGGAGTGGTCTCGAGATCACGGCCCGCAACGTCTTCGAGCAGCGCACGCCTCGGGCGCTCGCAGGTGTCGCCGAGGTGCAGGCGCCGGAACCCGCCGCGGCGGCGGTCGAGTCGGGCGTCGGTGAGCTCCGCGCACTGCCGGTGGTCCATCGACTCTCCGAGTGGTCCGGCAGCACCGACAGGTTCAATCAGGCATCGCTGATCGTGGTCCCCGCACCCGCGCTGCCCACGGCGCCCCAGCGCGCCGTGGACGCGGTGGTCGCGCACCACGACAGTCTGCGCACCGTCCTCACGCGGCATGCGCCCGGTGTGTGGACCACCGCCGTGCGTGCCGACGCCCCCACCACGGTTCTGCGTATCGACGCCACGGGACCGATCGACGACGCGTTCGCCGACCTGGTCGCCGAGCAGTCCGATGCTGCGGCCGATCGACTCGCCCCGGCGGACGGACACGTGCTCAGCGTCGTGTGGTTCGACCGCGGTGCCGATCCCGGGCGCCTGTTGCTGGTCGCGCACCACCTGGTCGTCGACGGGGTGTCCTGGTCGATTCTGTTGGAGGACCTGGCGCTGGCCTGGATCGCGTACGACAGCGGGCAGGACCCGGCGCCGGCCCGCGTGCGGACTTCGCTGCGCTCCTACGGGCGCCTTCTCGACGAGAGTGCCCACAGCGCGGAGCGTCTCGCCGAGTTGCCGTACTGGTCCGCGGTCACCGCGCCCGGTGCCTCTCTGGGCCCGGACGACGGGGATGCCGTGGTCGGACAGGGCGATGTCGTCCGTATCGACCTCACTCCCGATGCCACGTCCGCGGTGCTCGGAGCTGTCCCCGCGTTCGTCGGGGCGGACGTCACCGACGTGATCGCCGCGGCGCTCCGGGTTGCTCTGACGCGATGGTCGCTGGACCACGATGTGCTCGTCGATCTCGAGCGCCATGGTCGAACCGATCAGGGCGGGGCCGACCTGACCCGTACGACGGGCTGGTTCACCTCGATCGCGCCGGTGCGACTGCGTGCCGGCACCGATCCGACGGCTGTGCTGCTCGAGACCAAGGAGGCGCTGCGGGAGGCACCCGACGCCGGTCTGGGGTACGGCCTCCTCCGGTACGGGAATGCCCGCACCGCAGCGGTTCTCGCCCGCGGCGAGCGCTCGCAGATCCTCCTCAACTACCTGGGCCGCGTGCCCGCTGCGGGCACCGCGCCGTTCGACCGCGCACCGGAACCGTTGCGCACGGATCCCGACCCCGACATGGGTGGGCCCTACCGCCTCGTGATCAACGTGGTGTGCGAGGGCGACGTCCTGTCGGCAGCGTTCGCGTGGTCGTCGATGCATCTGCAGCGCAGCGATATCGACACCATCACCACGGAGTGGTCCCGCGCCCTCGACGAGCTCGTTGACGCCGCGGCGACACACACCGGTCCACCCCTTCTGACGCCCTCGGATGTGCCCCTCGCGCAGGTCACGCAGGACGATCTGACGGCGCTGGGCGAATCCGTCGAGACAGTCTGGCCGCTGACCCCGCTGCAGGAGGGTCTGGTCTTCGAAAGCCTCACGGCCGGTGAGCGCGACATCTACACCGCGCAATTCGCCCTCGACTTCGGACGCCGACTCGACCTGCCACGTCTGCGGGCGGCCGCGACGGCAGTGGCGCGGCGCCATCCGCAGTTGCGTACCGGGTTCACGCAGACAGCAGCCGGCGTACCGGTGCAGGTGGTGTCGGCACGCTACGACGTCCCGGTCCGGGACGTGTCCGTCGACAGCGAGACCGAGGCCGAGCAGATCATGCAGACCGACCGGGACACCCCGTTCGATCTCGCGTCGCCGCCACTGTGGCGAGTGCTGCTGCTCCGCCTGCCGGACGGGCGCGACCGGGTGGTGATCAACCGACAGTTCCTCGTGTGGGACGGCTGGTCCAACGGACTGGTCGTCGGCGAACTGCTGGCGCGCTACGAGAACCCCGACCTGCCGAGCACGCCCGACACCACCTTCGCGCGCTACCTGACGTGGCTCGCCTCGCGTGATCGCGATGCGGCGCGGCGTGCATGGGCGACCGCTCTGGGTGGTCTCGAGGAGCCGACGCTGCTGGCGCACCGCCTCGCGCCACCCGTCGGAATCCCGTTGCGCCGCAGAGCAGAACTCGACAAGGACACCTCGTCGTCCCTCGTCGGTGCGGCACGCGAGCGCGGCGTCACCCTCAATGCCGTCGTCACCGCCGCACTCGCACTGGCGATCTCGTCGGCCACCGGTCGGACCGACGTCGTCTTCGGTATCACCGTCGCCGGACGGCCGCCCGAGGTGGACGGTCTGGACAGCGCGCCCGGCATGTTCCTGTCGACGGTCCCGGTGCGCGCCGTGCTGGATCCTCGGGAGAGCATCGACGGGCTGGTGCGCCGCATGCAGAACGAGCGGGTCGAGGCGATGGAGCACGACTACCTCGGCCTCGCCGAGATCATCGAGGTGTCCCCGCACCGCACCCTGTTCGACACCCTGTGCGTGGTGCAGAACTTCGTGAACCAGGACTCGGCGTCGGCGTTGAACGCCGCGCACGGAGTCGAGGGCAGCGACAGCATCGACCACACGAACTACCCGCTCACCGTCGTCGTGACGCCGGGGGACCGGCTGGCCGTGACGGTCGAGTACCGGCCGGAGGCCATCGACGTCGAGCGCGTCGACCTGGTGACCGACGAGTTCGTCGACCTGCTGTCGACCTACGCCGACCGTGGCGCCGACTCCGTCGTCACGCCGGTGGTCAGGGACTCCGCGGACCTCGAGAGTGTTCCCGACGTGACGGTCACCGAGATGCTGCTCCGGACGGCGGAGGCCTCACCGGACGCGGTGGCGCTCGTCGCCGGATCGGACTCGCTCACCTACGCCGAGTTGGCCTCTCGCATCGAGGGTGTGGCGCGCATGCTTCTCGGGCGCGGTGCCGGACCCGAGACCGTCGTGGCACTGGCGATTCCGCGCAGCCTCGACATGGTGGTCGCACTGTTCGCCGTGTTGCGCACGGGAGCGGCGTATCTGCCCATCGAATTGGACCATCCCGACGCGAGGGTGCACGCACTTCTCGACGATGCTCGACCACTCTGCATTCTCACCACGTCCGCGGTCGCCGCCAGGTTGTCGGGTCGGCCCGGCCTCGTGGTGCTCGGAGAACAGCTCGACGACACACCCCTGACGGCAGCCGAACTGGGCCGCTTCGTCCCCGGTTCGCCGGGACGTCTCGATCACCCGGCCTACGTCATCTACACCTCGGGATCGACGGGCACGCCCAAGGGTGTCGTCACGCCGTATCGGGGTCTGACCAACATGCAGCTCAACCACCAGCGCGAGATCTTCGATCCCGTCGTGGCCGGGGCGGGTGCAAAAACTCTGCGTATCGCCCACACCGTGTCGTTCGCCTTCGACATGTCGTGGGAAGAACTGCTGTGGCTGGTCGAAGGCCATGAGGTGCACGTCGCCGACGAGGAGCTCAGACGCGACGCCGAGGCACTCGTGGCGTACGGGAACGCTCACCGCATCGACGTCGTGAACGTGACTCCCACCTACGCGGCCCTGCTTCTCGACACCGGTCTTCTCGACGGGTACCGACCGGCGCTGGTGCTGCTCGGCGGCGAAGCGGTGGGCGACGACGTCTGGAACACTCTGCGCGACACCGACGGCGTGCTGGGCTACAACCTGTACGGACCCACCGAGTACACGATCAACACCCTCGGTGCCGGAACCGACGACAGTGCCACGCCCACCGTCGGAACGGCCATCCGGTCGACCCGCGCGCACATCCTGGACAGCTGGCTCAGGCCCGTCCCGGACGGTGTGGCGGGGGAGTTGTACATCGCGGGAGCAGGACTGTCTCGCGGATACGCCGACCGGTTCGGGCTGACCGCCGACCGCTTCGTCGCCGACCCCTCGGGTGACGGCTCCCGGATGTATCGCACGGGCGACCTGGTGCGCCGCACGCGGACCGGGCTCATCGACTACCTCGGACGCACCGACGACCAGGTCAAGATCCGCGGGCACCGCGTCGAACCGGGTGAAGTCGCCTCGGTCGTGACGGCTCTCGACGGAGTGCGCCGCGCTGCCGTCGTCGTGTCGACCGGTCCCGGTGGACTCGCGCGTCTGGTGGCGTACGTGGACGCGGACGATGCCGACTCCGTCCGGACATCCTGTGCTGCCGTGCTTCCCGACTACATGGTCCCCGCGGTGGTCCTGGTGTCCGAATTCCCGATGACGGTGAACGGCAAGCTCGACGTCGCGGCGCTGCCGGCGCCGGACGAGGTCGACACCGCGGCCACGCCGCCGCGCACCGAGACCGAGCGCACGCTGTGCGGAGTGTTCGACGACGTGTTGGGCCGCGTCGGCACCGGCATCCACGACGACTTCTTCGATCTCGGCGGCCACTCCTTGCTGGCCACTCGCGTCATCGGTCGCGCGCGGACCGCTCTGGGGTGTGAGCTGGCTGTTCGCGACCTGTTCGATGCACCGACGGTCGCAGCTCTCGCTGTCGTCGTCGACGGTCGACGTCGCGACGACCGGCCCGTGCTCCGGCCCGTCGAGCGGCCGGCGGTGGTTCCGATGTCCGCTGCGCAGCAACGGTTGTGGCTGCTGCATCAACTCGATCCGGCTTCGGCCGCGTACAACTTCCCCATCGTCGTTCCGCTCCCGGAGCGGGTGGACCCGTCGGCGTTCGCGGCGGCGCTGGGTGATGTGATCGACCGTCACGAAAGCCTGCGAACAGTGTTCGACGACACCGACGGCGTTCTCGCACAGCGTGTTCTGACCGATGCGACGCCGTCCGTGGCGTTCCACGACGGTGATCCCGCGCCGATCGTCGCGGAAATGGTGCAGCGACCGTTCGACCTGCGCCGCGACATCCCGATCCGCGCGGCGGTGGTGACGGTCGAGCAGGGATGCGTCGTCGTCCTGGTGCTGCACCACATCACGACCGACGAGTGGTCGGACCGGCCGTTGCTGGCGGACCTCATGGCGGCCTATGCGGCGCGCCTGGCAGGCGCCGTGGACACCCGTCCACCGCTGCCCGTCCAGTACGCCGACTACGCGTTGTGGCAGGCAAAGCTCCTCGGTGAACCGTCCGATCCGCAGTCGCTGGCCGGACGTCAACTCGCGTACTGGGAGAACGCTCTGGCCGGTGCGCCCGACGAGATCGAGCTCGCGACCGACCGCCCGCGGCCGCCGCGCCCGAGCCACCGCGGGTCGGTGATCCGGCGAGAGATCGACCCGGACGTCGTCCGCCGGCTGCGAGCGTTGGGTCGTCGCACGGATGCCAGCGTCTTCATGACGGTGCACGCCGCCGCGTCGGTGCTGCTGCACCGCATGACAGGGTCCGACGACATCGTGCTCGGCGCACCCGTCGCCGGCCGCGGGGAGGAGGGCCTCGATCAACTGGTCGGGTTCTTCGTCAACACGCTGGTGCTGCGGTCCGATGTGTCCGGTGATCGCACGCTGGAGGAGAGCGTCCTCGATGCCCGTGCTGTCGACCTTGCCGCCTTCTCCCATGCCGACGTGCCGTTCGACGCGGTCGTCGCACGCGTGGCGCCGGAGCGGAGCATGTCGCGGAATCCGTTGTTCCAGGTCATGATCAGTCACCACACCGGCCCGATGGCCGACGGTGATGCGACGCTGATGACGCCGGCGAAGTTCGATCTGGTGTTCAACTACACCGAGGACCTGACGTCCGATCGACTCGTGCTCGAGCTCGAGTACGCGGAGGACCTGTTCGACGAGGGCACCGCCGAGACGATCACCGAGCGCCAGATAGCGGTGCTCACCGCGATGGCGGACGATGCCACCGTCCGCGTCGACGACGTCGACATCTTCCTGCCGGGCGAGAGGGACCGCGTCGTCACGCAGTTCAACGACACGGCCCGCGTCGTTCCGGAGGAGTCGCTGTTCGACTCCTATCTCCGGTGGGTGCACACCACTCCGGACGCCGTGGCGGTGGTCGACGAGCGCACCACCTGGACCTACCGTCAGCTGCACGCGCGTGTCCGAGACATCGCTGCGGCCCTGCAGGACAGAGGCATCGGCGCGGAGTCCATCGTGGGCGTGGCTGTTCCGCGGTCGGTCGACACGATCGCCGCGACGATGGCCGTGCTCGCCGTGGGTGCCGCCTACCTGCCACTCGATCTGAAACACCCGTCCGATCGGCTCGACTACATGGTTGCCGACGCCGGCGCGCAGGCGATTCTCACCACGGCCGCTGTGTCCGATCAGGTGCCGTCGGGCATCGATCATGTTCTGCTGGAATCGGTGTCGGCAACGGATCGGGAACTTCCCCCTCGTTCGGCGTCCCTCGAGTCCGCCGCGTACGTCATCTACACCTCCGGATCGACGGGTCGACCCAAGGGCGTCCTCGTGCCGCACGAGGGCATCTCGTCCCTCGTGGCGACGGCCGAGGACCGCATGGCGTTGACGCAAGGATCGGTCGTCCTGCAGTTCGCATCCGTCGGCTTCGACGTCGCCGTGTTCGAACTCGCGATGGCACTGTGCACCGGATCGCGCCTCGTGATCGTTCCGGACGACTCACGCGTGGCCGGTCCGGAGCTCACCGACTTCTGTGCCGAGCACGGTGTCACGCACGCGATCATCCCGCCGTCGTTGATGGCGGCGCTTCCGCCCGGGTGTGCGCTGCCCGAGGGATGCACCGTGCTGGTGGGAACCGAAACCGTTCCGCCCGCGGTCATCTCGGCGTGGTCGGAGCATCTGAACCTCCTCGCCGCCTACGGCCTCACCGAGGCCACGGTCAACAACACGTTGTGGCAGGCGCAGCCCGGCTGGACGTCGTCGGTGCCCATCGGCGTGCCCGACCCCAACGAGCGCGCCTACGTCCTGGACGACCGGCTGCGGCCCGTTCCCGTCGGCGTCTCCGGTGAGCTCTACATCGCCGGGCGCGGTCTGGCCCGCGGTTACCTGGGGCAACCCGGGCTCAGCGCCCACCGATTCGTCGCCGACGTCCTCGGCGGCGGCCGGATGTACCGCACGGGCGACCGTGCGCGGTGGCGTGCCGACGGCAATCTCGATTTCCTCGGCCGCGCCGACGATCAGATCAAGGTGCGCGGATTCCGCATCGAGCCGGGCGAGATCATGGCTGCCCTGGCGTCGTTCGAGGGTGTCGATCAGACCGCCGTCGTCGTGCACGAGTCGTCGGGCGTCAGCCGTCTGGTCGGATACGTTACCGGGCAGGGGCACCTGGACGGGGACGACGTGCGCGCTCACGCCGCGACGCGTCTTCCCGACTACATGGTGCCCACCCTCGTCGTCGTGGTCGACGGGACGCTGCCCCTGACGCCCAACGGCAAGCTCGATCGGGCAGCGCTCCCGCAGCCCGAGTGGTCGGCGGTCGTCGGCGGACGGGCACCCGAGAACGATGTCGAGAGGGCGCTGGTCTCGTCGGCTGCGTCGATCCTGGGTCTTGAGTCTCTCGGCACGGAGGACGACTTCTTCGCTCTCGGTGGGCATTCCATGGCAGCAATGCAGTGGGTATCGGCCGTCCGATCGAGTGTCGACGTCGACATCACGGTGCGCGACGTGTTCGAAGCTCCGACGGTGCGCGCTCTGGCCGAGAGGATCTCGGGTCGTACGCAGGGAGGCGGGCCACGCCTGTCGGCACGAGCCGAGCGGCCGGTAATCGTCCCGCTGTCGCCGATGCAGGAGAGTGTCCTGCTCGGCGGCGGGGCGCAGGTTCTCGCCGATCATGCGCTGGTGATCGAGGTGCCCGACGTGGACGAGTCGATCCTGGCTGCCGCGGTGGACGCCGTGGCGGCTCGACACGAACCGTTGCACTCGGTGCTGGTCCCCGGTGAGGGATCGGCCCTCGGGGATCCGCTGCGGCTGGAGACCGCCGACGTCGCGCAGGACGACATCCGACGTCGGGCGTTCGAGATCGCGCAGGAGCCTCTCGACCTCGAGCGGCGACCGGGCGTGCGAATGGTGCTGCTGCACAATGAGTCAGGGGAACGTCTGCTGCTCGTGGTCATGCACTACTGGGCCGTCGACGAGTGGTCCGTGGTGCCGTTGCTGACAGATCTGATGAGTGCTGTCGCGGGCGGCGACCAGGCGGACCCGCTCCCGCTCCGCTACAGCGATGTGGCGGTGTGGGCGAACGAGCGCCGAGAGGCGTCGCCGGGCACCGTCGATGCGTGGTCCGAGGCCTTGGCGTCGGCACCGGGACGCGCCCCGTTGCCGTTCACGGTGGGGGAGTCGGGATCCGACGCCATGGCCGTCGAGATCGACGCATCCCTGCGGGCGGAGTTGGCCGGTGTGCCGGGAGTGAGTCTCGTGTCCGTGCTCCACGCGGCGTTCGCCCTGGCGCTCGCCGACGTCGGGGCGGGGGACGAGATCGTCGTCGCGACTCTCGTCGCCGGCCGGGACCACGAGGACACGCACGCCATGGTCGGGGCGTTCAGCGATCTGATCCCTGTGTGCACGTCGACGAATGGCGATCTGGCCACCGTCGCGGCGCGCGTGCAGGCCGAGACCGTCGCCGGGCTCGACCGCTCGGGGCCTTCGTACGTCGACATCGTCGACGCGGCGGGTCTGTCGAACCTGCGTCGTCCGCAGTTCCTGATGGTCCACCACCACGTCGCCGACCTCGGGGATGCGGGCGCCGCGCTGCTGCCGGTTCCGGTGGGTCGGCCTCGGGCGGACCTGACGTTCAGCGTCCACGAGCCGGCGGGGGAGGGTGCGCTGTTCGCGCAGGTGCAGTTCCCGGCCGGGAGTGATCGCGGGGCGATCGGTCGGTTCGTGCAACGCCTCACTCTGCACCTGAACTCCGCGAGTAAGCTCTAGTGAGTGAGCACAGCCTAAGCTAAGCTCGCGGACATGAGCGCACCAGAGATGATGGACGTTGTCGGCGTCGGCTTCGGTCCCGCCAACCTGGCGCTGGCCATCGCCATCGAGGAACACAACGCCGTCTGTGCCGAGAGTGAGCGTGTCCGCGCCCTGTTCGTCGAACGACAGGACAGCTTCGGGTGGCATCCCGGCATGCTTCTCGACGGCGCGACGATGCAGATCGCGTTCCCGAAGGATTTGGTGACGTTCCGCAACCCGCGCAGCGGCTTCACGTTCTTCAACTACCTGTTCGAGCGGGGGCGTCTGGTCGACTTCGTCAACCACCAGACCTTCTTCCCGACGCGTCACGAGTTTCACGACTACCTCAGCTGGGCGGCCGACCGCGTCGACGCCGACGTGCGCTTCGGCACCTCCGTCACCGACATCGCCGCCGACGGAGACATCCTCACCGTGCGATGCGACGACGGCACCGTGGTGCAGACGCGCAACGTCGCGGTCGGGGCCGGCCTGACCCAGCGCGTTCCCGAGTGGGCGCGGCTGTCCGCTCGCTGCTTCCACAACCACGACTTCCTGCCCCGGATGGCCGAGCTGCCCCAGCCCACCCACGGCCGCTTCGCGGTTCTCGGTGCGGGCCAATCCGCCGCGGAGGTCGTCCAGTACCTCCACGCGCACTACCCGCACGCCGAGGTGCACAGCGTCTTCTCCCGGTACGGCTACAGCCCCGCCGACGACAGCCCCTACGCCAACCGCATCTTCGATCCCTCCGCCGTGGACGAGCTGCACCGGGCGCCCGCGCACGAGCGCGAGCGGCTCATCGCGCTGCACCGCAGCACCAACTACTCCGTCGTCGACCTCGAGCTGATCGAGGAGCTCTACCGCACCGAGTACGCCGAGCGCGTCAGCGGCCACCGTCGTCTGTTCATGCGCCGCGCCTCGACCATCGAGGCGGTAGCCGAGTCGGCCGACGGTATCGAGGTCACAGTGCGCGACGCCATCGACGGCATCGCCGACACGCTCGTGTGCGACGCCCTGGTCCTCGCGACCGGCTTCCGGCCTGCCCCGCTGCGGTCGTTGCTCGGCGACCTCGCCCCGGCGGACGACGCTCCTCGCGTCGTCACGCGGGATTACCGGCTGCTGTCCGGGGAAGACACATCGGACGGACCTGCCGTCTACCTGCAGGGAGGAACGGAGACGACACACGGAATCACGTCGTCACTGCTCTCGAATGTGGCCGTCAGGTCAGGAGAAATTCTCGACTCGATCGTTGCGAGGCGTGCCGGAGCCGCGGTCCTTGCTAGGGTCGACAGCGGTTCGACGGACGACGCGGCGAGCCGCGACGACACGGACAATGCCCGCCGGGATCGCCCGGCACCGACTTTTGCAGTGAGCGAGGCAAGATGAGCACCAACCCGTTCGACGATGAAGACGGACGCTTCTACGTGTTGGTCAACGACGAGGATCAGCACTCGTTGTGGCCCACATTCGCCGAGGTGCCCCAGGGTTGGCGCGTCGTGTTCGGCGAGGAGAGCCGCGCAGCGTGCCTGGAGTACGTCGAGAAGAACTGGACCGACATGCGTCCCCGCAGCCTCCGCGAGGCCATGGAAGAGGACGCGGCGGGTCGCCACCGCGTCGAGAACCCTTCCTGATCTCTACTTCCACTCCCGTTCGGTACGCCGACGGTTCTTGATCGGAAGCTTCGACCGCACCGAGTCCGCGCGGCCCATTCTCATGATGGGTCGACGCAGGGACTCGGTGCGTTCGACTATCCGGGGCCTGCGCAGTGTCCGTGCGCCCCATTCGCCCAGCGTGACTCCTCCCGCGAGCGCACCACCGGTACCGACGGCGGCCAGCAGGGCACTCAGTCCCAGCAAGGTCTGATCGTTGAGCAGCGCGAACAGTCCTCGGTACACCGACAGGCCGGGAAGCAGCGGCGTGATGCCGGCGACGGCGACGATCAGCGGCGGAATCAACGCCCGGCGTGCCATCAGACCACCCGCGAACCCGACCACTGTCGCAGCGACCGCGGACGAGAGCACCGGCCCGAAGCCCACCTGCTGCGCGACGAGGAACACCAGAGCTCCGGCGAATCCGCCGATGAACGCTGCCGTGAGGCCCCTGCGTTCCGCGTAGCAGGCCAGCGCATAGAACAGCGCGGCGAACGCGCCGGCGAGCACCTTGGTCGGCACCTGCGCGATATCGGGAAGCGCGACGTTGCTCAGGATGGGTAGTTCGGCTCCCAGCATCGCGGCCAGCCGCAACGTCGTAGCGACGCCCGCGATGATGCCGCCCGTCATCATCAACAATTCGAAGAACCGGGCGGCGGCGGTGATGGGCGCGCCCGTGATGGCGTCCTGCACCGAGCCCACCAGCGACAACCCCGACAGCAGCACCGTCACGCCGGCCGCGATGATCTGCGACGGCGAGATCGAGATGCCCAGTTGATCCTGGAAGCTGTACAGCGTGATCGCCGGCGCCGAGGCGATGAACCCACCCACCACCTGCTGGAAGAAGAACGGCAGACCGGCACGGTTCAGCACGCGCCCGACACGGTCGATCACCATCGTCGTCAAGAAACTCACCGCCGCGACGAGCACACCGCCGCCGAGGAGCACCGAGATCGCGGCAGCCATTCCCGACCATGCCAGCGTGGCGATCCACCGGTTGTACGGGTGGGGCGCGGTGATGACCTCCTTGAGCTCGGCCAGAGCGGCGGCCGGCGTCGGCACCTCCATACGGATTTTGCGAGCCAGAGCGTCGACGTCGGCTAGGCGGGTGAAATCCATCGAGCGGTAGTGAACTATGCGCATCGTGCTCGCCGGTGGCAGCGTCGGCCCCCGGTAAGCGCTGATGACGATCGAGTTGTACGTGACGTCCACGTCGCAGCGCGACAGGCCGTACGTGGAGGCGATGAACTGTACCTGTGCCGCGGTGTCGATAGCACCCGTTCCGGCCGCCAGCGTCACCTCACCGACGCGGACTGCGAGGTCGAGCACCTCGGCGACGCTCGCGTCGTCCATGAGGTCGATGGGCTGGAGCGGACTGGGTGCGCCCGCCGGGGTGTCGACGATGGCGCGTCGTTCGCCCGTCATGCGTCGTAACGTCGATGTGAAGCCCTGCAGGAAGCTCATACCTCTCTCGGTCCGCTGTCGTGTCCGGTGGTTCGAGGACGAAGGTACCGGGTGACCCCGGGTGTTCCCTGCACGAGGTGGCATCGTGGAAACAATCGTGAAGACCGTGAAAACCACAGTATGTGGGCCATTATCCGGCATTGATGGTGTCGACCGGGCATTGCGTGCATACCATTCGAGGCGACGGAGTGGGGACCCCCGTCACCGTTGTCCGTCACGATGCAAGGCTGGTTCGAGTGCGTGTTCTCCGCGAGTGGTGGTCGTCCGAGATCGACTACGCGTGGGTCGCCAATTACCACCGGTCCCACGCCTACCTTCGGACGGCGCCCTACCTCATTGCCGCGGCGTGCTTTCTCGTCGCGGGGAAGACCACCGCGGACCTGGTGACCTCGCTGTCCTCGGGCGAAGCGGACGGACCGTGGTGGGTGTTCATCGTCGGCACGATCGTGTCGGTGGTGCTCGGCGTGGCGTGGGCACGTGGCCACTTCTTCACTGAAGAGTGGTCGCTGCGCTTCGTCGTCATCGCCGATCTGAGCATCGCGGCGGTGCTCCTCGCGCTCCCGCCCTCACAGATCGTCGTGATGTCGGCCGCCCTGCTGGTCACCGTCGGCAACTACGCCAACGCCTTCCACGGCGTGCGGGTGTTCCTGGCCCACGAACTGTTGGCTCTCGGTGTCGCGCTGTGCCTGTTCACCCGCCTGGTGGTCGACACGACCGTGACGCTGTCCGCCGCGGTGTCCACGCTCATCACCGTCCTCGTGATCCTGTTCGCGGCGTCCTCTCTCAACCACTTCTTCTTCACGGCACTGCGTGACGATGCGGCCCGTGCCTTCTACGACCAGTTGACCGGCCTGCGAAACCGCCGGGGGATGCTCGTGGACGTCGAATCCATGGTCCGGACTGCGCGGCTCACCCCGGCCGACGACGTCACCGTCGTGTCCGCGATCTGTCTCGACCTCGACGCGTTCAAGTCGGTCAACGACCGTTTCGGCCACACCATCGGAGACGATGTTCTCCGCCGCGCGGCCGCACGGATCGGTCGAGTGTCGTTCGACGCCGTGTCCGCCCGCATCGGCGGCGAGGAGTTCCTGGTGGTCGTCGTCGGCGACGAGTCGAGGGGGCCGGCGGTCGCCCGGGACCTCCTTCACGCCATTCATCGAGACGACGACGAGACCCCCATTTCGGCCTCCATCGGGGTGGCATCCCTACCGTTGTCGACGGCGCGCGGCGACACCGCCGTGATGCTCAACAGCCTGCTCGACCGCGCCGACACCGCCATGTACGAGGCGAAGCGGCAAGGCGGGAACAGGGTCAGCGTCGCCGGCTCCGGGACCGACGGGGTGGGCGGGCGCCGGCAGGAAGGCCTCTCGTTATGATGGTGGCGCCCGGTACGCCGGGCATGCCTCCTTAGCTCAGTGGTAGAGCACTCGCCTTGTAAGCGAGCGGTCTTCGGTTCAATCCCGAAAGGAGGCTCTCGATATGCCTCTGACCAGCACGAATGCTCCGAAATAGCCTGATCTGACCTCTCGTTTCACGACTTCCCCCGGGTACGTCCGTGCAGGTCCGCCACGGTCCAGGGCCGTCCGGCCACCTGCGAAAACTACCGAAATCCGGCTCGATGTCACGACTTGTCACAACTCATCCGTAACTCGTTCGGTGGACGCGGGTACCCTAACCGACCCGATCTGGAATCGAAGTCGATGAGAAGACGGGTACAACAGGCATCACACGACCTGTCGTGGTTATCTGACAGGTGTGTTCAGGCAGCGGAGTCGTCGAACGCTCAGCAGTGGTCGTCGAGGCGAGCCACCGAGAGCTGGCGTCTACGGCTCACGGTGCGTTTCCCCATGGCCAGCAGTGCGTGTGGCGTGGTCAGCAGTGAGTGCGGCGGTATGACAGATGATGACGTGTGGTCCGGAAAGCATGCCCGAGCGCACGATGCCCCGGTCCGGTCACTCAATGCGTCGGTGTTGCGATGGAGGATCGACACTGCACGGTCCATTCCACTGTTCGATCCCGACGACGGCGGTGACGCGGCTCGCTGTCTGGTGCTGTTGGAGTCTCCGGGGCCGAAGACGATGCGTCCGGGCGGGACCAACATGTGTTCGTTCGACAATCCAGATCGAACGAACCCCGTGCTGAAATCGGTGTTCGCCGACGCGGGTATCGACCGGGTGCAGTGCGTCAAGTGGAATATTGTGCCGTGGGCAGTGCTCGACGACGCCGGTCATCCGGTATCGCCGACGGCATCCGTTCTCGGTGAGGCGGGCCCATATGTCGGCGAGCTCATGGCCTTGCTGCCGAAACTGGAGGTGGTTTTCGTTCTCGGTGCGAAGGCTCTCGATGGCTACATGCGCGTCATCACTGCATCTGCTCCCACCCGCCTCCTCCCGGTGATTGCGGCACCGCACCCCTCGGCTCGCAACGCACACGCACCGGCGGCTGCTCGCCAGCGGTTGATCAACGCAGCACTGTCGGTCGCAACGCACCTGGAGAAGGCACCTGAACCCCGCACTGTGCTGAGGTAGGGCGGATCGTGCTGCTGCCTCCGACCGGTCAGTCCTGGTGGGGCTGGCGTTCGCCGGTGTTGGTGTCGATGTCGATCACCTCGTCCGGGCTGTCGGGGTGGTACTGGACAATGTGTTGTTCGGCGACACCCCGGCGTGCACCGTCTCGATAGGAGAACCAACATCCCGCGAACAGCACCACTGTCGCGATCGCTGCGACGACGGTCCAGCCCTCCCGCCGGCGAGGGCAGTGAGAAGGGCCCCGCAGCAGCTGTTCCCGCCATCAGCAACAGCCAGGCCAGATAATTTTCGGTGACTCGTGCCCAGATGCGTCCGCGGCGGCCCCGTCTCGGGGTATCGGAAGTCGGTGTGTCTGCATTCGGTGTGTTCATCGATCGACGCCGTTCGTTCGGTATCAGCGTTCCGAGTGGGTACTACCCGCGGTCGGTTCAGCTGGGTTGAAAAATTTTTCCTTGGACGCTGCCGCGGAGAGTGTGGGCGGCGACTGTGCCCCAGGCTGCGAGCAAGGCCGCATACAGTCCGATTGCAAGGGCCTCGACCGCGGCCGACCCCAGAGTGCCGCCGAGGGCAGTGGCACCGGTGACGCACGTGCCGATGGGGAAGGTGAACGACCACCAGGTCAGTGAGAATGTCAGTCCCTTCTGGGCGGCATGGATGGTGAGGGCGGTTGCGAGGATGAACATCAAGACGCCGAAGCCGCCCATGATCAGTCCGTACAGAATGCCGAACACGTGCAGGCCGGTTGCGACGGAGGCGGTCTCGCCGGTGAACACCAAGGGTGCATCGTTGCCGAGCAGGTTCGCGGCGGTGATCGATTGACCGATCATGCCGAGGGTGATCCACACCGTCGGTGCTGCCTGGACCGGCGGGATTCCGCCGTGGACGAGCCGTCCGTAGATGAGCGTCATGGTCAGCATTCCGATGATCAGTGACAGCCCGAACATCGCGTAGCAACCGGACAGCATGGCCAGGCGCCATTGCCCGTCCGCGATATGAGGGAGCAGCAGCGCACCGGTGGAGGCGGACACCATCGGCGGTACGACGGGCATCAACCACGCCGGGAGTGCGACGGCGGTCTGGTGATCGTGGGCGGTGATCATCAGGTAGGGCACGAGAATGCTGGTGATCAGCCCGAGGGCTGTGCCAGCGGTCCACAAGACGGCAAAGATCACGGTTGCGGGCACCGCTCCGATGACGTCTTTGCCCAGCAGCATCGTCCCGGCACCGACGGTCAGCAGCGCCATGGGGGGTGCGCCGTAGAACTGCACCATCACCGGATGCGCGGCGTGCTCACGCGCATACTGCCGGTGTCGGATCCAGTGCACTGCGAAGGCACCGGAGAGTGTGATCAAGGCGACCGACGCTGCGATCCACACGATCGTTGCGAACACGTGCAGTCCGGGGATGTGGGCGGGCAGGGTGGCGGCGGCGTTGGCGACGATACCGGTGCCCATGACCGAGGCGAACCAGTTGGGGGTGATGTGTTCGAAGATCTGGCTCGGGTGGTCGAGGTCGGAGAGCACCGGCCACTTGCGCGGCCGCTCGGTATCGTCGCCGCGCCGAGACGTGATGGAGGAGCGGTGCAGAGCTGTCGTGGTCATGACTTCCAGCGTCCTCGCACACAGTCGTCACCGGTAGACACCGATTACCTGGCCGGTCCCAACCTCAGGTTATGACTGCGGGGATCTGAGGGCGACGACGAGCAGGTCGCTCGACGGTCCTCGCAGTTCACGGCCCGCGGGCCACACGGCACGCAGGAACCGGCGCAGGTCGAGCCCCTCTGTGTGAACGCGGGCCAGTGTTCCGGCGGCGATCTCGGCGGATACCGCGAGGGAGCTGAGTACGGCCGGTGCGAGGCCGCCGATGACGGCAGCTTTGATGGCAGTGGTGGAGGACACCTCGAGCAGTGGCGCGGCGAGTGGGCCTGCAGTCCGGAGCGCACGTTCGAGCGCGAGACGTGTGCCGGACCCGGGTTCGCGGGTGACCAGCGGTGTCGCGGCCAGTTCGCTCGCCGTGATCGTTCGTCGAACCCATTGATGATCGGGGGCGACGACGACGACGAGTTCGTCGCGGGCAACGTCCTTCGAGTGGAGTCCGCTGGGCAGATCGGGGCTTTCGACGAATCCGATGTCGGCGCGGCCGTCGAGCACCGATGCGGCTACGTCGACAGAGTTTCCGGAGGTGAGAGTCGGTGTGATGGAAGTGTCGTGGGAGCGCAGTGTGATGAGCCATCGCGGTATGAGGTATTCGGCGATGGTGAGGCTCGCGGCGATACGAATGTGGCTGTGGCGGTCGGTGCGCAGCATTGCGATGCTCGTGGCGAGCTCGGCGGCTTCGGCGATGACGCGCTCGGCCCAGCCGGCGACCAGTTCGCCGGTTGCGGTGAGGGTGGCACCTCGCTGCCCGCGATGCAGGAGTGCTGCCCCGACGCGGCTTTCGAGTGCTTTCAGGCGTGCGCTCGCCGCTGGCTGCGACATGCCATGCGCAGCCCCTGCGCGTCCGATGCTTCCCAGCTCGGCGACGGACAGCAATAATTCGTAGCTGATCAGGTCGGTCACATGGGTCGGCAGGGGCACGGTGCCAGCGTAGAGACTGCGATCGTAGTGGGCACGGGGCCACGGGCGCGTTTGACGGGAAAGTCCCCATTCGAGCTCAGTGCTCGCGGGAAGTGGAACGGGGTCGCGGCACTGGATCCCGTGGTTCGTTCACCCTCACTGACGCCACCTGCACTTATCCAATTCTCGTCACCCGGGATTGCCTTGGTTCGTGCGAGTTGTTTCGAACTTCACCGGTGCTCTCGCAGCGTGAGCTGGGACAAGGCAGGGGATGAGTCGGACGTAGGCGACCATTCCGATCAGCTCCACCAGTGTCTGCGACACCACGACCACGGCAGCAAGAGACAGTGCTGGTGGCAGCGCGAGCGCCAGCGGCAGTACGACCAACGAAATCGGGTGGCGCCGGAGAAGGTCGAGGCCCGAGCATCCGGGACGTCCTGGCGGGTCACTCTGGCCGTCGCCCATCCGACAACCGCCATGATGACCAGGAACGCTACGAAGATCGGCACCGCGAAGATCGGCACCGCGGCAATCAGCTGGGAGCCTTCGGAGCGGACTGCGTCGATCTGCGACGCCACGACGACGGCAAGAGTGGCCATCATGACCGGCACCATCGCCGCGGCCATGACATCCATGATCTGTGTGCCGAGTCGGCGGCGCGTCAGGATCTGCCTTCGGCCTCGGTGATACCCGTAGGGGGTATTGCTTGGTACGGTGGCAACGTGCGTGACGGTGCTCGGCGACGATCGTCGGCCTCGTCTGCGCTCTCGGTGCTTCGGACGGTTCTGATCGCGCTCGGCGTGGTGCTGATGCACACGACCCTGCCCGTCCCCACCGCCGCGGCCCATGACGCGATGCCCGCACCAGGGCAGCCGAACAGCGTGGTCGCCCATCACTCTGCTGACACACACACCGTCGACGCCGAGACGGCGGCGGCGCACGTGCCGTGCCCGAGCGGTCACGACATGGTGCATCCGTGCATCGGGACGGTCACGTCTTTCCCTGCGATGTCGGTGCCGACCGTGACCGCCGAGTCCATGCCGACACTGGACACCGCGTCCGACCGTGTTGTCGCGATCGTGGCTCGGGCAGGTCGTGCGCCCCCGTGGGCGGTGTACTCACTGGACAAGTCGGTATTTCTTCGGGTGTGACGGGGAGTCCGGGGCCACGGTGCTCCGGCGGATCGCAGGCAGATCCACCTCGTCTCTCGTTCGTCACACCTCAGGAGTACTTCCATGCGCATCAACAGAAGAACAACCACCGTCCTCGCCGCCGCGGCGGTCGGCATCGCCCTCCTCGCAGGGTGTAGCGACGACGGATCGGGCACGTCGATGGAGGGCCACTCGATGGGCTCGTCCACCTCGATGGAGTCCTCGTCGGCGCAGTCCGCGGATCCCGCAGCGAACTTCACCGACGCCGATGTCATGTTCGCGTCGATGATGTATCCCCATCACGCGCAGGCCGTCGAGATGGCCACCATGGTCGACGGGCGCACGACGAACCCGGAGATCGTCGCCCTGGCAGGGGAGATCGCCGCCGCCCAGAAACCCGAGATGGAGCAGTTGACGTCGTGGTTGGTGCAGTGGGGTCAGCCGGCGCCGTCGTCGGACGCGAGCTCGATGGAGGGTATGGACCACGGATCGGGCAGCGGGATGATGACTCCACAGGACATGGACTCGCTGATGGCCGCGTCGGGTGCTGACTTCGACCGCCAGTGGCTGACGATGATGATCGCCCACCACCAGGGCGCGGTCGCGATGGCAGAGAAGGAGATCGCCGACGGCTCCAACACGGACGCGGTCGCGATGGCCCGCACCATCGTCGAGACGCAGAACGCCGAGATCTCCCGCATGCAGCAGCTCTTGGGCTGACCGAGAACCCGGCCGGTACCGCAGTTTCGGGTCCTGCTCGACGAACGACGTAGCCCCGCACCGATGTCGGTGCGGGGCTGCGTCGTATCGGAGGGCCGCAGGTCAGTCCCGCGGGGTACCAGTGCCGGGCCGGAGGTCGAGTCGACGGAGCAGTTGGGCGTTGGCGGCGACGATGATCGTCGACAGGGACATCAGAATCGCTCCCACGGACATCGGGAGTACGAACCCGATGGGTGCGAGCACACCGGCCGCCAAGGGCACGGAGAGCAGGTTGTATCCGGCGGCCCACCACAGGTTCTGCTTCATCTTCCGGTACGCAGCGCGGGAGAGATCGACCACCGACAGCACCGAGCGGGGGTCGTCACTGGCGAGGATCACCCCCGCGGACGCGATCGCCACATCCGTGCCTGCACCGATGGCGATGCCGACGTCGGCGCGGGCGAGGGCGGGGGCGTCGTTGACACCGTCACCGACCATCGCGACCTTCCTGCCCTCGTCCTGCAGGTCCGCCACCCGCTGCGCTTTGTCCTCCGGGCGCACCCCGGCGAAGTAGCGGTCGATACCGAGCTCACCGGCGACCGAGGCGGCGACCGCGTCGGCGTCGCCGGTGATCATGACCACCTGCACCCGCTGGGCGTGCAGATCGGCCACCGCGGCGCGGGACTCGGGGCGGATCTCGTCGGCCAGTTTCAGCGCTCCGATCACGGCGCCGTCGGCGACGACATGCAGGATGATCGCCCCGTCCCGCCGCCACCGATCGGCCACACCGAGCTCGGCCCGGCGCTCCTGCTCGAGCATCGCCGGACCACCCACCCGTACGGCGGCGCCGTCGACGACCGCGGACACCCCGACCGCAGGTGAGGACCGGAAGTCCTGCGCAGACGGGATATCGAGCCGACGGCCCTCAGCAGCGGCGACGATCGCGCGTGCCAACGGGTGCTCGGAATCCGCTTCCGCAGCTGCCGCCAGCGCCAGAACCTCCTCGACGGTGCGCCCGTCCACGGCCTCGACGTCGGTGACGGCGGGTTCGCCGCGGGTGAGAGTGCCGGTCTTGTCGAACAGCACGGTGTCGACGGTGCGCATCGACTCCAGCGCGAGGCGGTCCTTGATCAGGACGCCGCCGCGTGCGGCACGTTCGGTCGCGATGGACACCACCAACGGAATCGCCAGGCCCAGCGCGTGGGGGCAGGCGATGACCAGGACGGTGATCGTGCGGACGACCGCGTCGTCGGGGGAGCCGAGGAGGGTCCAGGCGGCCGCGGTGAGAACGGCGGCGCCGAGGGCGAACCAGAACAGCCACGCCGCGGCGATGTCCGCGATCCGCTGCGCCCGCGACGACGAGTTCTGCGCGTCGCTGACCAGGCGCCGGATGCCGGCGAGGGTGGTGTCCTCGCCGATGGCGGACACCCTCACGCGGATCCCGGAGTCGGTGGCGACAGTGCCGGCGACGACGGTGTCCCCGTCGCTGCGGCGCACGGTGCGGGACTCGCCGGTGATCATCGACTCATCCATGCTCGCGGCCCCTGAGACGACGACACCGTCGGCCGGGACCCGGCCGCCGGGGCGCACGACCACCACGTCATCGACCTGCAGTTGCGCCGGATCCACGACGGTCACCTCACCATCGGCGTCGACCCGCTCCGCGGTGTCGGGGAGCAGCGCGGCCAGCGAGTCCAGGGCCGACGTCGTCTGCGCGAGTGAGCGCATTTCGATCCAGTGCCCCAGCAGCATGATCACGATCAGCAGTGCCAGCTCCCACCAGAAGTCGAGCTGATGATCGAGTAGACCGACACTCGCACCGAGAGACGAGACGAACGCGACGGTGATCGCCAACGCGATCAGCAGCATCATTCCCGGTGTGCGGCCGCGTATCTCGCTGACGGCACCGGTGAGGAACGGGGAGCCACCCCACACGAACATGACTGTGCCCAGCACGGGGGACACCCACCCGATCCAGGAGCTGTGCGGAAGTGAATACCCGAGGATCATCGCGAACATGTCCGACGCTGCGATCACCGGAACCGCCAAGACGACCATCACCCAGAACAACCTGCGGAACTGGCCTGCATGATCGCCGTGGCCTCCGTGGCCGCCGGCCATGTCGTGATGGTCGTGATCGTGCGAACTGTCCGTCCGGACGGTGGCCGGTGATGACTCGATCATGTCAATTCCTCAATTTCAAAGGTGTTGCTGTGCGATGCCCTGTACCGGTCGGAGATTCGGACGTGCCGTAGTCAATCGCATCGCTGCGGTCGGCTACCCGCTGTGTCCTGCTCCGCGTCGATACCCCCAGGGGGTATGTAGTCAAGACCATACGCCGCTCGGTCGGCTGTGGGAAGGTGTGCCGTCTCACTCGGTCTCGGTTCCTGCACGCATCGGATCGTGCAGCTGACGCGATTCCGCACCCTTCTGCGGCAGTATCGATGAACACCGGGATCACGATGGTGCCGACGGTTTTGCTCTCGGCCAACCGGATTGCCCGCCCGACCGCCTGAACGATGTCGACCTCCGAGCCTCGTGGGTCGATGAAGGCGACACCGTCGAGGGTGGGGACGTCGACGCCCTCGGCGAGCCATCTGGCGTTGGCCAGCACGCCGCGTTCGTCGTCGTCGAGTTGGCGGAGACGCTGAAGCTTCACGTGGCGTTCAACGGACGACATATCACCGGAGGCGAACCCGGTCACAATGTTCCGGACGGTCGTTCTTCTGCAGGCATCCAGTCGAGAACGTCGGGCATCTCGGCGGCGAATCTCTGTGCTCGCAGCACCCGCGAATGGAAGCGATGACCCGGCGGAGGTCATATTTGCGCATGGCTTCGGCCAGCCCGATCCGGCTGTGGTGTAACCGGTCCGTGGTAGCGATGAGAAGGCGATAGTCGAACCACTTCCTCGACGACTCGGAGAGGACCTTGTCGACGTCGCGCTTCGTGACGGCGTGATCGGGGCTGTACGCCTTAACCTGCACCGCCCAGGCCTTCCCGACACTGTCCTCGACCACGAGGTCGATGCCGGCGTCGCTGCCCCACCTGTGATCCCAGTCATCCCACAGCCAAACCTCCCGAACCGTGTGTCGGTAGTACGGGTCGTTCTCGAGGTACCACTTGCAGATGCGCTCGAACTGCCTGCCTCGGATGTGATTGTTTTCGGAGCAGGTGTCGTAAAGGGCAGCGAATGTGCCCATTCCGAGAACTTCAGCTGGCCGTACCGACTGGTTTGTCGCCCTCGCGTAACTACTCGAATGACTCCTCGGGACCGTTAGGGCGCAGATCCTGCGCCACACCACCCAGGAGTTGCGCGGATCAAACTAGTTGAGTGAGCTGGCGCGAGTGCTTCCGACGAGCGTCCTCTGCGGCTCCGGCAGACCTCCGGTCGAGCTTGGCGGGTTGTCCTCGGAGGTGAGGTCGTTCCCACGCATTGCACTCGGCCGGTGTGGGCCTTCGTTCAGCCGCGTTTGCTAGTGACGCGATCGTGAAGCCGAGTCGCGACTCATTGACGCGTGGCCGCAACTGTCATGCGGCTGGACCCGCGTCTGCTGCTTTGTCGATCAACGAGATACGATGTCCACCAGGGTAATACGGACTAGTCGAGTTCGACGTAGGGGATTCTCGGTGTCACGAGAGTGTCACAAGTCGGGACGGACGGAGGTGGACCGGGGCGGACGCTGATGGACGAACGCGCAGCTCAGACCGGGTTTCGTGAGTCCAGGTGAATTCACCTGATCGGGCCGTCGAAGCCTTGTAAGCGAGCGGTCTTCGGTTCAGGGGCATATCGAGAGCCTCCTTTCGGGATTGAACCAGCAGAAATGCTTCGAGATAGCTCGTTCTGACCATTCGTTTCACCACTTCAGCGATACGTCCGTGCAGGTCCGCCACGGTCCAGGGGTGTCCTGTCACCTGCGAAACTCGGCTCGATGTCACGAGTTGTCACAACTCATCCGTAACTCGTTGGATGGACTTGGGTGGACGGGGGACGTGGGTGGGCTTCGGATGAGAAAAGTCCGCGACAGTCCATGGACCTCTGCGGGGGGATTCAACTCGCTTCGCGTTCTGTCACGGGTGGCGTGGACGTGGGACGGACCCGAGTGGACTGACCGCTGCGCCTCGGCGTTCGACCAGCAAGATGGCAGCCGTTGGCCACATCGCGACGCCCGGGAACTCGTGCGATCACTCTCCAACACGTTTTCCGAGCCATTGAACGAAGCGGCGACGCGGAGGTTCCACTCAGTCCCGGCGAGGGATTCGACAGTGGACATTAGTCGACACGCATGACTACACACGCTCGCTGTTCCCGGCGCCACCATTTCCAACGACGTCCACGAAAACTGAACTCGGGTGCAACCCGACGCTCATCGGATCACCGATTGATGCGCGATATCACCACGTGCCGCGCACATCACCGATCGACCGTTGGTGACCTACGACCCACGCGACACCGGCGTCGGTGTCCGTGACGAGCATACGGCTGGGGCCACGGCGTGTCGGCACGCCGACGATACGCACGCTCTGATGACATCGCTGGGCAGGTCCCGTCGAGGTGACTAGCTGTAGTTCTTGCTGAGGTTGTGAACGGCGTGGCGTGAGTCGATGAGGGAGGGCCTCCGGTATCGGTGTGGTTACCACACACACCCCGACCACCAGAGGCCCTCATGACACACGCTAACGCCTACCTCACGCCGCGGGGACGGTTGGACCTGGCGCGCACCATCGTCGACGCCGGCTGGACAGTCCGCCGCGCCGCCGAACGATTCCAGTGTTCACCCGCCACCGCATCGAAGTGGGCCGACCGGTACCGGGCCGGCGGGGCGCCGGCGATGATCGACCGGTCGGCCGGTCGGCCGGTCCGGCCGGCCCCGCCGCAGCCCCGCGCGCACACCGAGGCGCACCGAACACAGAATCGTGGCGCTGCGCTTCACCAACCGGTGGGGACCGCACCGTATCGCCTACCACCTGCACCTGGCCCGCTCGACCGTCGAAGCAGTACTGCGCCGATACGCGATGCCCTTGTTGTCCCACCTGGACCAGAACACCGGACTACCCGTCCGCCGACCGCGGGCGCAACGCTACGAACACCCCACCCCCGGCGATCTGGTGCACGTCGACATCAAGAAACTCGGCCGGATTCCCGACGGCGGCGGGCACCGCAAGTTCGGCCGCACGATCGGAAACCGGCACAACAAGAAACAGGGTCTCGCATACGCGTACGTCCACCACGCCGTCGACGACCACTCCCGGCTCGCCTACTCTGAAATCCTCGGTGACGAACGCAAGGAGACCGCCGCCGGGTTCTACCGGCGCGCCGTCGCGTACTTCGCAGCGCATGGCGTCACCATCGCCATAGTGCTCACCGACAACGGATCCTGTTACCGCCCAGCACTGTTCGCCGAAGCGCTCGGAACTGTGGTGCACAAGCGGACCCGCCCCTACCGACCGCAGACCAACGGCAAAGTCGAACGGTTCAACCGCACCCTGAACCAGGAATGGGCCTACGCCCACACCTACCTCTCCGACGAAGCCCGCGCAGCGACCTACCAGGATTGGGTCCATCACTACAATCACCACCGACCCCACACAGGCATCGACGGAAAGTCACCCATCGAGCGACTCACCGTCCACAACCTCCCCGCGAAGAACAGCTAGCTCGTCCATGCCTGTGCAGTGGCGGTTGCGTAGCTGCGGAAGCTACGCGCGGGTCTTCCCAGTACCGCCTCGATGTCGGTGGATGTGGAGTCGAGTGACCCGTCAGCGATCTTGGAGTACAGACCGGTGAGGGCGTGCGCCCAATCTGTGGGCGCCCCGGACGCCTCTTGCTCGGAGATGAACTGGGCGGCGCTGAGCGGGCTGTAGGTGATGGTGCGTCCGGTGATCTCGGTGAGAATTGCCGCGACTTCTTTGAACGACAACGCATCTGGTCCGGTGAGTTCGTAATACCTTCCGTCGTGGACGTCGTCGAGCAGGCACTGGACTGCGACGTCGGCGATGTCGTCGGCGTCGACGAATGCTTCGCGCCCGTCGCCGGCGGGTACGCGAATGTCGCCGACGGTCACTGAGTCGAGAAGAAAGTCCTCGCTGAAGTTCTGGTTGAACCACCGCAGTCGCAACGCGGTGAGTGCGAGTCCGGCGGCGGTGAAGGCCTTCTCGGTGTCGGTGATTGCTGCGGAGTCGTCGGTTCCGGCTATCGGCACCGACACCATCACCGCTTTGCGGACCCCGGCTGCGGCGGCGTGGGCGGCGAAGGAGCGGGTGGTCTCGACCGCTGCCGGGTCACCGAGGTCGGGGATGACGACGTAGACGGCGTCCACGCCGTGGAGTGCGGGCGGCCAGGTTTTGTGGTCCTGCCAGTCGAACGACGGTCTGGAGGATCGGGACGCCTCGCGTACGTCGTGCCCACGTTGTCGTAGACGCTCACTGACGCGCCGGCCGGTCTTTCCCGTCGAACCTGTCACCAACACTGTCGTGTTTGCCATGTGCGTCTCTTCTCTCTTTGTGTGCATGAAGCTGGGCGGGGAGCTACCCCGTGGTGGATCAGCCAGCGTGGACGACGACGTCTCCGGCCGGGAGGTCGTCCTTTTTGGCTCGGACGACCAGAACGACGACCGGGGAGATGAGGGCGATGAACACCGCGGCGATGGCGAACACGGTGTGGTAAGCGTTTACTTCCGCCTGGAAGATCCGGTCAACGCTCGCAAGGACGAAGTCGCGCATCGACTCGGGCATGGCAGCGAGTTCCTGGTCGGAGGGGACCTGCTTCATCGACGCCGCGGGGCTTGGCATGGTCGCCGGTGGGGTGGGGGCTGGATTGTCGGTGAGGAAGGTCTGTTTCCCGGAGGTGTAGACGGAGGTGAAGATCGCCGCTCCGAGCGCGCCGCCTACCTGCATCGTCGCGTTGACCAGTGCGCTCGCTGCGCCTGCATCGTGGTCGGCGACGCCGATGAGCGCGACGTTCTGCTGGGGGATGATAAGCAGTCCGAGTCCGAGTCCGACCAGGATCAAAGCGGGGAACACCGAAGCCCAGTAAGAGGAGTCGACGCCGATGCGCGTCAACAGCAGCAAGCCGACTGCGGCGATCACCGGACCGACCGACATGAGCGGTTTAGGGCCGAAGCGAGGCAGGAGGGCCGATGCGATTCCCGCGGTCACGAATATTCCTGCGGTGATCGGCATGGACGCAAGTCCCGCCATGATCGGGCTGTACTGCAGCACGATTTGGAAGTAGAACGTCAGGAACAGGGTGGCACCGACCAGGATTGCTCCGACCATCATCGATGCGAAGAACGCAGGCCCGCGGTCCCGGTGGAACAGCACGCTGAGCGGCAGCAGGGGATTGTCGGAGCGCGCTTCGACGTATCCGAACGCCACCACAAGCGCCAGGCCGATCGCGATGAACGACACCGCGGACACAGAACCCCAGCCGTGCTCCGCTCGGGTGAACCCGTACACCAGCGACCCGAGACCCAGTGCGACGAGGACGGCGCCGGGAAGGTCGTAGCGGGTGTCACCGTCGGCCTTGCTCTCTTTCACCACCACGATTGCCGCGACGACCGCTATGACGGCGACGGGAACGTTGACCAGTAGGCACCAGCGCCAACTGAGGTACTCGGTCAGAACTCCTCCGAGCAGTAGACCGACGGCCGCGCCGCCGCCGGCGATGGCGCCGAAGACGCCGAAGGCTTTGGCTCGCTCCTTGGGGTCGGTGAAGGTGACGGTCAGGATCGCCAACGCGGCGGGGACCAACAGTGCTGCGAATATGCCCTGTCCTGCTCGGGCGACGAAGAGTTGCCAGGATTCCTGTGCGAGTCCGCCGACGGCCGAGGCGACTGCGAATCCGGACATCCCCACCACGAACGACCTGCGGCGGCCCCAGTAGTCGGAGAGGCGGCCGCCGAGAAGTAGAAGTGCGCCGAACGCGAGGGCGTATGCGGTGACCACCCAGGTCCGGTTTCCGTCGGTGATGGCGAGATCCGCCTGTGCCTGCGGGAGGGCGATGTTCACGATGGTCGCGTCCAAGACGATCATCAGCTGGGTCACGGCGACGATGACCAGGACCAGCCATCGTCGCTCGTAGTTGGGATCGGAGGCCGATGTGGAACCGGCCGAAGTCTGTGCGGACGCGTTTGTCACGCGTCACCCCCAATGGTGTTGTCTGTGAAAGTGAACGAGTTGTTCTGAACGTCGAAACTAGCCTCGTATGAGGGGCCGGTTCAAGCCGAGTGAACGTGAGCGAAGTCGAATTATGTTGCTTGACAACAGTTCTGGACTATGCCCTTACCAGAATAAGTGCTGGTGAAGTCATGCCGGCCGCGGCGTTACCTTTCGTTGCACACAGCCTCACGATGGTGTCGAGGGTTGCCGGCGCGATACATGTCATACGACGAGCAGCTCTGCGGACACCGGTAGGCCGCGTTCCGGGTCTTCAGGCATCGTGGGGCTCAGCGGTCGATGATGCGTTCGGAGATCGCGTCGGCGATCTTCTGGCGGACCTCGGGGTCGAGAGTGTCCGACGACAGGGACTCGTACATCCACAGTCCGTCGGCAGCCAGGCGAGCGATGAACCGATCGACGTCGCCAGCGTCCGCCTCAGGGCCAGGGGCGTGCGGAACCCAGCGCTGCAGGACGGTGTTCCACGGGGCGGCGTGCTCGGTGGTGGTGGCACCTTCGAGCAGGAAGAGGATCTCGGCGCGGGTCGCGCTCGTCACCGCGGCGCGGACGTATCCGCGTAGCCGCTCGGTGTCGGTGGCCTGATCGGGTGTTCGACCGGCCGCGGCGGCCATTCCTGCTTCCCAGGCGTCGGCGAGGTGGTGGTGCAGAGCGGTGATCAGCGATTCCCTGGACGGGAAGTGATACACCAGTCCACCTTTGGTGATACCGGACTCCGCGGCGACGCTGTCGTAGGTGACGGCCGCGATACCGTCCTTCTCCACGACTCGCGCGGCTGCGTCGAGAATGCTCGTCGTCTTACTGGGTCGCATGGCCAGCCCCTTCGCTGTCGGCGGCGACGACGTCAGACCCCGGTCCGTGTCGACGCAGCAGCACGCCGGTGCCGACCGCCGCGGCGGCGAGAACGATCACGACGACCATCATGACCGTGGAGTACGCGGTGTCGTAGGCCTGACCGGCGGCGCGGGCCAGTTCCTCGCCGATATCGCGGTTCTGTTCGGCTACTGCGAGTGCGCCGTCGATGCTCTCCCGCGCTTCGGGGTCGGCGCCGTCCGGGAGCACGACGGTCGAGGTGAACACTGCCGAGGCCAGTGATCCCAGGAGTGCGACGGCGGTCAGGTTCCCGAACTCGTAGGACACTTCCTCGACGGAGGAGGCCATCCCTGCGCGGCTGACCGGAACGTTGCCGATGATGGCCGACGAGGCGACTGCCATCGCAGCACCCAGGCCCATACCGGTGACGACCAACGCGGCCGCGAACGCGACGACCGAGCCGTCGAAGGTCAGCACTGCCGTCAGCACTCCGACGGAACTCACAGCGAGACCGCCGCTGATCAGCGGCAGCAGGCCTGTTCGGTGGACGACCGCGCCGCCGAGGATCGACGTGGGGAGCGAACCCAACGCGATGGCGGCCACGAGGATCCCGGCGTCGAGCGGGGAATACTGCGCGACCAGCTGGAACCGTTGGGTGGTGACGAGCTGAACGCCGCCGATGGTGAACATCGCGAAACCCGCCGCCAACACTCCGGAGAGAAAGGCTGCGTTGCGGAAGATGCCGAAGACCAGCAGGGGATAGGGCAACCGTGCCTGGCGACGGGCGAACAGGGCTGCACCGACCGCGGCGATCGCCGCCGCCGATGTCGCCGTCGCCGCTGAGTTGTCGGTTTTCACGATCTCCTTGATGGCGACGACCAGACCGGCCAGTGCCACCAACGCGAGGAACGAGGACAGGAGATCCCACTGCTTGGAGGGGTCCGCGTCGTTGCGGGGGGCGAGGAACGTGGTGGCGACCAGAGCAGCACAGACCACCGGGACATTGATCAGAAACACCGACCCCCACCAGAACTGGGAGAGCAGGAGGCCGCTGACGATGGGTCCGAGGGCACTTCCGATGACCGCGATGCTTCCCCAAACACCGATGGCGATGTTGCGTTCGCGTTCGTCCTCGAATGTGACGCGGATCAACGCCAGCGTGGCGGGCATCATCGCTGCAGCTCCCACGGCGAGTACAGCACGCGAGGCGATCAGCAGGACCGGACTCGGTGAGAACGCCGCCATCAGCGAGGCCGCGCCGAAGATGCACAACCCGATGACGAACATTCGGCGATGCCCGACGCGGTCCCCGAGCGTCCCGGCTCCGAGGAGCAGACCCGCCATGACCACCGGATAGGCGTTGATGATCCACAGGCTTTCCGATGAGCTCGCGTCGAGCTCGTCGACGAGCGTCGGTAGCGCCGTGTAGAGGATCGAGTTGTCCAGTGTGATCAGCAGCAGACCCGCCGCCACCGTCGCCAGTACTGCCCATCGCCGCGTCGAGCTCACACCTGCACCCCTGAATTTCACGTTCTCGAGCACTGCTCCGTAACCGTACAAAAAGTATAGTAAGAGGCTGAGGGCGGGTCCCCAAACACGCGGATCGGCGCCACCCGCCTCGCGGCGCCACCGCGTGGTGCAATTGTCGTGTGCAGTTCGACCATGACAACATGACCGGCGCGTTCCTGGCCGCTGGCCTGGTCAACCTCTATAGCGGCGACGAGCCGACGGGCAGCGATGTCGAGTCGCTGCTGCTCGAGCACTCGATCCGCCGGGTGGAGATCAGCAAGTCGACCTTCGTGGCGCTGCGCCGATGGTCGGCTCGGATGCGGACCGTGTTCGCCGCGGCGGACGAAGCGTCACGGTGCGAGACGATCAACGCTCTTCTCGTCGACGGTGTCGCCAACGTGCACCTGACGACCCATGACGGCCTGCGCCCGCATCTGCACTTCACGCCCGACGACGACGATGTGGTCGGGCGAGTGATGGCGGTGACCGCAGGCGGTCTGGCGCTGTTCACGGTGGAGGCGGACGGCCATCGCCTGGGGGTGTGCGCGCGAGCGAGTTGCGTTCGGGCTTTCGTCGACACCAGTCGGAACGGTCGACGCAGCTACTGCACCGCACGGTGCGGCAACAGAGACGCCGTCCGACGTCACCGGTCCCAGCGCTAGCCGATCACGGATCGACTCGACTCGGGAGTGACGCCGCCGATCACATCGCGATCGGCTGCGCGAGCGGCCAACGTCACCCGCCATACTCCACTTTCGTTTCGCTCGTAGTGCACGACTCCGTCGCTGCTCTCGTGCGTCGACACCGTGGACCACTTTTCCTGCGAGATGCTCATGGCCGCAGCCTGATGCAATGCGTCAGTACAGTTCAACCATTACAACAGGCGTGCTCCGCCGCGCGGTGGGCCGGTGGTGTCACCAGTTCGATGCCGCCAGGCTCGCGATCGCCGCCGGCAATGCCTGCGGCGACACTGCCGTGGCCGGATGAAGCAGGCGGTCGACGACGAGCCCGTCCACCATCGCGACGATGACGCCGGCCAATGCCGTCGCCGAGTGGTCGTCGAGCTCGGGTTGCCGCAGCGCGATGAGCAGACGTGCCGAGTCGACGAACGCCGCCCGCAGCTCGGCGAAGGCGTCGGCAAGGTCCGGGAGAGAGCGCGCCTCCAGTTGCAGCTCGAGACGCGCGAGCTGCCGAGGTGCCGCGTCCACTGTTGTCCACTCGTCGACGATCGCAGCCAGCAGCTCCGCGAAGGTGGACGTACGTGCGTTCTCACCGAGATCGGCGGTCAACGCGTCCACTGCGGACCGGTCGCGCTGCGCCAGACGCTGCGCGGCGGCCGTCAGCAGACTGACCCGCGTTCGGAAGTACGCGCTGGTCGAACCCTCGGCGAGGTCGAGGTGCTGGTCCACGGCTCGATGGGTGACACTGCGAGAACCCTTCGCGGCGAGAAGGGCGATGACGGCGTCAGCGATGTCGCGTCGTCGCCGAGAGGCGGCCTTGGCTCTTGCGGTCTCCATACCGTTCACACTACATTCGTAGAAGTTCTACATTCGTAGAGAACCGAGCAAGGAGATGGCCATGTCCGGTCCGGCAGTCGACGATCTCGATGACCTGCGCCGGGGTCGTCTCCTCGCACGGTCGGCGCTGCACCGTGCGCAGCGGTTGCCGTTCAAGCCGGTGTCCTCGGCCAAATGGGTCGACGTGAGTAGCAGCAACGGTATGCTGCGAGTGCAGATCGAGCACGACACCATCCGCGGGGTGACTCCCGAGATGATGCGATGGTGGTTCGAACACCTTGCCGACAGCACGACCTGGAACGGCGTGGACTTCTCGGGACCCGCCGTCAGCCACTACCACCTCTGGCACCACCGCGACCACATCGCCGTCACACCACTCGACCGCGGTGCTCCTGTGGACTGCGATGAGTCAGACCCGGGCGCCTCGACCGTGAGCACCGGCTTCGCCGTCGGCGCACGCACCCGTATCGACGAACGGTTCAACGACTACCGCGACCGGATCAGTGCCACCGTCGTCACCACCGACCTCGACGATGCGGAGTTCACCTTCGAGATCCGCATGCTCGGACGGACAGTCGGGCATGTGCTGCACCGGTACAGCCCCGAACGTGGCGGTCTGCGCTTCTACGCCGAGACGGTCATCGGTCTCCCCACCCGCGCGGGCCGTCTCGCCAATCTGGTTCGACCCTTGATGTATTCGGCGCGCACCGCTGATCATTGGATACGGCACAACATCGAGGAGACGGGCCGATCCGAGGACGTCATCCCCGTTCTGCACGCTCATCACACCGGGACCGGCGCACTCTCCGCATGACTGCGCACGAGGATGCCGGACGGCCCCAACGCAGCTTTTCTCATGACCTGCGAACGTCCAGAGTGGGTCGAATCCCGGACCGGACCGGCCGCGTCACCACCAGAGGGCAGCGATGACCGAGAGCGTCCGAATCGACACCGTCATCGACGGACGCCACGTTCCGCGTGCCGAGGTACTTCGCTGGGAGGGCGCACGCATCACTGCCGCCGCCGACAAACTCGGCGTCACGGTTCCGCCGCTCGGCCACATCGGCGTCCGGCGAGAGGAACTCCTACGCCGCAAGCTCGAACTGGGACAGGACGGAATCACCCGACGCCTCGCGCGAGAGACTCGCTGGGCCGACCGTACAGCACGCCTGCAGTCGGCTGTCACTACGCGGCGACGCACCAGCACCGTAGACCTCCGAGTTGCAGGGGGAGGAGCGAGCCACTTCGTGCAGTGGTTCGAGAACGCGTCACAGTCCGGCGACGACACAGCACTGCTTCGAGGATGCCCAGACCACTTCGTCATCCGGACCGCACCTGACGGGCGACAGGACGTGTGCGAGACACCCGGAGGAAGTCCACTCGCGGCCCGGTTCCGCATCGACTACCAGGACATCAGCTCACTCGTCACGACAATCGATCAGACCTTCCCACATCAAATCGCAGGAGTCGCCCTCGCCGGCAACGGACAACCGATCGGAGGAGTTCGGCATCAGTTCCGGGACACCCCCGACGGTTTCGAGGCCCGCCTCACAGTCGAGTTCCCATTCCCGACCCTGTGGACGATGATCGCCGGCCACCGCTGGCACCTCGCGTGCGAGTTCTCGAACTGGATCGTCCACGCGAACACCTAGCCGACCGTCCGACCGACGGAACGCGGCGTGTCTTCGGTCGATCTGCATCTGCTCGCAGTCCTTGCCCGAGCACAGTCTTCGTTTCGTGGAGTCAGGCCACGACGGCGACACTGGTGGTGACTTGCTCGCAACCCCGCCCGCGGAGTCCGACAGCTTTGGCGCGGGTGACCTCGTACGGAGGGGACGCCCCACCGTCGAGGGCTCCCGACGCGGCGAATACGTGGGACCGGCGATGCTTGCCCCGAACAGTCCCGGCTCGCAGCGCGGGTCGGCTGCCCGACTACACCTGGCCGCTCCGCGGGCCCATTCCTCGCGACAGCAGATCGTCGACGAACCGGCGCGTCAAAGCGTCCGGTGTGATCCCTGTCATCACGACCACCGTCCGCTGCAGCGCCGGCCTCAATGGTCGAACGATGCCGGCGAAGCGCGCCGGCAGTGCAGTGTTCGGTACGAGGGCGACACCCAGACCGGCGTGAGCGAGTTGGGCTGCCGTGGTGGCATTTCGGGTGAGGGTGACAGTGTCGAGATGGATGTCGTGAGTTGCAGCGATGGTGTCCAACCACCCGCGCAGACCGTTCGCACGGTGGTAATGCACGATCGGAGCGCCGGCGAGATCTGCCCACGTGATTGCCGGCAGATCGGCGAGATCCAGTCCCTCGGGGACGACGGCGACGACGTCTTCGGCACCGATGCCATGGATGACGCCGGCGAACTGGGTGGGGGACGGGCCGACCGCCAGGTCGATGTCGCCGTTCGAGATCGCGTCCGCCATGGCGTCGGCGCTGGTGAACTCGGTCAGATCCAACCCGATGTGCGGATACTTCCTCGTCCACTTACGCAGTGTCGGGGCGAGGACAGGGACCGTCATGCTCTCTGCGCAGGCCAGGCGCAGGCGACCTTCGCTTCCTTCCGCCAGAGCCCGACCGGTCCGCAGGATTCGGTCGGCGGCCGCCAGCGCGACCCGAGCATCGGCGAGCAACGCGCGGCCGGTGGGAGTCGGACGGACCCCGCGAGGGAGCCTGTCCAGCAGTGCGGTGCCGATGTCGGACTCCAACGACGCCAACTGATGGGACAACGCAGGTTGGGAGAGATGCAACTGCGCCGCCCCGGCGGTGACGGAACCGGCGTCCACGACGGCGACGAAGCACTCGAGGGCACGCAGGGTCGGCATCGGTCGAGGGTAAGCGACGGTCGGGGACGGGTGCCGTCAGCGGGACTTGTCAGCCACGAAACGGCCGATCGTCTGCACGAGAACCGTGCTGAAGAAGATCCCGATGAGGGTGAGGATCAGACCTGAACGTACGTCGCCGTCGATGAAGTTGGTGACGGCGACGACGTAGGAGATCGCGGCCATGATGATGCCTGCGGTCATCTTGATTCTGGGGTCGATGCTCATACGCTGGTTCCTTTCGAAGAGTGCTGTCGGTGGTGGCTGGCTCGGTCAACCGACCGGGACGATCCCTGCTTGCTGAAGGAAGGTGAGGTTGTCTTCGAGGTGCCAGTCCTCGACGATGCGGTCGTCACCGACGTGCTGGATGTCGATGGCTCCGAAGTCGATCTGCTGTCCGGCTCCGGCGCGGCCGCCGTAGGTGCCGGTGAAGTGGCCCCGGAAGATCAACCGCGCCGTGAACGTGTCGCCGGTGACGTACAGATCCGCAAGTTCACAGGTCAGATCGGGTACCGCGGCCCGGAACGTGACGGACGCCGCTACGGGGCCGGTCGGGCCCTGTGGGCGACCCGGGGGCAGGGTGTTGTCCACGAAACCGGGATCCACAGCGTCGTCGAGGTACGCGGCGTCTCCTGTGTTCCAGAATGTGTACAGGGTCTGCGCGACGCGTACGACCTGGCGGGTGCGGTCGGTGACCGGTGCGTCCCCGACGTTCACCGTTCCTGGTGAGACGAGGTCGGTCGAGGAATCGATCACGGGCTCATCCGTGGTCGCCCTGACGGGGGAGCAGGCCACCAAGACCGTTGCCACAAACGCCGTTGCCACCGATGCCGACATCGCTGTAAGCCCTTTCATGCGAGCCGTCCACCTCCGTCGACGTGCAATGTGACGCCGGTGACGAAGGTATTCGTCAGCAGCGACTGCGCCGCGGCTGCGATGTCGGACGGTCGACCGACTCTGCGCACGGGGTTGGTGCGTGCGGTGTCGGCGAACAGAGTGTCCTTGTCGGGTCCCATCGAGTCCCAGGCACCGGATTCGACGATTCCGGGTGACAGTGCATTGACGCGGGTGGGTGCGAGCTCGACCGCGAGCGCCTCGACGAGAAACGCCACCGCGCCGTTCGTCGTGGACACCACGGAGAGGCCGGGTGCGGGCTTCCACGCAGCGACACCGGAGAAGAAAAGGAACGACCCTCCGTCGCGGATCACGGGCGCGAAGTGCTTAGCGAGTAGTAGAGGTCCGATCACTTTGGCGTCGAATGCCTTTCGGACGCCGCTACCGTCCAGGTCGACCAGCGGTCCGTTCGCGTGGTCGGCAGCGAGACTGACGACGTGGTCCACTGCCCCGACTGACGCGGCGGCCCGTGCGATGGTCGACTCATCGGCGAGGTCGATCGTCACGGCGCTCGCTCCCGGGCCCAGTTCCGCCACTGCCGTGTCGAGGGTGTCCGGTCGGCGCCCGGCGAGAATCACCTCACCGCCGCTGTCCAGAACCGCCGTTGCGATGGATCGGCCGATTCCCGACGCGCCGCTGACCAGAAGTATCCGCATGTGGACGACCCTTTCTCATTGTGTGCGTGGATTTCTCAGTGAAGCAGGGATGTGCCCGGCGAACAATCGATAGATCTGTCACGTGCCATCGACATGACGAATGCCGAGCATCTCGGTCCACCGATCATGAACGAGGTCATGGGAATGGAGTGCTTGTCGAGCAGGTCCAGAATCCTCGGTACCCCCTCGCGAGCACCGTATTCGTAGAAGCTGTTCTGTCCGAGGTCGGGGAGTCCTGCCAGCACCGGCTCGGTGATGGGTCCGCCTGCACCGCTGATGGGCTGTCCGCCGGCTTCGAACTGCATGGACACAGTGACGGCCGTCCGTGCCCCGTCCGGCCAGAATCCTGTGTGTGTGGTCATGGTGGTGTCCTGTCGTGGAGGTGTGCTGCGGAGCCTCTCTGGCACCGACAGACCCTGATTCAAAGGCCCGTCTTACGAACGATTTTCAGGTTCCTTCGGAATCGACTTCTGCATTCCTACCGGCGAACGCACCCACGCCGCACACTTCGTTCGTTTTCTCTCTGGCACCCATCGACGGTGCGAATCGATCCCACCGCGCTCCGGCCAAGACCACGGACGGCTTCGTCAGCCGATCAGCGCTGGTAAGGGTCCAGATTGTCACCGATCGTGGTGGCCCCCCACGGCCCCGCCTCCTGCCTGGTCGCGTGACCAGCGGGCAGGCTGGTGATCGGACATACCGAACCCGTTGCGGTACAACGGGAAAGCAAGGAGTCACATCTGGAACCCCGACCTGAGGAATTCATGACAACTGTGGACGACCACGCAATCACCGCACTCCTGGAGCGCGCGACCCGCGGCGCGGTGCTGAGCCCGGGATGTGCGGACTACGACTCCGAAGTCGCGGGCTTCAATCGTGCCGTGTCACATTCACCGCTCGCGGTCGTCGTTGCCGAGGACGCTGACGACGTGGCAGCGGCAGTGCGCATCTGTTCCACCGCCGGACTGGGGGTATCGGTCAAGTGCACGGGCCACGGCGCCCGCGCCGCGGACGCGAACTCGATCATGATCTCCACACGGCGCCTGACCGACCTGCATATCGACCCCGCCTCACGCACCGCGACCATCGGAGCCGGCGTGTTGTGGCAACAGGTACTCGACGCCGCCGCGCCGCACGGTCTCGGAGCCGCGTCCGGGTCATCGACCGCAGCGGGAGCCGTCGGGTACACACTCGGCGGCGGTCTGAGCCCTCTGGGCCGGACCACAGGCTTCGGTGCCGACCTCGTCCGCTCGTTTCGACTGGTCACCGCTGATGGAACGATCCGCACCGTCGACGAGCAGTCGGACGGAGACCTGTTCTGGGCACTGAGGGGGTGCGGCGGCGGCGGGTACGGCGTCGTGACCGAGATGGTAATCGACCTGTTGCCCGTGCACACGGTGTACGGCGGCGGACTCTTCTTCGCGGTGTCCGACGCCTCCGACGTCCTCTACCGGTGGCGAACATGGACACGGGAGCTGCCGGAATCGGTCTCGACATCAGTAGCGCTCCTGCACCTCCCGCCCGATCCCGCACTCCCCGAACAGCTCCGTGGCCGCACCGTCCTTCACGTGCGGTACGCGCATGTCGGGTCCACCGAGCACGGAATCGAACTGCTCGAACCGATGCGATCGACCGCCGACCCGATCATCGACACGGTGGCGACCATCCCACTGACCGCGGTGTCGTCCATCCACATGGATCCTGTCGAACCCCTACCCGTGATCGAGCGCGGAATGCTGCTGACCGGACTGAGCGATCACAGCATCGAAGCCTTCCTGTCGGCAGCTGAACTTCCGATCGCCACTGTCGAGCTGCGACTGATGGGCGGAGCACTCGATCGTCCGACACGATCGCCCAGTTCCGTCGGTGGCCGGGGCGCCGCGTTCAACCTGTATCTCATCGGCGTTGCCGAATCATCCACCGCGGCAGACCTACCGGAAGTACTCGACCGACTTCTCTCACGGTTCGACGCAGATTCTGCCAGTCGCGCCTTCCTCAACCTCGCCGGCACAGGATCGATGCTCCCAGTCCGCGCCGGTTGGAATGCCACGGAATTGAACCGGTTGGAGTCGATCCGGCACGTCGTCGACCCTGTCGGCATCTTCGCTCCAGCGGCGCGCTGGTAACACGAAGACCCTCGGTAGCGCGCACCCGCGCACCACCCCAACCACACATCCCGGAAGAGGTGGTCCGACATGATCGACCCCAGTCAAGATCACCGCAGCGCGCACCCGCGCGCGACCGACCCATTCGTCGGTGCCACGCGACGCTGTCGCCGCGCACTCTGCGCCGCCCACACACCACCTAGGAGACCCAGGAACAGCACTGTTTCAGAACATCGCGACGGCGATGGCGACGATCAGCGCGGCGTAACTGATGGCCACGACCATCACTCGGTATTTCGACCGGTCCACTGCGGTGCGGCGATCGGCGAGAGAGGCGCTCAGGACGGAACTGCTCGTGATCAAGACATACACCTGTGTGACACGCTGTCATGTCAGATCCGGCGTTCGAGTGTGGAGAGCCGAGTAGCTGATGGGGCTGCGGCCTACCGGCGCCTGTGGCCGAAACCGCCCCCGCCGCATTGCCCGTCTCAGTCGTTTCTCCGTGAACGAGATAGACTGTCCAGCAGACTGATACAGATTCTAGTGAGAACGACGCAAGGGTTTGTCGGTGTCACGAGAGTGTCACAAGTCGGGACGGACGGAGGTGGACCGAGGCGGACCTCGATGGACGAATGTGCAGCTCAGGCCGGTTCTTCTAAGTCCAGGTGAATCCACCTGATCGGGTCGTCGAAGCCTTGTAAGCGAGCGGTCTTCGGTTCAATCCCGAAAGGAGGCTCTCGATATGCCTCTGAACAGCAGGAATGCGCCAAAGTAGCCTGATCTGACCTCTCGTTTCACGACTTGAGCGATACGTCCGTGCAGGTCCGCCACGGTCCAGGGGCGTCCGGTCACCTGCGAAATACTCCGTATCAGGGCTCGATGTCACGAGTTGTCACAACTCGTCCGTAACTCGTTCGATGGACTCGGGTGGACGTGGGTGGCTGTGGGTGGACCTCAGCGCCCAAGAGTCCACGACGGTCTGCGGACATCCAGGGACTTCTGTGGACGGAAACCACTCGCTTAACTCCCCGTCACGGGTGGCGTGAACATTCTCGGACTTCGGCGGACGGTGCGATGTTCGAACGCCGGAGCCTCGTCGAATCGACGAGCATCGGGCAGGGCGGGGCTCACTGGTCCTCGTGAACCATCCGCGACCGTCTTCGTTCACGTCGGCTTACCGGGTGCTGAGAAGGTGTCGAACCGTTGTAGGACAGGCATTTTCGCGTCGTGCGGGCGATGCGGTCAGAGGTGTTTATTGCCTACGTCGAGTTCGAGCCGGTCTGCGGCGTAGCTCGACGTCTGTTGCGGCGCGCTCTCGACCCCTCCTCGACGACCTCTCCCGCGAGCCGTGGCCGAGGCGGCAGGTCGGTGCTCACCGCTGTGGTGGCACTGTCCGGTACACCGGACGGGTCCACCGGAAGCAGCGACCCTTCCCGTCGGTTACTCGTCTCCGGTGCTAGGCCGTCGTCATTCGGGTTCGCGTCGCGCGATCTTCGTCGCCAGATCCGTCACCGGTGTGTGCCAGTCCTGGGACAGTCGCACGAGCATCGCGAACGCAGCGTCGGCGCGCAGGTTATAGCGCTCCATGATGATGCCTTTGGCCTGTCCGATGACATCGCGGGTCGCGAGCGCGGACTCGAAATTGTGCTCCTGCTCGGCGGCGACGAGAGCGAGGGCGGCATGCGTGGCGAGCAGGACGCCGACGTCATCGTCGGCGTCGTCGAAGCCGTAAACAGCGTCGGAGTACAGGTTCAGCGCCCCGAGGTGATCGTGGTGGGTGTACAACCGGAACGTCAGCATCGAGCGCACTCCGGCCTCTGAGGCCGCGGGAGCGAACTGTGGCCACCGATCCTCACGGGCCATATCGGGGACGGACACACTGTGGTGTTTCCACACCGTGTCCAAGCACGGCCCTTGCCCGGTCTCCTCCTGCAGGGCGTCGACACGGCGAGGGAGTTCGTCGGTGGCACCGCGGGATTCGATTCTGCGATTGCGGACGACGAGGGTGATGCCGGCGTGATCAGCGCCCGGTATCAGCCGGACCGCCTCCGCCGTGATCGAGAGCAGGGTGCCCTCGACGCTGCCGTGTTCTTGTTGGATCACCCTGGCCATCTCGGCCATGGCGGCGCCCAAAGACACTGTCTCGGAATCACTGTCGGCGCCCGCCGGGTCGAGCGGCGGGTCGGAAGTAGCGGTCACGAACGTACCTTCTTCCAGATCCTCGGTCGTGAGAACGTACGCCGAGGTCGAGCACACCATGTCACACGGGTGTTGGGCGCCCGCGACGGAGTACACCGCTGCTGTCGAACGGCAGTCCTCGATAGTTCGTCGTCGCCCGGTGTAGGGCGACGCGGCGTACAGTTACCGTCAGTTCGGTACAACCCTTGCCGTTCGGACCGATCATCCGAACCAGTCGTCTCGCCGCTGCGGCGCGAAGACGACCTCGAGGAGTGTGCGCGAAACATGTCTCAGCACTTGCCCGACCGTCCCGATATCGTCGTGGCGGTCGGTCACGTGTCGCCCGCCCTACCTGTCTTGCAGCTGACTCCGCACCTGCGGGCGAGAGCGGGCGCTCGGATCCAGATTCTCGAACAACGTTGTGCGTCAACGTCGCCGCGCGCCCCCGACGTGCACACCAGGTTGTGCCGGTCTGCGAGTCCCGGTGACCGGTGACGCCGACGACCGTCAGCCGAAGGATCACCCACTGTCCGGCCTGGAGTCGTTGTCGCAGTGGGTGGAGGTGTGCGTCGACCTGTCGTCCGCGGACGGCGCAGCTGTCGTCGCATCCACCGAGCGCCACGATGACAGACACCGGATCCTCTATGCCACCGACCCGACCGCCGAGCGCGTGGCGGACCTGCTCTTCGTCCTCGGCTACGGACCCCACACGACGGCGACGCCCGCGCATCCGGTGCAGACCGTGACGACCACCGATCCCGACGACCGCCTCACCTGGCCGCTGCTGATCGACGAACTCGTCGCGGTGGGCGTTCACTGGCTACAGGTCCATGCGATCGGGGCACCCGGGTCGGCGTTGGGAACCCTGCAGCTCTACCGGCGGCGTCGACCGCCCGCGCGGTCGCTCGATGCGGACACCACGGTCAGCGCGCTGGCGCGAGCGCTCGGTAGCGAACCGGTCGCCGACCGGGTCCTCGGTGCATCATCGGAGCCGGTTGCGGGCTCCGACGTCGTCAGCGTCGCGATCGGCGTTCTCGCTGCCCGGCACGGTCTTTCGGTGCCGGCGGCGTCGGCGCTGCTCCGAGCCGGCGCCTACGCGCGCGAACATTCGTCGCTGGACGAGGCGCAACGCATTGTCGAGTCTCTCGGCGACCATGAATCGTGACAGCAGGGAACATCGCGCCGTGGTGAACGGCACGTCGGGTATCACCACACGTGAGAGCGAAGCCCGTCGATGACCGACCGTGTGAATCCGACACCGCGCTCGTGCGACTTCCTCGACCTCGTCGGCCCCACCGCCGAGACCCCCGCACCCGACGCGACCGCACCCCATGTCACCGACGAGCGAAGGTTCCTGGTGCGGATGGTCGACGACCGGGACACAGTCATCCTGCGCACCGCGAGCTCTCTGACCGATGCCGTCGACGTGGCCCGCGCGTACTGCGCAGCGTGGGGTGCGCAGGTGCGTCACATCGAGGATCCGCGGGGCGAGATGGTGCCACGCGCAACGTGGGAGACGCTGTGTTCGGTCACTTCGCCCCTGCCCTACGTCTACACCGTCGAGCTCCGTTCTCCCCGCTCCACCGGGCGTGAGGAACTGGTGACAGCGCTCTGGACCAGTACTCATCTCGACGAGGCGCTGCGCTGGCGGCAGCTACTACCGCCCGACCTCCGCAGTCGCGCCCTCGTGGTCAGCAATGCCGCCGACGGGCACTTCCCGCGTTCGGCACCATCACCGGCAGGAACTTCTTCCAGATAACGTCGACGGACGGTATGGCCGGCAATTCGGAAGACGCCGTTGCCGCAGCACCCCCGAGTCCGACCACCGACGGCCCGGAACACGCAGCCCATCGGGCCACCGGAAACGCCGGCGTGCCCGATGCCGCCGCGACTGCGACGGGAACGTGCGCACGCTGCGCGACCACGACGCGTCAGTTGACGTCCACCACGAGAGTGCCGGGCATGTCCGCCGCCGCATCAGCGCTGTGGGTGCGCCCACGCGGGAAGGGGCTGTGCCCACCATGTGCGTGGATGTACCGGTCCGCCGACACCCGTCGTACCCCGCACCTCGTCACTCGCCGCCCCGACAGTGTCACCGCGATCGACCCACCGACCTGTTCCACACATGGGGCCTCCTCAGGCGCAGAAGCGGTTCGGTCCCCGCTCGCTGTTCTCGGGGTGCCCCGGTGCCCCCCGGGCTCAATCAAAACACTGCGCTGACGCGGGCGCTTCGTTGATGAACTGATATGAATCAGCTTGCCCGACAGCGGTACTCGTAGCCCGTCCGTCAGTCGCGGGTCGACCCGTGCGTGCGGACGAGTCGCCGCGGGCAGCTCATCCGCGATCACGTTCTGCCTCCGCGAGCTGGTCTCGGGTGGTGTCGAATAGTTCGCCCCACGACGCCTCGGACTTCCGGACGCCCTCCTTCTCGAGGACGAGGAAGACGTCGATCAGGTAGCTGCCCAGTGCCATGATGGCGCCGAAGGTCGCCTGCGATGCCTTGCCTTTGCCTGGGATTGTGTTCCCGGTGGCCTCACCGTGGTCCCGGAGAGCATCCGTCGTCTCGACGACCGGGGACCCGAGCGCTCCCTCGGTTTGCCGGACGATGTCGTGGGTACCGTCGTTGTGTTCGTACGCTGCCGTAGCCGATGCAGGGAGGACCCCAATGTGGGGTGACGACGACGCACATCCGATGCGTGATGCGCGCGGACCGTTCGACGGTGTCACCGCGATCGATTGGGTCGATGTGTGCGTCGATCTGGCCGCCGCGGACGGGGCCGCGCTCGTCGTCGCTGCGGAGGACCACCCCGATACCCATCAGGTGGTGCACGCCACCGACTCCGTCGCTGTGCAGGCCGCCGACCTCGGGTACATCCTCGGATGTGGCCCCCACATAGAGGCCATGTCGACTAGTAATGCGTGCGCTGTGGACGTCGACGACGCTGCCGACCGGGGCCGCTGGCCGCTACTGGTGGACGAACTGGCCGTCAGCGGGATCGGATGGGTGCAAGCGCACCCGCTCGGCGACCATCGCGTGCCGTTGGGCACGCTGCAGCTCTACCGCCGGACGAGGTCACCACACAGACTCGCGGGGGACGACCGCGCCACCCACACCATGATCGCCCAACTCGCCCGGATGCTCGGCACGGGCATCGTCGCCGCCGGCGTGGCCGCCGACATGCTCGTCCGGCGTCACCAGGACAGCGAGGCAGTGAACATCGCCATCGGAATCCTCGCCGCCCGGCACGGCTGCACCGTTGCGGTGGCCTCGGCGATGCTGAGAGCCGGCGCCTACTCCCGCGGGCACGGCTCCGCGAGCGAAGCACACCGCGTCATCGACACCATCAACTCCGTCGACCCCTGACGACCCGGCCGCTCCCATCATGGGCGCATCGCCGGCCATAGATGGCGACACGGATCTCCGCGAGTCGGCTCGTGGGCAAATCCGACTTCTGCGTCCGGCACGGAGGGGACACGCCGGGTGATCGTCGAGGGTGGCTGAGCAACCTCCGGCGCTGCCCGCACGCCGCCTCGGAGCTGATGTGCAGGTCTACGCGAATCCCCCGGTAGGCACGCCGCGAACCTCGCGACGGTCGTTCCTTCGCGGCGAGTTCGCCGAGGGCCCGGGCGAGTTCACCGGCAAATTGTCGACCCGCAATTTACATGAACTGGTCCGACTCGTTCGAAGATCATCCTCTTTCGGTGCGGTCGAGAATCAGTCGAGTGGCTTCTTTCGGTGCGTCCCATTGCGGAAAGTGACCGCATCGCTCGAACCAGTGCAGAACGGCATCGGGGAACAGCTCCGATGCGCGCGCCGCTTGCTTCGGCACCGTCACCAGATCTCGTCGTCCCCAACCGATTGTGACCCGCCCGGGCACTGTGCCGGACGAGGCGCCTTCCTGCTTCGGCCCGTGGATGAGGGCATCGAGAGCGGCCTGGGTCGACGGGGAGTCGGCGAGCCCGCGCACGTCGGGCAACACGGTGTCGCGCGAGAGCGCCCATGGCCGCGCCGACAACTGTGCCAGCAGCAGGGTCCTTCCCGCAGGGTTGCCCAAAAGTGCAGGCAGGAAGCGCCGCAACACTCTGACAAGGGCTATCGACGGCCGCAGTGTGGCGCCGAAGACAGCGCGTTCGCGGTCGCTCCAGAAACCGCCGGGGTCGAGTGCCACGGTGTCGCCGCCGACTCCCCGCCGCGCAAGTTCGAGGACGATTCGACCGCCCATGGATTGACCGACGGTGGAAATGCCACCTAGATCGTGTTCGCGAATGAAATCCGCGACGGAGTCGGCGAGAGCAGCGATCGATACTTCGCCCGTCAACGGCGGCGTTTCCCCGAACCCCGGTAGGTCGACCGCGATGACGTCACGGTGTTCCGCCAGTTCGTCGATGATCGGAGACCACGATCGCCATCCCACGCCCAAGCCGTGCACCAGCAACAGCGGGCTGCCATTTCCGAATCTGACATAGTTCAGCGTCATATAGTCGACGGTACGCGAATGCCCGGTCGATGAACGGGCTCCGGAAGCCGATGGCATCGGCTCACCCAGTGTTCGAGTCGGCCACTCTTCGCCGGGTGTGACTGTTCGGGACCACGTCACCGGCGTGGCGATTCGCGTTCGCTGACGATCGCGAGATGTCCCGGAGGCGACAGCGCGTCCTCGGGTTCCGGCTCGTCCCGCGGTGAGAACGCACCCCCGGCACCATGCACGTGCCGATGGTCGGCGATCTACAGGCACTGGCGAATGCTGTCGGGTCCTGCCTCGGCGATCACGCGGCGACGGTCGACTTCGCCGGGAGCAACAGCCGATGCGTTGGGTGAGGCATGCCCGCGCCGGCACGGGCCGCGCGGAAAAAGACCGTGTCGGGTTTTCCCTCGGTGGCCCGTTCTCATCGGGCCGGTCTTGTACGGACATGGTCTCGCCGACGCCGGTTCGCATCCATCGATCGCCGAGCGAACGGATCGATGATGACCGAGTCACCCCGCGCGGACCCCACCACGGGCGGGCACGTCGACGATGCTGTTTTGCGTACGGATACCCCTGGGGAGCGGTGCAGTGGCACATCCTGGTCATGCAGCCGGGCGACCTAACCGCATCTTGCGCGGTGGACGCCGCAGGGCAGCGCATGCCCCCGCCACCGGGCCACTTCCAGCACCGATGACCGGTAGAGCTAGAACCTGGGCACGATGTTCTGCACCGCCCATGTGAGGCTGGATGGGGACGGGAATGCGATCGATTGCGCGTCGGTCGGAGCGAGCGGCACGTAGTCGCCTCGTTGCACCGCGGCGAGGGCCGAGATGCCGGGTAGTGCCCGGAACTCGTCGAGAGCGGCGGGCTGACCCGTGGCGATGACGAGATCGGCATCGTTGTTCGACAGGTCCTCGTAGGTGATCTGCGCCCGTCCCGGAATGGAGCTGGTCGGCAGCGTCGTCGCGTGATCGGTGGGCCGCATCCCGAGGGCGTCGAGGAACTGTGCACCGGCGTCGTCGGTCGAGTTCACGACGTACACACCACCCTCGGTGGGACCGACGAAGAACGTGAACGTGCGGCCCGCGAAGTCGGGGTGCGCTTCGGCGGCAGCGGAGATCGTCGATTCGGTTTCCTCGATCACGCGCTCGCCGTCGGCGGTGCGACCGAGCGCGCCTGCGATGGTCCGTGTGGCCTGCTGCCATGTCTCGGCGGATGGGGTGCTCGCGTAGTGCACGACGGGGCGATCGCCGACAACTGCTCGTATCGGGTGTCGAGCCCGAACGCTTTGGTGCCGACGATCAGGTCGGGTTCGTAGGACAGCACGTCCTCTATCGACAGGTCGGCGTTGGCGCCCTCCAGGAAAGCGGGAGCGTCCTTCGTAGCCATCGCGTCCTCGGTCCACGGCTGGAACCCCGACTCGGCCGTCGTGCGCGCGGTCGCGACCGGTGTCACGCCCAGTGCCAGCAGGATGTCCGCGTCGGTCCACGACAACGCGACGCCGCGTGTCGGTTCGCTCTCGACGGCGGCGGATCCGAGCGCCCCGTCAGTGGTGGTAGGGAACGACGCAGCGGCGCCTGCGGTCCCCGTCGGCGACGCCCCGGTGGGCTCGTTCGACGAGCATCCTGCGAGCGTGACAGCGACGATCAGGCCAACGAGGAGTCTTCGCATACCGGACCATTTCAGGGCCCGGTGGTTCGCCGCGGGGGTGCTACCTCGACCACCTGCTCCCGTCGAACGGTCACCACGACTGCCGCACAACCGGGCCCGTGAGCGCTGGTGCCCACGGCATCGAGATACTTTGTTGGACAACATGTTTCTGGATACGTGACGTCGAACTGTCGGATTCTCGGTGTCACGAGAGTGTCACGAGTCGGGACGGACGGAGGTGGACCGAAACGGACGTTAGCGGACGAATGTGCCGGTCTGAACAGTTTTTTCTGAGTCCAGGTGACATCGAAGCCTTGTAAGCGAGTGGACGTCAGTTCGACCCTGACAGGCTCTCGATTGCCTTTGACCCGCAAGAATCTCGAATTAGCCCGATCTAACCTCTCGGTTCACGACTTCCGCTGTACGTCCGTGCAGGTCCGCCACGGTCCAGGGCGTTCGCTCACCTGCGAGATGCTCCGAACCGGGGCTCGATGTCAGCAGTTCTACCCAACTTGATAGCGGTACCACGAAGCGGACCGACCGATCGATTCATCGTCCGCGCGTCAGCCCATCGACACGGCGGATGCCGGGCCCCACGACGCCAACATCGGAAGTGCCCGAGCGGTAGACGACTCGGGCTCGACGGTGTAGATGATCAAGCGTTGCTCCGGATCGTGCGGCGACACGAGCGATTCGATGCCGAACGAGAGACAGCCGACCACGGGGTGAGCGATCTTCTTGTCGACGGACGTGCGATCCGTTACACCGTGATCATCCCACCACCGGGCGAAGTCTGCACTTGCCGAACGTAGTTCGTCGATCAGAACCGTCAACCGGGCGTCGGCGACGTGACGACCGCCCTCGTAGCGCATCGCCCCTACCGCGGCCGACGCGTAATCGGACCAGTTGACGATGCGTTCCCTCGCACGTGGGTCCAGGAAGAGCCAGCGCACCAACACGGCGCCCGCGTCTATCTCTGCCCCCAGGACCGCCCGCGCCAGCGTGTTGCACGCCAGGATTTCGGACCGGCGCCCGAGGACGAGCGCAGGAACGTGGTCCATGATGGTCAGCACCCGCAGAAGGCCGGGATCGGGACGCTGCGCAGACTCCCACGTACTCGAGCGTTTCCGGCGAAGCGGAGCGGCGAGATTCCGCAGGTGTGCGTCCTCGATCCGGTCGAGGCGCAGGGCCCGGCTCAAGGCGTCGACGATGTCGTCGGTGACCGTGTGCTGGCGGCCCTGTTCGAGCCGGCTGTAGTGGTCGGGGCTCAGTCCCGCGAGCACCGCGAGTTCCTCCTTGCGGAGGCCCGGAACGCGCCGCGGTCCGGGGAACGGCGCAATCCCCGCCGTTGCCGGCGTGAGTGCGTCACGTCGTGACCGGAGGAATGCCCCGAGTGCGGATCTGTCTGCTGGCACCCTGGTCAGACTACTGAGAGACCGCTTCCTGCGCCTGGTCACGCCGTGACCAGGCAGCGCTCGCCCTGGTGCGTTACCGAACCGGACGGTGAACTGGTCTGCATGAGCAACCCACTGAATTTGTCCGACCGCACCGCCGTCGTCACCGGCTCGACGAGCGGGATCGGCGCCGCTACCGCCCGCGAACTCGCAGCCCGTGGGGCTCGCGTCGTGATAACCGGGCGTGACGCCGAACGTGGTGCGCATCTGGTCGCCGAGATCGAAGGCGCCGGCGGATCGGCCGCGTTCGTGAACGGCGATCTCGCCGCGTCACCTGCCGACCTGCGTGCGCTGGCCGCCGCGTGGACCAGCGCTCTCGACGGTCGGGTCGATATCCTGGTGCACAACGCGGCACTGTGCCCCGCCGTCGACACCGTCTCCCTCACCGACGCCGATCTGGAAGCGACACTTGCCGTCAACGTCCGGGCACCGCATGTTCTCACCGCAGCCCTGGCGCCGGCAATGACCGAACGAGGCAACGGCGCGATCGTGGTCGTCGGGTCGTGGATGGCCACGGTGGGCCATGCATTCGTCGGCCTGTACTCCGCCACCAAGGCGGCCGAAGCTCAGCTCGCTCGAAGCTGGGCCGCCGAGTTCGGACCACGAGGGGTGCGAGTGAACACCGTCGCGCCGGGCGCCACCCGAACTCCGATCAACGATTCGGACGGTGACGTCATTGCCGCAATGACCGCCGGCATACCGGCCGGACGTCCGGGTAGGCCGGAAGAGATCGCGTCGGCCATCGCGTGGGTGGTCTCGGACGAGGCGGCCTACCTGCACGGGGCGACGATTCCGGTGGACGGTGGCATCACCGGAACCCGTTAGGTGACGGACGGAGGCCCACCACGGCAATCCACCGAACTCAGCCTTTCCGACCCGGGGAAGGGCAGGCTGGTTGTTGGCTCAGAAGGAGAGCGCGGTTCCGGACTCCGATGCCAGCGCGCGGAGGTCGTCGAGGGTTCGGTCGGCGAGGACCACTCCTCCGTCCGCCAGGTTGCGTTCTGCAGCAACGTCTTCGACCTCACCGGGGTAGTAGATACGGTCGTTTCCGTGCGCGAGTGGAGTGGAGTGCACTTCGTCGATCAGTCCTTGCACGGCGGCGAGGTACTGATCTGACGGGTCGGCGCTGCGGACGTCGAGGTGAATCCGAGGCTAAGGATGACGGACGAACGTGCTTATCGAAGAACAGCTTCAGCGCCGGCGACGACCGCAGTGGCGGAGGATCCGGCCGCAGCCACCGTCACCCTCTCGACGACTGATCGGGCACGTCTTCTGTAGTCGTTCTCGGCGCGAACGGCCCTGATGGTCCGAAAACGGTGTTCGCGAAGCGCTGTCCCATGAGGGCGTGGGCATCGGTGTCGGGATGCAGACGGTCCGGAAGTGGATTACGCCGTTCGTCGTCCTCGCCGAAGAGCACTCGCCCGTCGAGGTAATGGAGGTTAGAGTCGTCCGATCGACTCTCGACGATCTGAGCGAGCGCGTCACGGATCACGTGAAGTGTCAGTCGTCCGAAGGCGGTATCGCCCTCCGTACCCGTCGCGCGGAATCTCACGGAGCCGGCGGCGAATGCCTCGGGATCGAATGCCCCCGGGCCCGGTGTGTTCTCGTGGATCGCGCAGTGAATCGGCGAGATCAGCAGCAGCGGTGTGGTGGGGTGCCCGTCGCGGACAGTGTCGAGGAACCCGTGAACGGCGGGAACGAACGAACGAAGGCGCATCGCATCGAGATTGACGACGTTGATGCCCAATTTCACGCTGATGACGTCCGCGGGGGAGTCCCGCACGACGCGAGCCATGAACGGATCGACGAGGGCGCTGCCCCCGAACCCCAGGTTGCGCACCCGAACGCCGGCACGACGGGCCGCGACGACAGGCCAGATGCGCGTGGGGCTCGCGGCGTTGGAACCCTGGCTGATGGAGCTGCCGTGGTGCAGCCACCTCGGTCCGCTCGTCGGAGCCGGGTGCAGAACGGCGTCAGCTGACAGGGAAACCAGATCCACCTGTTCGTTGTGGGGGAGCCAGATTTCGATCGTCTTCTCCCCGGCCGGCAGGTCGGTGAGGGTGATGGATTCGGTTGTTCCCGGGTGAACCGTGCTCGTCCCGGTGGTCGGATCGATCTCGATGGTGTCACCACCCGAGAGCACGTGCGACTGGTGAACCGAGTTGTCGATCACCACGTCGACTGCGCCCCGGTCGCGCTTCACACCCCGGTAGGTCATGCGCGTGGTGTGGACCTCGACGACCATCTCGACGGCGGTCGTGCGCGTAGCGATACGCACTCCGGACGGTTGCGCCTCCATCATCGCGAGCTGCGGATCCGCGTCGCGTTGCCGGACTGCACTGGGGAGACGGTGCGGGCGTACCCCGCGTTCGACCTGCTCGAGCTCGGCTGCACCGAGAACGAGGTCGTCGGTGAGCGGTGCGGCAATCATGCTGTCCGAGGCTACCTAACGGTGTTCAGGGGCTACCTAACGGTGTTCAGGGGCTACCGAACGGTGTTCAGGACGATCGCGGCGCTCTCGCTCACCGCGGCGTCCTCGTACGGTGCCGAGGGGTCGTTCTTCCGTGTCAGCACCGTCAGGACGAGTGGTGGATGGCCGGGTGGTGTGACAACGGCGATGTCGTTTCGCACGCCCCCGGCGCCACCCGACTTGTCGGCCACCGTCCATCCGCTCGGCGCCCCCGCGCGGACGAGGGCATCGCCGGTGGCGTTTCCGCTCATCCACTCGACCAGAGTCGCTGCGTCGGCATCGGTCGACGAGCCGTCACCTCGCAATGCGGCCATGTTCGCCGTGAACGCGTCGGCAGTGGTGGTGTTTGCGGTGCTGTCGGGTTCGACCGTGTTGAGACCCGGCTCCACGTCGACGATGTCCGTGACCTCGTCACCGAGTCGGGAGAGAGCAGCATCGAGTTCTGCGGGACCGCCGATCCGGTCGAACACGAGGTTGGTCGCCGTGTTGTCGCTCGCCCTCACGGCCGCTTCTGCCAACTCGGCCGCAGTGAGTCCGGTGTCCAGACGTGCCGTGGTCACCGGTGAGTAGCCCGCGCGCTCGATGTCGGCCGCGGACCACCTCACGATGTCGTCCCGAGCGTCCTGAGGAGTTCGTCGCAGGAACTCGGCTGCCAGGAACACCTTCACAGTGGAGGCGAAACCGAAACGTTCGGCACCGCGATAGCTGATCGTCTCTCCGGTCCCGGTGTCCAGGAGGCTGACACCCACCGTCACGTCGTAGCGATCCTCGACAGCCTGTAGTTCGGTCGAGAAGTCCTCGCGCACTGCTTGGTTCGACGTGGGATCCGTCGAGACAGGCACGCCTCCCTGGTCACCCCCCGAGGGAGCGCAGGCGGTGAGGGCCAGAGCGACGACAGCGAGCGCGGCGCACGGTCGGGCCGGCATGTGCCGCGGTACTCGACTCGTCACGCCAGTGCGAGGAACAGCTTTTCCAGTTCCGCTTCGGTCATGGGTTCCTTGTTGTCGGCGGTGGCACCGGTCATGCATTCGCGCAGTCCCGTGGCGACGATCTTGAACCCTGCCTTGTCGAGTGCACGGGAGACGGCGGCGAGTTGGGTGACGACCTCCTTGCAGTCGCGGCCGTTCTCGATCATCGAGATGACCCCGGTGAGTTGACCGTTGGCGCGTCGGAGCCGGTTGAGTACCAGTGCGATGCTGTCTTCGTCGCCGATCATGTGAACTCCTGTCAGAATTACTGTGAGACTCCGATGGTACCCCCGGGGGCATCGAGGTCTCAGCTTTCGGGTGTCGGCTGCTCGGCGAGTGTTGCGATGGCGGCGCGGAGCTTGGTCGCGGCGTCGCGGGCGACGTCGCCGAGTGCGGGCTCTCCGGTTGCGTCGACCATGATGTCGGGGTTCATCGCGTCGACGATGATCACATCCGCGTTGTCCGGGTCTTCGCGGACGACGACGTTGCACGGGAGCAGCAGTCCGATCTGTCGCATGATGCCGACAGCGCGGTGGGCCAGGGGCGGGTTGCACGCGCCGAGGATCAGGTAGCGCTCCATGTCTTCGTCGAGCTTGGCTTTCATGGTGGCCTGCATGTCGATCTCGGTCAGCACGCCGAAACCCTGCTCTGCCAGAGCGTTGCGGGTGAGCTGGACGGCGGTGTCGAAGTCGGTGCCGGTCAGTGTCGTGGTCAGTGCGATGCTCATGGGGAATCCTTCGTGAGGTCAGTGGGAGAAGCTGATGGACGGGAGAGCCTTGCGGAGCCACGTGGGCGACCACCAGGCGGCGGACCCTGTCAAGCGCAGCAGGACCGGCAGCAGGATCAACCGGATGAGCACAGCGTCGAGTAGCACGGCGACGCCGAGGATGATGCCCATCTCCTTCGGCGGCAGCGGGTCGGCGAGGGCGAAGGTGAAGAACACCGCCACCATGACCGCGGCGGCGGCGAAGATGACCCGTCCGGAGTGGGCGAGGCCGTCGATCATTGCCGTCGTCGCGTCGCCGGTGCGCTCGAAGTGTTCCTTGGCGGTGGCGAGGAGGAACACGGTGTAGTCCATGGCGATGGCGAAGATCATCGCGAAGAAGAACACCGGTCCCCACCCGTTCAGGAAGCCCTGCGGGGTGAAGCCGAGCAGCGAGGCGCCGTGTCCGTCCTGGAAGATCAGCTTGGCGACGCCGAACGCGGCGGCGGTGGAGAGCAGGCTGACCGCGGTACCGAGGAAAGCGATCAGGGGTGCTTGCAGTGCGACGAGGAGCAGCACGAATCCGAGGATCAGGATGATCGTGACGACGAGCGGTAGGTAGTCGTTCAGGGACTGTTGCAGGTCGAGGTTCTCCGCGGGGGCGCCGCCGACCAGTGCCGACTCCGGAAGCTGGCCGCGTAGGTCGGCGAGGATGGTGTCCATCGACTCGTCGGAGGGGTTGATCGCCGGGATCGCCTGCAGCAGTGCGTAGCCGGAGCTGTCGGCAGCGCGTTGCGGTGGGGTGACCATGGTGATGCCGGGCACCTGCGCCGCGGCGGCGGCCGTGTCGGCGGCGTCGGCCGAGGGGACGACTATCTGCAGTGCGCCGGGGGCGCCGTCACCGAACTGCTGCTGGACGAGGGCGTAGCCCTGCCGCACGGGCGCGTCGTCGGGGACGACGGAGATCGACGGCATCGCGACCTTCAGGCCCAGGACCGGCAGTGCGAGTGCGACGAGGACGCCGATCGAGGCGAGCGCGAACGGCCACGGGTGCTTGTGCAGGAGTGCGCCCCATGCGGCGAACATGGGTGAGCGGTGCTGCTGGCGCTTGGCGTAGGGGAGGGACGCGGCGTTGACCTTCGGTCCGAGCGCACCGAGGGCGGCGGGGAGCAGGGTGAGGGTGGCGAGCAGGACGAAGGTGACGGCGAGCATGATGCCGACCGCCATGGTCCGCACCGCGGGGGCGGGAACGATCAGCACGGCGGACAGGCTCACCAGGACGGTGAGTCCGGACAGGACGACGGCCTTGCCGGCGGTGTCCATGGTCTCGGCGACGGCCGCGCGGGGATCGCGGGAGCGCAGGGCGTCGCGGAAGCGGGCGACGAGGAACAGTGCGTAGTCGATGCCGAGTGCGAGCGCGAACATCATGGCGAAGTTCATGGCCCATACCGAGATCGGGGTGATCTCGTTGAGCAGGACAAGTCCGCCGGCGGAGGCGACGAGACCGGCGATGGTCAGCAGCAGCGGGAGTCCGGCGGCGACGAGCGAGCCGAACGCCAGGACCATGATGGCGAGGGTGACGGGCCAGGAGATGAGTTCGGCCTGAATCATCGCGTCGTGATTGGCCTTGTTGAAGTCCGACCACAGCGCCGACGCACCGGTGGGGTAGACCTCGATGCCGTCGCCGGAGAGTGCGGTGAGCTGGTCCTTGACGTCGTCGACGGCGGTGACCATCTCGTCGGTGGTGCCGTCGGCGCCGGCGATGAGGATGCCGGTGCGCCCGTCGGGGCTGATGGTCATCCCCGGCTGCGGGGGCACGATCTCACCGAAACGAGGATCGCCGGTGAGGATGGCGGTGGCCTCGGCGAGAACGGCGGTGGAGGCTGGGTCCGTCAGCGCACCGGAGTCGCTGTGGACGACGACCTGCACGGCGGCGGAAGAGTTGCCGCCGAAGTGTTCCTCGGCCAGCTCGCGGACCTGGACCGATTCCGATCCGTTCGCCTGCCATCCGGCGCCGGCGAGGGACGAGAACACCGACGGCGCAACGGATCCGAGGGCGATCAACAAGATCAACCAGGTGCCGAAGACCCAGCGGCGGCGGGTGACCATGGCCGCGCCCCATCGGCCGAGGCGGCCGGGGGAACTGTCGTGGCGGTCGCCGGGCCGGGGTCCGGCGACGGTGTCGGACTGGGACACGATGGTCTCCTATACGGGCGGGGGTATTCGACGGCCTGGATCGGCCATTGTCGAAAAATGGTGTGAGGGGGTGCTCAGCGGCGGAACAGGGAGCGCAGCCCGCCGGACGAGGACGACGCAGAGTGGTCGCACGTGCAGCGCTGCGACTGCGGGACCGCGTCCATCACGCTGTCGACGTGTCGGCCGCAGCCCGACCAGGTGGTCTTGCCGCACTTCGGGCATTCGGCGGGACGGCACACGGGCACTCCTTCTGGGTTCGATCGCCTGGACGAACCCACCGTGTCACATACGAGGGGGGGTATGCAAGTACCCCAGGGGGTATCTGTTCGAGCGACGCGCTCTCCGGTGAACGTCACGGTGGAGCTCCGCCCATCGACCGGCAGCGCGCCTGCTCGCCGGGAGTAGCAGTTCGCCGCGTCACGCATCGATTCCGGCCAGGTAGTGGATTGGGTCGAGGTGCGAGCCGATCTGTGCGGTGCGGAGAGCGGCGCTGTCGTCGTGGCATCCGCACCGAACCCCGATGGTCTGAGCAGGCCCGCCTCGTCGTCGCCCCGGATGCGGCATCGGGCCTGGTTCGGCATTCGGAACCGATCAGTAGTTACACCAGGCCAGACCGGGCCACCGCACCCAGTGACACGGCCTACCCGGATACCCCTAGGGGGTACCTGGCGGCACGATGCGGTCGTGAGCGAGAGTGTCGGCGACATTCGCTCACCACTTCTCTGCCTTCGGTGTTGTGGATGGTCCGGCGCTCGACGACGCATCCGATCGTGTCCTCACGATCGTGACTCGAGCAGGTCGAGCGCCGCCGTGGGCGATGTCCTCACTGGACGAATCGGTACTCCTGAGGGTGTGACAGGGAACCGGAGCTGTGGTGCTCCGGCGGATCGCACGTCGATTTCCTGTTCACGTTCGACACACACCAGGAGTTCTCCGATGCACGACAAGACCAGAGCAATCTCTACCCTCGCCGCCGCCGCGGCAATTGGCAGTCGCCCTCGTCGCGGGCTGTAGCGACGACGGATCGTCCACCTCCATGGAGGGGCACTCGATGGGCTCGTCCACGTCGATGGAGTCCGCACCGTCGCACGCTGCCGATCCGACTGCGGAATTCTCCGACGCAGACGTCATGTTTGCGTCGATAATGTACCCGCACCACGCCCAGGCGGTGGAGATGGCCGCGATGGGCGAAGGGCGGACGATCGACCCGGACGTGGTCGCGCTCGCCGGTGAGATCGCGGACGCCCAGAAGCCCGAGATGGACCAGCTGACCTCGTGGCTGTCGGCGTGGGGTCGGCCGGCGCCCTCGGCGGACGCGAACTCGATGGGGAGCACGGATCACGGATCGGGCAGCGGAATGATGACCTCGCGGGACATGGACTCGCTGATGTCGCTTGCCGGGGCCGAGTTCGACCGGCAGTGGCTGACGATGATGATCGAACACCATGAGGGCGCAGTCAAGATGGCGGAGAAGCAGATCGCGGACGGCTCCAATGTCGATGCGGTCGCGATGGCCCGCACCATCGTCGAGACGCAGAACGCAGAGATCTCCCGCATGCAGCAGCTTCTGGGCTGATCCGACCCTCAGGCACCGATTCAGCTCAACTTCCGCGTCGTTTCCGTCGTCGTGCCAGTGTGGCGGAGATCGAGAGTGTCGGCGAGGTTCACTCCTCCGATCGCGAGTGTTCCGGTCTGTCGACGCTCCACAGTGGAGGTGTATGCGCCTTGTCGAGGTGTCGGAGCGGTCATCCCGTGACACCGTCGAGTCCGTTCGCGGGGGAGATGTCGGCGACCACGGTTTCTCTTCTCGCCACGCCGTGCCGCGGCCACGACTCGAGGACAGTATGGGCAACGCTCTCGATCGGGACCCAGAGCTCACTCTCCGGTAGTCGGAGATGCCCTGTGGCTTTGTGTTCGATCTGCTGCGGTGGCCCACCCGGTACACCGTGTCAACGGGATCGGATGTTCCGATCTACAGTCTGGTGAGCAGTTTCTCGGCGTTGAGGTGGGCGATCTTGTCCTTGTCGGTCGGGCTGATCGGGGCGTTGGAGAGGAAGTCGACGGTGGTCGCGGAGTTTCCGAAGGGGTAGTCCACGGCGAACAGGATCCGATCTGCTCCGAACACCTCGAGTGCGCACAGCAGGGGTGCCGCGGTGGTGTATGCGGAGATGGTGATGTGGACGTGGTCGAGGACTTGCTGGGCGACCGATCCGGTCAATCCCTTGATGCGCGGGGTCAGCCACTCGTCGGCTCGGGCCAGGGAGAAGGGCAGGTTCTCGCCCATGTGGCCGACGACGATCTGCAGGTCGGGGAATCGTTCGAAGACGAGGTTGGCGACCATGCGGAGGATGTGCATTCCGGTCTCGGCGTGCCACCCCCAGCCGCCGGTGGAGAGCATCTTCGCCACATAGTCGTCGAGGCCCGAGTAGTAGGCCCGGTACACCTCGATGGGCGGGAAACCCGGGTGCAGATATATGGGTACTCCGAGGCGCTCGACCTCGGCGAGGACGGGTCGCATCGCGGGGTCGTCGAGGAACATGCCGTTGGTCTGCCCGTGGATCATGGTGCCCACGGCACCGAGTTCCTCGACACCGCGACGCAATTCGCGTACCGAAGCCTCAGGGTCTCCCACGGGGAGTGTGGCGAAGAACGAGAACCGGTCGGGATGGCGGGCGACGGTGGCGGCCATGGTGTCGTTCAGCTGCCGGGACAGGTCGGCCGCGAGGCTCGGTTCCAGCCCTTGCACGAAATGTGCGGCAGCGGAGAGGACTTGAACGTCGATCCCGGCGTCGTCCATTCGCGCGAGTCGTGAGTCGCCGCCGTCGACGAGGTCGTCGAGCCCTTCGAGGTAGGGCGGGTCCATCATGTCGGCGCCGTCGACTCCGGCTGCGTCGATGATGGCGGTGGGCATCATGTGTTCTTCGAGTCCGATGAATTTCATGGCGTTCCTCCTGTGGGCGGTGTGCGGTGGACGAATCGGTCGGTCAGGAACGTGCGGTCAGGTAGCGCATCGGTAGCGGGAGCCGTGGGTTCGGGTCGAGGAGATGCTCTGCCGGGCCCCATCTGGTGGCCGCGTCGCGCACGTCCGGGTCGTCGAGCAGCAGCAGGCGGCCGCGGTCGACGAGCACGGTGTCGTCGACGGCGATGGTGACGTCGTCGAACTGGCAGTCGCAGTGGGCGTGCCCGGGGAGGATGCGGACCGTCTCGCCCTGATCGTCGAGGCCGTCGAGGCCGAGATAGAAGTTGCCAGCGTGCTTCTCGCGCTCGAACTGTGTTCCGCCGGCGGAGCGGACCTTGGGGTTGAGGCCGATGAGTGCGTGCCGCAGGTAGTAGCCGTCGGGGCCGAACCTGCGGAGCTCGTCTGCGCCGAGGCCTCCGTCGATCGAGGTGACGAGGTTGTTCTCGAGGTGGACCACGGTGCGTTCGGCAGGGGTTCCGGTGGTGGTGGACTCCTCGACGACGAACATGCCGTCCGTGCGGGTGGGGGAGAAGTTCACTCCGCCGTACGGGAACGGTCGCCACATCCCGGCCGAGAGTCGGGTGCTGGGGCCCGCTGTCGTGTAGTCGCGGAATGTCAGATGGGTGCCGGTGGGGCTGGTGACGGTGATCTCGCTGCCGGCGTCGAGCGCGGCGGTGGCGCGTTGTTCGATCAGGAGGTAGAGGTCGAGCGGGAAGCGTGCACCTGTCGTCAGCGCCGAGGCGGTCGCCGTCTGGTGCAGCGAGAGGAATCGGGCCTTCCGGCGGGCGATCTGGTCGAAGAACAGTGCGTCGGTGTGCACTTCGCCCCACCAGGTGCAGGAGATGATCACGTCGGCTGCGTCGTGGATCGCCGCGATCAGTGCGGTCGAGTTCCCGTCGTCCCAGCCTCCGGCGCTGAACGGGGCAACCGACAGGGCGTGGACGAGGGCATCTCGATGTGCTGCGGCAGCCGCCAGTGCCTGGACGACGACGGGGTCCACACCGTTCTCGGTGAGGATGAGAACTTGCTCGCCCGGCTGTACGTCGCAGTACTCCATGGCATTTCGGGCGCCCGGGATCAACTCGGGGATCGACGTGGGCGCCGCGGTGGGGAGGTCGTAGTAACTGAAGTGGTCGGTGGTGCTCATGCCGGTGTGCCTTTCGTCGGTAGGTGCTCTGCGTCGATCGGGGGCGAGAGGTGTCGATCGCGTCCGGCTCGGTGGCCGAATACCGCCTGGACCATGGTCAGCGTCACCATCACGGTCAATGAGAGGCGCCACGACCCGCTGAGGTCGCGCAGGAGACCCAGTGCGAGGGGAGCGGCAGCGGCGAGCAGGTACCCGACGGTCTGCGCCATGCCGGCCAGGGCGCCGGCGGATGCGGCGTCGTGGGCTCGCAGACTTTGGAACGACAGGGCCAGGACGAGGCTGGCGCCGCCGCCGAGACCGATCAACGTCACGGCCAACCACGACATCGAGGGAAACAACAGGAGGACGGCTAGGCCTGCGCCGCAGGTGAGTGACGCGATCACGGCCACCGCGGACTGGTCGGGTAGGCGGCGGGTGAGGATCGGCACCGCAGTGCTGGTGATCAGGCCCGCCACCTGGAATGCCGTGAGTTGCCATCCGGCAATCTGTTCGCCGACTCCGCGCTCGGCGACGATGCTGGGGAGCCAGGAGATGACGGCGTAGAAGACGATGGACTGCAGGCCCATGAAGATGCTGACCTGCCAAGCAAGCTTGGACGACCACACCGATCGTGGCGAGTGCGCGCCGGCGGCGGGTGGGCGGTTCGCGCGGGCCGCGAATCGGCTCGCCACGCTGAGGACCAACGCGATCACGGCAGGTAGTGCCCACACTGCGAGCGATGCTCGCCAGCTGCCGTCGAGGGCGTCGCCGATCGGAACGGCCACGCCGGACGCGATGGCCGCCAGTAGGCCCATGACGGTGACGTAGAAGCCGGTCACTCGGCCGATGCGCTCGGCCGGCACCGTCGCCTTGATGATCGAAGGAAGCAGGACGTTGCAGAACGCGATGCCGATCGCCAGCAGCACCGTTCCGGCGAACAGAAAGCCGATTCCGGGCAGTGAGCGCACCAGAGTGCCGACAGCGACGACGCTCAGTGCCCCGATCAACGCTCGCCTGGTTCCGACCCGCTGCGAGGCGGATCGCACGAACGGTGAGGTGCCGGCGAAGGCGAGCAGCGGCAGTGTCCCCAGAAAGCCGGCCGCGGTGGAGCTGATGCCCGTGTCGGCCTGAATCGACGGGATCAGGGGGCCCACCCCTGTCAGGGGTGCCCGCATGGTTGCGGCGACGGCCGCGACTCCGAGCAGGAACAGCAGTGGTGGAATAGGCGTCTCCACACCTCCTTCGGCGTGTGCGCCGAAGGACACGGGTCGCGGCCTCACAGCTTCTGCTCGCGATCCCCCGAAGCCTCACTGTGCATGCGGCGTGCTTCCGACACCAGCAACGAGGCGATGTGGCGGGCAGCCACCTCGTCGCGTGCTGCAATCGCCTCGACCAGCTCCATGTGCAACCGGTCGTGCTCGTCGGCAGTCGGGCGGGACGACATCAGCGACGACAGCAGGTCCGACAGGGCAGCGCCCAGGTGGTCGTAGAGATCGACCAACAGCGAGTTGCCGCTCAGGCGCACGATTTCCCGGTGGAAGGCGATGTCCGCCTCGGCGTGGTCAGCGATCGACCTCGATGCCGCAGCGGGCACGTCCTCGAGCAGTGCGCGGAGGCGCCGCACGTCCTCACTGCCGGCGTTCACTGCTGCGAGTCCAGCCGCATACTCCTCGAGTAGTAACCGTAGCGCGAGTACTTCGTCGGTCGTGGATGTCTCCGTTCGACGCAGTACAGCAGCTCGGAGTTCGCTCGTCGCCATCACGTAGGTGCCGTCTCCGACACGCGCTTCGAGAAGGCCGGTGTGCACGAGCGCACGCAGCGCTTCACGGACGGTGTTACGGCTGACGTCGAACCGTTCGACCAACTCGTGCTCCGCCGGGATTCGAGTGCCGACCGGCCACTTACCGGACGTGATCATGGCCCGGATCTGGTCGGCGGCCCGCTCGGACAATGTCGCAGTGCGGTGCAGTCGATCGACGTTGGCCATCGCAATACCTCCAATTGTTGGACATTTGAACCCTAGCTCTCGTCGGCCGAGATGTCGAGCGCCGCAGACGGGCCGCAAGGGAACGGCCGAGTCACCCGACTCGGGCGATCCGTTGTCGGACGGGCCTGATCGCCGGTCCACCTCGATGTCGACAAGTCCGAGCGTCGCTCTCCTGTCGTGGACAGCACCGTCTACTTCGCCGTGCCCGAAGTACTCGCTATCGTCCACGAACACGCCGACGCGACGACAGCGCCTGTCGTGATCCGGCCTCGCGGTACTGCGCCACCTGTTCGCTCGAACCGCGCACCGGGGCTACCTAGCGGACGCTCTCATCCTGCCCTCACTGGAAGCGGGGCCTTCGCTCGCCGCCGGGACGGTTGGCGTGGCCTCGTACGCACCGACGACGAGAGCAACCGAAGAGTCGTGCGCACGTCGGCCGACAGGCCCGCGCATCGGTGGCCGCCCACTCAATCAATGGGCAGCATCACGCTCAGTTTGAAGCCGTCGTGACCGGTTCTGGCTGTCGTTATGTGTCCGCTGAGCAATTCGGCGCGTTCGGCCAAACCCACGAGTCCGTGTCGGGCAGAGGGCAGATCGAGCAAGGGTTCGGTTGCGCCGGTGTTGGACACCTCGATCGACACGATCTTGTCGTCGAGCTCGACCGAGACGAGAACAGTCGACCCGGGTGCGTGCTTCAGGACGTTGGTCAATCCCTCTTGCACGGTCCGATACACCGCTCGTTCGATGGTCGCCGGCAGGGGCGAGGCAACGTGCACGGTGAGCGTCACATCGAGGCCACTTCCGGCTACCAATGCCGACAGGTCACCGATCGCGGGCTGCGGATCGATGCCTTGTGCGTCACCACCTGACGCGCGTAGCACCGACACCATCTGACGCAGTTCGTCGAGCGTTCGCACCGCCAGCGTTCTGATCGACCGACTGGCTTCCTTGACCTCAGGATTCGAGGTACTGACCATCAAGGCTCCAGCTTGGACGGCAATGAGGCTTACCTGGTGCGACACCACATCGTGCATTTCCCGGGCCAGCCTTGCTCGCTCGGTGGACAGCACCAGTTCGGCTCGGGCGAGTTGGTCGCGATCACGCACACGTTCCAATTCGACAAGCTGATCGGTGAGGGTTTGTCTGGTCTTGATGAGCACGCCGAGCGCTATCGGTGCCGCCATGTAGACCGCGCCCGTGAGCATGGTCGGAACAATCGGGGAGAACGACCCGTACAGCGAAATCCAGGTCATGTTGGCGCCGAATGTTGCTCCTCCACAAGCGAATATCACCCATCGTCGATCGACGAAGTATGCCGCGGATCCGAGCGCGAGTAGCGTCGCCACATAGGCGTAGGTCGTGCCGAAAGCCAACCCCGGCAGCGTCAGGACGAAGACAAGGGCAGGGAAACGGCGTCTGGCGAGCAACGCCGTAGATGCGAGCAGGGTCAAACCCACGTCCACTCGGGTTTGGCTCTGAAAGGCGAACAAACCGTCGCCGAGAGAGATACATACGAACGCGAGGGTCAGAACAAGGCTGCGCCGCCTCTTTCGAGCGTCTCCGATTGTCATGATTCGGCTCCGTCCTCGCGTGAACGATCCGCGAGCAAACCGCCACGTTCGGCAACCAGCGCGGCCTGCACCCGCGTCGATACCTCCAACTTGACGAAAATAGAGCTCACGTAGTCCTTCACCGTCCCGACGCCGAGGAACAGAGCTGCACCTATTTCCGAATTCGAGTCACCGTGACCCACTCGCTGCAGAACGCCACGCTCACGTTCGGTCAGCAAACCGATCCGATGCATTTCGGGAGAGTCTCGAACCGACCCTAGGAACCCGCGCACGACGGTTCGTCCGACTGTCGGGGACAGCACGATTCCGCCTGCCGCCAGCGAGCGAATGTGTCTCGGCAATTCTTCGGGATCGGTGTCCTTGACCAGAAATCCTGCGGCACCAGCATCGAGGGCACGCATGATGAAGTCGTCGGAGTCGAAGGTGGTCAGCATGGCGACAGCCGGCGGATCGGGCAAGGAAAGCAGGTCTGCCAACACCTCGATCCCGTTGCGGCCCGGCATGCGGATGTCGAGCAGGACCACCTCGGGTGCCGTGCTGATGACCAGATCGACAGCCGCCATAGCATCGCCCGTCGCCACCACGGTGATGTCGGGTGCGGCTCCGATGATTCGCTCGAAACCCGACCTGATCAGAGCTTCGTCATCGACCACGACAACTTTGATGCCAGGTCCCGGGGCGTTCACGACAGTTCTCCTGAGAGAAGGGTGGACAGGACTCGGCTGACGCGCTCGGCATCGGCTCGTCGTACGGTCATCATCGTCACGTCACATTTTCGCTGTTGATACTGGTGGGTGTGCATCGAGGGAACCGCTCTCGCGTGGTCGACCAGCCGGGGCCGGAACTGGCTTCGGCGACCGATGCCCTGCCAGAGCTCGCATCAGTCGTGCTGTTTCCGCCACCGACATGCTCGGGAGGTACGCCCTGCTGATTGCGTTGGCGATGCTCGGCAAGGCGGCCCCGTCGGGGAAGGACATGTACATCGCGTCGTAACGCGGTTGGAATTTCGACTTGAAGGCGAGAAGCGACCGAAAACCGTAGACAGGTTCGAGTGCTTTACCCAGTGTCGCGAGTAGACGATCGACGTTGCCATTCGATTCGAGACCACCTTGCGACGTGCTCGAGGCGGTTGCGGTGGCGAGCGGTGCCCCGGAGAGACTGATGAACTCGATCCCTTCGTCCTGGAACGACAACGCAGCCGACGCGATGAGAAATTCGACGGCTGGACCGAAACCTGCTGAGCGCCGTCGCATGAAGTCGAGCGTCCATCCAGCGAGATGGCCTTCGCGGTACACCGGAAGCCACGATGTGACCCCGTGCACCGTGCGGTCCGTGTCGATCGCGACCAAGCACCTGACGGCGGGGTCCTCCATCTCTGTCAGACCACCCAAGGTGAAGCCCATCTCTGGCATCGACTTGTCCGCAACCCATTCGCGAGAGATTGCGCCGATCTGATCACGAATCGCCAGAGGTGCCTCCGCGTAGGTAATCCATTCCGCCGAAACACCCCCCTTGGTCGCGCGGTTGAACGCGGTCCGAATGTCCTGGAACTTCTTCCCGGTGAATTTCAGACCCGCCAGATCGAGAATCGTCTCTTCGCCGACGCGAATCGCACTCCATCCCAGTTCATCGGTGATGACACGGGTGTTGTCGGGTATCGAGTACAGACACGGCGTCCAACCATAGTCTGCGCAGAACTCGGCAAAACCGCGGACCGTGGCACCCTGGGCACCGTCCGGGCCGACGGGTCCCCCTGTGGTCAGCGCTACCCCACCGATGACACGGTAGGCGATGTAGCTGTGAGAATCGGAAGTGAACCAGTATCGATTCTTCCGCCACGTCGACATCCACGCGAGGTTGGACCCGCCACTGGTCTGCAAAATTCCTCGCGCTCGATGAGGATCGTCGATGTCTCGATGGTCACTCGGACGCATGAACATGACCAGGACGACCAGGCAGACGGCGATCCAGAAGGCGACGCCGATCCACTCGTCCAGCCACGATGGAACAGCCTCGCCTGCCTGCAGTGTGGGTGCGAACAACTGGAGGTAGACGTTGGGAACCAACCTCTGCAGAAAGTCGACGAGTAGCGCTGGAACATTTCCGATGTCCGCGGAGCCGATCGCTCCCGCCGCCCCGTACACGGTGCCCAGAATGACGAAAATTACGACGATCGACCGACCTGCCTTCCATGCACCACCTGCGGGGGCGATCACCCCGAAGGCCGTACGGTTCGTCGCCAGCACTACGGCTACTGCCAGAGGCGTCAGCAACGGCGCGGTATCGCGCACCATGTAGAACGTGTCCGATTCCAACCCGTAGTCGGACGAGTCGTTCCACTGCGTGTAGGACTGGGCCAGATCGACCACAGCAATCACCAAGAGGCAGGCCTGCGCGATCAACGCCAAGATCAACGCCGAACGTCGCCCACGACGAAGGCCGTCGCAGATCGTCATCAGAAAGATGGAAGGCACCAGCGACAATATGGTGAAGCCCGGGCCGCTGAAATGCATCGCGATGAGACTCTGTTTACATTCCACACCTTCTGTCGGGTCGTTGCAGATCGCCCGGACCTCACCGATCCACCGGGGAGTACTGCGCAGGAGGGTCTCCGTCACCCAGAGGGGACCGGCAGCATCGCCGGCAATGATCGAGAGCACCGGTCCGAGGGCGCTAGCCAGTACGACGAGCGAGACGAGTAGGCGACGCTCACGACGAGTTCCGACAATTGCCCCGGAGGCCTCGGACTTGCCGTACACAACCCTGCCGAGCACCAGTCCCACCGTGACCGAAGCAAGAATCACAAGATCCGACAACCCGCCGATGAACAGGGCCAGAACAATGGCAGTGGCCGGGACACCTACTCGTAGCCGTCGACGCCACAGCGTCGGCATGGCTGCGCTCGCGGTCATCGCAACCCCCGCGACCCACCCCACCGGATCGAATATCACCGACGCCGACAACAGGTCGCCCCAAGATTGGTCGAAGTTCCTGGCTGCGGCGGCCAGGCCCACTCCTCCCATCGAACCTAGAATTTGGACCACGACAGCGGCTGCGAAAAATCTGGCGGACCGCATTCGTCGTTCCAGAGGAACCGCGCATGTGAGCAACAGTGCGATCGAAGCAGCGTAGGCAAGCGGGCTGGGAGCAGCCAGTGCTGACGTCACCGGGGTCCACCAGTGGAAGTCGCGAATCGACGACACGCCCATGTACAGATGCAGGTCGACGAAGCGCGGATCACCGGCGAAGTAGCCGAACGCTGATGTCGCAGCGGTCATCGTTGCGATGATGGCTACGGTCACAGGAGCGTCGGCCACCAACCAACGGATCGCGGCGGCAACCTGCAATGCGCGTCGAAGAACGAGCGGGCCGACCGAGGTCTGCGACGACGTCACGAGCGTAAGCGCGGTGTCAGGCGTGCCAGGAGCCGCGGACCATCGCCCTTCGTCGTGCGATCGTCGATCGCACCGCGATCGGTTCCATCAGGTAGACCGACCGCGCCCGCGATGCCGAAGGCACCGGTCGGCGGTAGGAGTCCCCCCTCGGGCAACGACACCTCTGTCATCCACTGCATGAGCTGCGCTCCACTCTTCGAGGAAAGTTGTCGGTGTCGATTCTGGGACAGACGGCGCGAGTCGAACATCCGTCGATGGGCTGGATCCGACCCGCCGATCGGCGGGAGTCACGTGCCGACCATGGACGAGTTGGCCGCGGGCAACCTCTGCCGCATCACGCTTCGTGCCGACTCCTGTGGAAAGCGGCGGCTTGTGTCAGCGTGTCCCGTGTGTGAGTTCTTGGGTCGTGCGGGTCGAAGCTCTGTCGAATCTCCGACTTCCGGCCCGCGTCATTCTGGATGCGGTGTCTCCAACGTATTCGGCTTCCGAGACTCGGAAGCCGCACCGCGCGCCTCGAACTCGTGTCGGGGAAGGACTGCTCCGGTCCGAGCGTGGTCGCGGAACGTTCGTCGGTGAGTCCCTCGACAGTGCCGCTGCCGCGCAGGACCGACCCGCCGCGGTGCCCGGCAGCGGTGGGCGTCAGGACATCGAAGGACGCGGTGAGTGGCAAGTGCCGAGGCGGACACTACTGCTTTCCGGCACGTGAAGATGGGCGGCTGTGCCGTGTGCGGTTATCTGCCAGTGTCACCGGGTCGGGGCTGTGTGCGGTCGACGTGGGTGGCGGTTCCTGTGTCGGCGCGGGTCGACCGACCTCGAAGCGAGCGGCGCACATAGGTGCACCACCGGATGGTTTCTTCTTCGAACGCGATGCCGCGGGCGAGTGTGAGGTAGTGGCCGATGCGTTCGGTTTCGGCGAGGTAGTCGGTCTCGCTTCGACCGTTCAGCAAGGCTTCGCGGGAGCGCTGGTACCGCTCGAGCTTCCGTTCTGCTGCTTCACCTCGGGTAGTGAGATGCATTCTCACGGCGTCGATGTCACCGACGTCGATGGCTTCGACCTGCACCAGCAGCTCGTCCCGGATTGCGGTGGGTCTAGGTTCGCCGGCGACAAATTGTCGCAGCGTTGCGCGGCCGCTCGGGGTGAGGGCGAACATTCGTTTGTTGGGGCGTCTCTGTTGCTCGACGAGTCGCGCTTCGACGAGGCCCTCACCTTCCAGCTTGTCCAGTTCTCGGTAGAGCTGCTGAGGGGTGGAAGTCCAGAAGTTCGCCACCGCGACGTCGAAGCACTTGGCGAGGTCGTACCCGGACGATTCGCCGTCGAGGAGGGCGGCGAGAATCGCGTTCCGTAGAGCCATCGATCGATCTTAGCGTTGATTAGGTGTGAAATTGCGTAGGTGGTCCGACTGGATGGTTCTGTCCACGAACGATCCGTCTCGGGGGCCGGGTGGCCGCAGTCACGCGGCCACCCGGTTGCTCACGAGTCGGACGCTCTGCATTCGGCTGACCCGACCCACGTGGACGCGGCTCGCGCCGACACCACCGACCAGGTCCACACAATCGAAACCGCATCGCTGGTGCCGGTCGGTTCGTTGCTCACGTGGCGCTGAGTTCGCCGGTGAGGAACTGCGCGCGTCCGCCCCCGAACGACCAGTCGTCGTCGCTGTTCTCGGTGATGGTGACGATGAGGTCGTCGCGCTCGAGCCCGCATTCCCGGTGCAGGCATTCGGCGAGCAGTCGATACAGCAACTCCTTCTGAGTGCGTGTGCGTGACCGCGAGATTATCTCGATGATGACCAGCTTGTCGGATCGTCGCATCCGCAATCCGGTGTCCATGGCGACCACCTCGTGTGGGGGGTGGGTGGCCACGATCTGATAGCGGTCCGTCGCAGGGACGCCGAAAGCATCGACGACAGCGCCGTGGGCAGCGTCGAGCAACGCCTGGATGTCGCCGGGGCTGCGTCCCTCGATCAGATGAAAATGCAGAAGCGGCATGTCAGTGCCGCACCTGATCGGGAACCCAACTGCCGTGAAATCCGTAGGGAATACGCTCGGGCAGCACGATCCGCGCAACGGGGTGGCCGGTGAAGTCGGAGGCGTCGAGCACCATCAGCTCGGAGGCGCCTCCGTCGACACCGGATACCAGTGTGAACAGCCAACCCTCGTCGTCGGCGGATGCATCGGGAGCCGCGACGAAGTAGGCCTCGCCGGGGATCTGGTTCGTTCCGAAACTGCGTACCTGGTCGGTTCCGGTGCTCGTGTCGTACTTGATGAGCTCGTAACCGTCGGCGCCGCCGACTCTGGGGTAACCGACCGCGTAGACGTGCTCGTGGGACAACCCTGCCCGGGCGAGGTCGATGGTGGGGAATTCGATGGCACGGTCGTCGAGGGCTTCCTCTCGTACGGTTCTGGTCCCGAGATCGAGGGTCCAGCGGTGCAGATGGGCTTCGGGGAGGGGGTTGCGGGTGTCGAGATTCCCCGGTACGTGATCGAGAGAGCCGCCGAGCCTGGCCCAGCTGATGTCCCATCGGTCGGGAACGACGCGATTACCTTCCACCACGATGCGCCCCTGCGAGTCCTCGCGCGCGTTGGCGGTGTGGATGACCCAGCAGGGATCCACGGTGATCCAGATGGTGTCTGCGCCGACGCCGTTACGTGGCATGACGCCGATGCGCGGCTCGTGGTCGTCGCTCCACCGGAACGGCATCGCATTCGCTATCGCAGGGTCCGCCACGACCGGCAGATCGTAGAAGATCACATAGTGCTCGGTGAGGGCGAAGTCGTGCATCAGCGGGACTTCGGGAAGCTCGATGGCGGTGCTGCGCAACAGTTCCCCCTCGGCGGAGGCGACGTGGTGGACCAGGTGTGGCTGCTCGGGAAGATAGGAGTCGAAGAAGTGCAGTTCGCCCGCTCGTGCGTCGAACTTCGGATGAGCGGTCATGCCGGTCGTCAGCCGCCCGTCGAAGTCGAACACGCCGACGGTGTTCAGCTCTCGGTCCACTTCGTAGGGCAGCCCGGCTTCTTGCAAGGCAAGCAATCTCCCTGCGTAGGGGACGATGCTGGTGTTGGCAGCGGTGACGGATCGATCCCGGCCCGGAGCGAAGAAGTCGTACCCTGCAGGTGCAGGAGTCGTGTCCACCCACCGGCTGCGGTACCACGTCGCCCGACCGGCCTCGACACGAATTCCGTGCACCATCCCGTGTCCGGCCCACGCGTGCCCGGGGTCCTCACCGGGGTGCGCGTTGGGTCCGTTCCGGACATACATCCCGGACAGCTCGGGGGGTAGAGCGCCGATCACGTCGAGTTCACGGGTGTCCGTCTCGGCCCGAGCAGGTTCCAGCGGACCGAGCAGGTACAGCGGTGTCGAGGTCTGTGTCACGGAGACTCCTTGATTCATGGGCATGGACACCGAATACATTAGTCAAAAAAGTTAATAACGCAAGACATCGTGATCCGGCGGCATCGGAACTGTGCGGGACCCGGTGAGCCCGAGCCGCGCCGACGAGAGAATTACCCATGACCCGGTACTCGGCGGTGGTCGACGTCTTCGACCACCAGCTGTGGTCCATTCGTACTGTTCTGCCCGACCATGCGTTGTGGCCGCGAGGGAGCGGTAAGAGGTCGTTCGGTGTCTACACCGAATTACTCTGTAGGGCAGAGTGATACAGATCCGAACTTGGATCCGGCGCCTAACAGGTGGCTCTCATTGTTGGGCGCCTCGGAGTCTTGTGTCGCAGTGCCGACCGCTTCGCGAAAACCCGCTCGCCCCAGCATCCGAATCATCGACACTGCGGACCATGTCAGGACCAGCATGCGGGCGGATCGCCGTTCACTGCGAGACTCCGTCGTCCGAGTGACGAGACCGATAGGGGAACAGTCAGGTTCGTGTGGCCGCGAGCACGCCGTGGACGCCGGCCCGGTCGAGTGCGGTGACGACGCCGTCGGCGAAGATCCCGTGCAACGCCGACGAGGGGTGAAATCCGTCAGCGGCGAACATTCGATGTGACGATTCGAAAGCTACGTCCGACAACACAATTCGCGGACGCATGGTGATGAGTTCGCCCGCGATGGCATTGAATTCTTCGGCGCGGCGCCCGAGCACGGTCTTCAGCGGCGCGGGCAGGGCCGGAAACTCCCCAAGTGGGGCGAGCGGGATGAACAGGATCGCCGCCCGAGGGGAGGCCTCGATGACGCGGTCGAGCAATGCCGCCAACTGAGCCCGCCAGGTCGCTCGTGAGTGGAGATTCTTCGTGTCGTTCACACCGACCGAGACGACCACGATGTCGGCTGCCCCGAGCACCGCGTCGTCGACGAGGCCCAGGACCTCGTGTGCGGTTGCTCCGGATCTGCCGATGATCGTCCACTCGACGGGTCTACTCGTTCGTGTATTGATCCGCGTCGCCAGTTGACCACCGAGAGCGTCGATATGCTGGTCGACTCCCACGGCAGCGGCGAGGCTTTCGCCCAGCACGACGAGTTGCACAGCGCGCGCATCGGTCCCGCCGATCCGACCCTTCAGACCGCGTGCCGCGGGCAAGCGTGGGGTGGAGCGCCGTACCCGGATACCCTGGGCGAGGACGATCGGTGCTCGATGTCTGCTGAGCCAGGCGAGGCGCAGAACACCTGAGGGAGTCATGATGTCACCGTGCGCTGTGCGACGGCGTCGGCTTTGATCTGCTCGAAGCGGGAGCCCATCGCAGCAGCGAGGGCCTCGGCTGCGCGCAGTGGTCTCACCATCACCATGAAGTCGACGATCCGACCCTCGTCGTCGTACCGGAGGAAATCGCACCCGGTCACGGACAGCCCGTCGACTGTCGCCTCGAAGACGAGCGCGTGGTCTCGACCGTGTGCGTCGTGGATCTCCCGGGTGTAGTGAAAGCCTTCGAACACCTGAAGGACGGTCCTGAGTATTGCGGAAACTATGGCCTTCCCTTGGTAGGGGGCGAAGGCCACGGGGCTACGGAACACGACGTCGTTCGCCAACATGTCGTCGACGGCATCGAGATCTCGCGCATCGATCGCCTGGCGGAAGGTCGTCATGACTGCCCCTACTCAAACTATTGAATACTTAAGAGCGAGGGTACTGCGGTGACCGAACTGCTCGTCGCGACAACCGGCATCGGAATTTGGGGGGCTTGGTTCGAGCATACGAAAACAGCGGTCGGTCTTCCGCGGCAGACCGGAAACATTGTCTGCTCCCGATAATGTGGACAGCACCGGGCGCTGCGATCGAGCACCGCGAGCGCGGGCGTCGGTGCGCACCGTGTGGTGCCGAGTTGGGACACCGCGCAGCGCTGTGTGCGATAGTTTCTTGGACGTGCACCTTTCGGAAGCCGCCGCGATCAGGCTGATCGGTTCTCCTCGGGTTCAGGGGATTTCAGGTGTTGTCGACGTGCGCGCGTTCGGTGGTCCGCGGTGCGCGACCGTGTTCGCATACCTCGCCATGAACAACGGGCGAGCCGTCCTCTACGGAGAACTGGCGACTGCTGTCTGGTCGAAGGATCGCCCGACCACCTGGGCCGCAGCTCTGCGAAGTGTCATCTCCAAGGTCCGCCAACTGCTCACCGAGTCCGACGTTCTTGCCGGGTCGACTCTTACCAGTAGGTCCGGGGCACTTCTTCTGTCGTTGGCTCCGTCGGTGCAGGTCGACCTGGACCTCGCTCGGCGACATCTCGAAGTCAGCGAGGACAGTGCTGCGCTCGATCGTGCGCATCGGGCCTCTCGACTGTTGGGGCTGCTCGCCGCGCCGGCGCTCGAAGGTCTGCACAGTCCGTGGGCGGACGAGGTTCGCGGCGTGTTCGACCGGATTCGATTGCGCGCGCTGGAAGTCGATGCAGTCGCGGCAGCGGAGCTCGGGCGCCACGACCATGCGCTACGGAGGTCGCAGGAGCTGCTGGAGGCGGATCCGTTCTGCGAGGAGGCGTATCGGGTAGCAATGCGTTCCCACGCTGCGCTCGGGAACAGAGCTCGGGCACTGGGTGTGGCGCAACAGTGTCGTACCGTGCTGGCGAACGAGCTCGGTGTCGAGATGTCGGCGGAGACACAGGCCGTGTTCTCGGAGCTGCTGGTCGACCCGGTGCCTGTCTCCCTGGCACCCGTCGATGTGGTCCCTGATGGGCCCGAAGCGGGAGAACTCGCCGGCTCGGATGCGGCTGCCGTGGCCGTGCCCCGTCGGTTGGATGCGAATGGTCCGGGGACCGTCGTGGTGGGGGTCGAACGAGAACTTCGCATGATCGAGAATGCGATAACGGCCGCGTCGGCGGGTCGGGCACGGTTGGTCGTCGTCGCCGGTGACGCGGGTGCGGGAAAGACGACATTGGTCGCCGAAGCTGTCCGCCGCGCGGCTGTCACCGGAGCCGATGTGTTGGTGGGGCGGTGCAGTATGAACGCTCTGATTCCGTTCGAACCGTTCATCGATGCGTTCGTGCGGGAATCCGACCCTCATACGGATGGTTCCCCGTCGACGGGGCAAGGTGAAAGTGCAGGACAGACGATTCTGTCGATGTTGACTACCGGGTGGGGTGGCTCGGAGAAGTGGTCGGCGGAGGGGCCGGAAGCGGACCACCGCTCGATGCTGGTGGCTGCGGTGGAGCATTGGCTGACCGGGCCCGACCGAGGTCCGGTGACGGTGTTCGTCGTCGACGACCTGCAGTGGGCATCGCCCGCAACGCTGTCGGTGTTGCGGTATCTGTTGCATTCTGCCGCCCATCGACGTCTGTGCGTGGTGGTGACCGTGCGCGGCACCGGCCGCAGTCACAGCAGCACCGACGCGCTGCGCTCCGCGCTTCCTCCGTCCGAGGTGACGTCTGTCGGTGTCTCCGCTCTCGCTGTGGAAGACGTCGCCGAGTGGGTGCGGCGCGTCGGCAGTGACCTGGACCCTCTGTGGCTGCACGGGTGGACATCGGGGTTGCCGATTCTGGTCGAGGCGGTGCTCGACGCGCGTCGCCGAGACCCCGACGGGCCGTCTCCATCGTCCCTCGACGACGCGGTGCTCTGGTTGCTGCATCGGCTGACATCCACGGCGAGAGACATTGTCACCGCCTGCGCCATCGCCGGATCGAACACCGCCCGCGAGGTGGTTCGACACGCCGTCGATTGCACCGATCTGCAATTCGTCGCGGCCTTGGACGAGCTGATGGATGCGGGCCTGGTCGGCGCTGTCGACAACGCGTTGACGATGCGCCACGCGCTGATCGTCGATGTCGTCGACGGAACCGTCTCCGGAACAACACGTGCCGCGGTCCATTCCGCGCTCGCCGTGGCCCTGATCGCGGTGGGTGCCACCTCGACAGTCGACCAGCTGGCACGGGTGGCGGATCACCTCGAGCGCGGGCTGGACGCGGACCGCGCGGCGTCCGCCGACTTCCTCCGCCGTGCGGGGGACCGGTCGTATTCCGTTGCGGCATACGAGGATGCCGCCGAGTTCTACCGCCGCGCGTTGGCCGCGTCGATTCCTCGTGGGCACACCCGCACCCGGTGCGAGCTTCTCATCGGACGGGGGCGGGCGCAGCGGCGGGCATTGGATCGTGAGTACCGCGCCACACTGTTCGAGGCCGTCGACATGGCCCACGGTCTGGGTGATCTCGACCTGCTCGTCGATGCCCTGACCTCCGACGTGATCGACGGCATCGCGCTGTTCCAGTTGTACGAACCGGATTCGACGCGGCTGAGCCACCTCTACGCGGGCCTCGACGCCCTCGATCGCGCCGGGCGCGGTAGGACCGCGGCGGTCGCCGAACTGCTGACGCAGCCACCGAGGAGATGACCTGGACGTCGTCGGGATGGTCTCACCGAGCCGCACAGCTGGCGCGGGCGACGCAGATCGGCCGATCCACCGACCGCGGCGCGCTGATGCACGCCCTCCGCGCCGTGCTCACGGGCCTTCGCGTGCCTGCATATCGCGACGAGCGCCGCGCTGCTGTGGCGGAATTGCAAGTGCTCGTCGATACCGAGCAGCGTACCCTCGACCCATCGCTGGCAGTCACTCTCGCCAGAGCCCACCTGGAAATGGGGGACACCCACGCAGCTGGTATTGCCCTGGACATGGTGTCCGCCTCCCGCCTGGCGATCGACACCGAGGCGTCGTGGACGGTGCACTACATGCGCGTCGGTCTCCTCGTGACCGCCGGCGATCTGGGTCGCGCGGAGACCATTTTCGACGACGCCGTCCGCGAACCTCCACCCGCCCCGATGGGTCTCCACACATGGGGTCGAGACAAGACCGCACTGCTCCAGTTGCGTATGTTCCGCGGCGGCCTCGGTGAGATAGCCGCCATGAGGGAAGATATGGCCCCGAAGTTCGACGCTATTCCTGCCTACCGAGGCGCTATCGCACTGTCACTGTTCGACATAGGCGATGTCGATGGTGCCCGAGATATCGTGGGGTGGTTCGCCTATGGGCGCCTCAGTGCAGTTCCCGACGGCATCCTGTGGCTCACCACCGTCGTGCTGGCCGCGCGGGCGGCCGCCTTGACACGCGTCACCCCGGTCTGTGAGGAGGCACTCGATCTGCTGGCCCCCTACGCAGAGCACACCATCGTGCTGACTCCCGGTGTCCTAGGGGTCGTCGATCACCATCTGGCGCACGTCTGCATGGCGCTGGGACGGTGGGACGAGGCCCGGAGCCATGTCGTGAAAGCCCGAGAACTTCATGGGCAGAGGGGGTTTCGCGTATGGGAGGCCGAGAGTCTGCTTCTGGCGGCGCAAATCGACATCGCGTCCGGGCGAGAGATCGACCCCGAACACCTTCGGACGGCGCGTTCGATCGCGTACCACTGCGGTGCCACCGCACTGCTCGACAGAATCGACGACATGCAGGTGCCGTGCGAGCGGTGATCAGGAGTAGACGACGGTAGCGCTGTCAGCGCCGCGCACGCCGTCGGCGTTGCAGCCCATACGTATACCGGTGTAACCGGGCACAATGTAGTCTGGCTCCCCGGCGCATCGCGTCCAGGCGGTCGTGGTGGGGTTGCCGCTCGACGGGGCGAACATGACCACCTGGAAGTTGCCGGTGTACCGATCACGACTGCCCTCCGACCGCAGAGTGAGACGGAAGTTTCCGGTGGCCGTCGAGCAGCTTCCGCTCTTACGGAAGGTGAAGGTTGCCGTCCTGGTGCTGGGGAATGCGTCCTGCTGCTCGAAGAACCCTTCGGATGACAGAAACACGCAGCTGTTGTAGGCCCCCGGATAACCGAACTCGAACTGCGCTGACGTGAAAGGAACGCTGCCCGTGTACCTGAAGGTGACGGGGTAGCTGAAGCCTGCGGTGGACCCCGGTGGGCTTGTCGGGGAGCCGAAACTGGAGGACCCGAGGTCGAGTCCGTCGAGTATGTCGCTCACCGGAGAGGCTGACGCGGGTGCAGTGGCCAGCGTCGAGGTTGCCAGCACGGCCAGCGCACCGAGGAACGCGCGCAGCAGGGGACGTCGGCGTACCGCGCTTGTCGTCATCGGAGACCTTTCGGAAGAGGGGATCATGATGCGACGACGAGGCCGACGAGCAGGCACGTCGCTGCCGCAGCAACGGCGAAGGCGATGGTCATGGGCCGAACTCGTCGCACCGAAGTCCAGAGGACCGCTGCGACGACAAGGGCGATGCCGGTAGCGGCGATGACCGAAGCGCGCCCGGAGCTGATGGGGAGCGCGTTGATCAGAACCCAAGCGATGACGGGCCCGAGCACGATGCCGATGACCACTTGCAGGACGACAGCGGGGGACCGGCGGGTGGGACTCGAGCCGGTCATGCCGGACGCTCGACGACTTCGAGGAGTTGCATCATGCCGTGATCCTCGTGGAAGAGGATGTGGCAGTGCATGACGAACTGCCCGGTGAAGTCCTCGAATCTGTGACGAATGGTGAGTGATCCGAACGGTGGGAGCATCGCGGTGTCCCGGTAGTGCTGTTGGTCGACGGGTTCGTCGTTGATGGCGACGACCTGGAAGTCATTGACGTGGATGTGCACCGGATGCGGTTCGTAGGTGCGGTTGACGAAGTGCCATTCCTCGGTGTCGCCCAGGATCATCGTTTCGTTGACGACGTGGTGGTCGAAGGTGGTTCCATTGATGTAGTACATGAAGTGGCCCATGTCGCCGGTGCCGCGGGGTTCGAGTTCTTCGAAGACGAATTCCCGGCGGCGGTCGATGGTGGCGGCGCGGAGGTCGTCGAACGGCAGCAGTGTCGTAGGCAGAGATGCCGGCTGCTGGGTGTCTCCGCGGGAGACGAGGTTCATCAGCGGCATCGGCGCCGGGACCATCGAGGAGTAGTAGGGGCCGAATTCTTCCCAGCTCAGTGAGCGGAGTTGGTAGGTACCGGTATTGGCGCCCTCGATGAGGACGTCGGCGCGTCCGCCGGGAATGACTTCGATGATGTCGTGGCTGGTGACGGAGGTGAGAGCATCCCCGTCGACGGCGAGCATGTTCATGCGGTGGCCGTCGAGTTGCAGGCGGAGGAACAGCGAGCTGGCGTTGATGATGCGCCAGCGTTGAATCTCGCCGGGCGCGATGTCGGTGGTGGGTTGGTAGGTGCCGTTGATCAGGGTTTGTTGTAGGTCGTTCGAGCTCTTGTCACCGGGGACCATCTCACCGTCGATGATCTGGGTTTGGCTGATCATCAGAAGGCGCTCGGGGCGGTCGGCGACGCCGGGAAGGTCGTCCAGTTCGCCGCGCACGACGAGTGCTCCGAACAGGCCGCCGAAAACCTGTGTGTCGCTGAGGGTGTGCTGGTGCGAGTGGTACCAGAAGGTGCCGGCGGAATGGTCGGCCGGGAGATCGTAGGCGTAGTCGAAGGTGTCGCCGGGTTCGATCGCCAGCAGGACGTCGTCGCTGGGTTGCTTCGGCGAGACGTGCCAGCCGTGGGTGTGGAGGTTGGTGGGTTCGTCGATGTCGTTGATCAGGGCGACCTCGATGCGGTCGCCGGGGCGCACGTCGAGGGTGGGGCCCGGGTAGGTGCCTTCGTACGTGACGGCTCGAATCCTGCTGCCGCCGAGTGCCACATCGCTTTCGGCCACCCGAAGCTGGGTGGACAGTGTGCCACCGTTGCTGCGCCGTACCTCGGGTTCGAACCAGGTGACGGCGTCGGTGTCGGAGTCGGATGCGCAGGCGGTGAGGGTGGTCCCGGCGAGGAGGGGTAGTCCGAGAAGTGCTGTGGCGGCGCCGAGGAACTGTCGACGGTTCAGGGCACTACGAGCGAAAGCCGGGTCAGCCATCGGTGGGCTCCTTGGTGATGGTGGCGGTGCGGGTGACGGGGGCGACGCCATCCGCAGTCCAGGTGACGTCGATGGTGTGGCCGGGTGCACCGTCGCAGGCGAATACGACAGAGGCGCCTATGCCGGTCGGCCCTCCGGCCGGAACTTGATAGGGCAGTTGATCTCCGATGCCTGCGGGGAGAACACGTCCGTCGAGGGTGATCTCGACGGCGGTGGCGGATGGGGCGGTCCACCCCACTGTGACGAGTGCACGGGGTGGTGTTTCGTCCAGGCATCCGAAGGTGGGCAGGACGGTGAAGTCGGCGACCTCGATCGCAGACCCGGGGGTCGGCGACGATGGTGCGGGTTGCGCAGCACGGGTGGGTACGGGGACGAACCCGGCGCGATCCTCGGAGTCGGCAGAGCATGCTGCGGCCAGCAACGCCGCTGCCAGAATGGTGATGGCCACCAGTGCACGTGGTGGTGAATGTCGCCGTCCCGCTGGGGCTTGCATGAAACTCTCCTGATGCTCATCGATGGTGGCGCGAGTGCCCCCTACCCACGCGGAGGGGTAGGGGGCATTCTCGGTCGGTGCCGGATCAGCTGCCGAAGATGCCGGACAGATCGTCGAAGAAGTCACCGAACAGGCCGCCGTTACCGCCGGTGGGGGGCGAGACGATGTCGAGGTTGCCAGTGAGGTAGAAGTCCTGCCACGCATCGCCGGTCAGGCCGGGGCCCTCCGATTTGACGTTCAAGAACAACTTCTGTCCAGGTCGTGCCAAAGTTCCGAACTCGGGGACGTTGAACTCGGTGATGGTGAAGTCGCCGGACTTGCGACTGGGGATGGTGCCCTTGAGCACCGACCCGGACTTGGTCGTGAACACCAGTTCCGTGCCGCCGGGGTACCCGCCGTAGTACACGCGGCCATCGATGTTGTTGAACCCGGCGGTGTGCCCGGCGTCGTAGAACCCCGAGTCCTCGCAACGACTTCCTTCGTAGCTGAACCTAGCGTTGCGGTAGCACTGCGGGGATCCCTGCGGTCCGTCGGCTACGCGGATGTGTGTGTTGAAGTACTTGCTCTGCGCTGTCGACTGGACAGGGTCGGCCGAGGCGATGGCGGTGGGCGCGACGAGGGAGCCGGTCATGGCGGCCGCGACAGCGATGGCGGCCGCGAGAATGCGGAAACGACGGATCATGGAAGTCCTTCGACTGTGAGTCATCCCAGTGGGTTCGGCTCAGGTGTTGATGGTGGTCGGAGAAACTGTGATCGACGACTGCAATTTTTTTGCAATGTCACAACAATCCTCAGGGTCGAGGTGTCCGCGCGAAGTGTATTTGTCCCTCTAGGTACATGTGATTGCGTGTGTCGATCGCCGACGATGTGCAGCACGGGCGCGATCGCCATAGCTATGAACGTGAGAGGGGTTCAGTGCGATCGTGCACCGAGGCGACACATGGGTACCGCCCGAGGGTCGTCGTCAGAACAGATCACACCGGTCCGCGCGATGATTCGCCTGGTGCATCTCCGGGCCGAAGTATCGCGGGCTCATGAAGTCGTAAAGATCAATCCCCAATTGTCGGTCTCCGCCTCCGAAGAGGGTGTTGGCGAGCCCCTGGCCGATGGAATTGCGGGTTTCGTAGAATCGGCCCATCTCGGGCCGGTTCCTGGTGAAGAACATGTTCCAGGGGACAACGGTCCCGCCGGCACCGAAGCTCCACGTGGCAAGCATCTGAGCGTTCGCGGGCATGTTCTTCCACGGGTAGTACGCGAAATATTCCTCAGCCAGGTTGTCGTACTCGGTGCCGCAACTGAGAGCGTTGACAGTCGTGGGACCGACGCCGGGTGGCGTTCCGCGCACCAGCCATGGGTACGCGAGCGGCACGAGGTTCTTCGCAAACCAGACCTTGATGCCCTTCTTGGTGTCGACGAGTAGTTCGTCCGCGGCAGGAGCCTTCCACCGTTCGCTCTGAATCTCGGTGTATGCGGCTTCGAGCTTCCCGTAGTCGGACACCATGACCATGGCGACGGATGTGAATCCGTAGGTGGCGCCCGCGAGAGCGTCCTGCACTCGCGTGGACAAGTCCCCGGCGCGCACTCGAACAGGATTGGCGACAGCGTTACCCGGCGTGGTGCCGGAGACGGTGGAGGTGAGTCCGTATATCGCCGAGATGGGCCCCCACACCGCTTTCAGCTCGGGCGTGATCAGCAACGCAATGCCCATGATGGCGCTCAGGATCTTGAAACCGTCCTGGGCGACCGGGGCGTCGGTGGACGCATCCACGGCGGAGACGATCTCGTCTCCAAACGTCTTCGCGCTCGTCGCCGCGTCGTTCCGGATGAGCCCCATCGCATTCTGGGTGGCGGTGAAGTAGGTCCTCACAGCGTTGAAATAGTCGACCTCCTTGCGCAGTTGGGTGAGCGCCGTCTCGTAGTCGGCCTCGCTGAACGACGCATCGGCCGGGCGGGTCATGGGCCCGGCCAATTTTCGCGCGAAGGTGGGCCAGTCCGCTGTGTAATTTGTGCGGAACTTCTCACGGATGCTGCACGCTGAGGTGGGGGTGCACCCGACGACGCCAGCCTGCGAGCCAATGTAGGCCTCCGCGTCAGCGTTGATCGCCGGGAACGACGGGGTTCGGGCGTTGCCCGCGGTGTAGGGCTGCTGGTACATGATGGCGCTCTGGCGGGTGTCCACCGCGCCCACCGGTCCGGAGATCTGGGGCAGGTATCCGTAGTCGTGACCGAGTCCGAGCAATCCAACGGCGGGTCCGGGCTGTTTGATGCGCGCGCCCATCTCCACCGCGGCGGGGCCGGTCGATCGACCACCGACGAGGGTGTAGTCGCTGGCGCCGTCCAGGCTCAAGAAGGTGATGCGGGATCCGCCCAAGCGGACCAGTGCGTCGGCACCTGCCTGCCACTCCGGGGTCGGCCGGGGGCGACCGAAGCTCTGGACGATGACGACGTAGGGCCGTCCGGCGTCGTCGGTCCTTGCGGCCACTTCGACCAGCTTGTCGCTGAGTGCTCGGTTGCCCGCCGGGTCGGACGTGGCGACGGTGGTGTCGTACACCGGCGCCAACGTCTGCGAATCGAACCCGCGGATGGCAAATCCGTCGCTGCCGGTGGGTGTGGAGGTGTAGTGCTTGTCGCCGATGGTCATGGTGACCGCAGTGCCGGAATCGCCCTCCGTACGTGTGGAGTACGTCAACGGCGGCGGCGGTGTGAAGTCGTAGCGGGATGCGTCGCGGGTGGTGTTCCACCGCAACAGGCCGGTGATGTCACCGCCCACACGATCGCCGACCCGCGTCCCCACCCGCGTGTAGGCGACTCCGGCATCGGCGCCGGCCTTGCCTACCATGGAGAACGGTGCGCCGACCTCCATCCGGTCGAGGTCGCCGCGGGACAAGGGAGAACTCCCGAGCGAGGCCGCGAGCTGCGCGACGAGGGAATCACGGCCGGCGTTTCGTATGCCGTTCATGCCGCTCACGACGACGATGGTGTCGGCTCTGTTCACCCAGCTGTTCACGATCGAGAGGAACGACGCGAGCCCACCCGAGTTGTTGGGCTGCGTGCCGTACTGGACCAGCTTGCGCGTCTTGGCGTCGATGACCGCGATCAGGAGGTTCTGCGAGTCGGTGACGTCGGGAACCGCCACACCGTCAACGGTGATGAACCCCGCAGGGTTGTTCGACAGTGTCTCGATGGGAACCCCGAGAATCGGTTCGCCCGGGACAGGCGAGAGCAACGGGCCACTTGCTCCCGGCGCCGACGGGTCCGGATCGACCGGTGTCGTGGTCGGAGGCGTCGTGGGCCCGGACGAGCCGCCGCCATCGGACGATCCCGTGCCGGACGAACCGGCCCCGGACGAGCCGGCATCAGGGAAAGGAAACGGAAACGGTTGAGCCGACGCGGTCCCGGCTGCGAGAACGGAAACGGTAGTGACAAGCGCGACCAGAGACACCAACGCGGAGCGGCGGCGGAACGTGGAGAGACGGAACGACAACGAAAAACCCCTCGAATGAGTGATGACCGCGACGGCAGTCGAGACCGCCCGACAGCAGACAACACACGTGCAAGTTTTTTGTAACAAGCCACTGGAGAAGCGCCGTCGTATGGGACAGGTCACGAGATGCAGGTGCTAAGAGTTGCTGCATCTGCTCGTGCGACACCGCACCGGCGGTGCTAGCCGGGGGATGTGTGCAAGCCGCTGCAACACCGACGATTTATTCCTTAGTCGGCGTGGCGGTCTATATGTTCATCGATTACCGCGCTGATCTCGACTGCGGCGTTCATATCCGCGAAGCCGCAGAAGTCCGGGGCAAGGAACTGAAGTCTTAGTCGAATTGGGTCAGGTCCCGGACTACGTAGCCGCCCGCCAACCACTCTCGGAGTCGCTTCACGGCTCGAATACCGTCGGGTGTTCCGGGCCGGTCGAGCGGCGCGTGCTCGGATTCGGCGAACACGTCGTGCTGAACGGGTACGCCGTTCTCACGCAGGCGCGCCGCGAACGGTTCGCTGGCGCGCCGCAGGCTGTCCAGCCCGCAGCTCATGACGTAGGTCGGCGGAAGTCCACGCACGTCTGCCAGCCCCGGTGACACGTAGGGAGAGTCGATCGGCGTCGAACCGGCCCAGTGCCGCACCATGGCCTCGACCCACGCGTCGTCGATGATGTCGTGGGCCGCCATCGCCTCGGCCATGTCGGGAGTGGGCGGCGGAAGATGCGCCTGCAGAACTGGATACCCCAAGTACAGGGATGCGGGGAGAGGTTCTCCGGCGTCTCGCAGTCGCAGGGTCGCGCCGGCGACGAGGCAGGCGCCCGCGCTGCCCCCGCCGAGGTGCAGTGCGGTGGGGTCGACACCGATCTCGTCAGCGTGAGCGACCGCCCATCTCCATGCGGTGAGCACGTCGTCCTGCGGCGCGGGGTAGCTCACGCCGCCTAGGCACATGCGGTAGTCGACGGACAGGACGGGGATACCGGAGGCAGCGAGTTCGATGGCGGGCCAGTGCGCTTCCTCCTGATCGAGGCCGCCCACCAGGAAGGCGCCGCCGTGGACCCAGACGAACGCCGCGGTCGCCTCGGGCCCACCCGCGGGCGGAAGGTAGAGGCGCGCGCGTAACCGACCGCCGGTGTCGGCGACGAGGTCCCTCGTACGCACGGTCTTCAGGTGCGGTTCGCTCGCGAGGAGCCTGTTCTTCCATCTTTTCCCGTTCGGCATGCCGCCCGCCGCGTCGAGTAGACGGACCAGATCGGGGACCGGTGGCAGATCGCCGGTGATGGAGCCGGTCATGCTGTCCAACAACCGCTCTCGAATCGGTCCCGGGAGATGGGTGATCACGCGCACCACGTGACCGAGAGCGGCGTAACGGCGCCTGCCGGGGGGTGTGTCGGCGACGGCCATGGCTGCTCCTGTGCTGTCGGATGGTGCGGGCAAGTGTGTCGATACGAAAGCGAGCAGGTGGCGTCTATGACGCCGTTGTTCGGGTGACGGCAGAGCGGTGAATCCGTGTATTGCGCCGGGGTATTCGACCAGATCGACGTCGACGCCGTCGGAACGCATGGCGCGGGTGACCGCGCGCGAGTCGTCGAGCAGGAGGTCTCGCGTACCGACCGAGATCATGGTGGGTGGGAACGTCCTGAACGATCCGTGGATCGGGGACACTGCCGGGTCGTGGAGATCGCGTTCGCCGGCGAACCACGCTGCCTCGCGGACGAGTTCGGATCGGGTGAGCATGTCTCGGCCACTGTTGCCGACGATGCTGGCACCGCTCATGGTCAGGTCGGCCCAGGGAAAGGCCACGGCCAGACCGGCCGGCATAACCACACCGCGGTTCCTGGCCCGTTGCAGCATCAGCAGTGCCAGTCCACCGCCTGCGGATTCGCCTACGACGATCACGTTCCGCGCCCCGACGGATACCACGAGGTCCTCGTAGACGGACAGGGCGTCGTCCACCGCTGCAGGACAGGGGTGTTCGGGTGCGAGCCGATAGTCGACACTCACCACGTCCAGACCGCCGCGAGCGGCGAGGAATCCGACGGTGAGGCCTTGCCGGGCGTCCCCGAGTACGTAGGCACCTCCGTGCAGGTACAGCACGACACCGCTCTGCGCTGCGCCGGAGGACAGGCGTACGACGGGTACTCCTCCGCGATGCTCCGAGGTGACGTTCACACCCCGCGGGGCTCTCAGGAGACCCGTGATCCTGTCGATACTGCGTCTCTCCGCGTCGAGGTCGACGGGCCTGCCCTCTCGCCGTCGTGCGCGCATCCCGGCCAGCGATCCCGCAGTGCGCATCACGACGCTCGCTCTGTCGGTCATCATGCCTCCGTCTCGGTGCGTGTCATCATCTCGTCGAGTACCGGGGCCGGTAGGACGTCGCCGAGCATGTCGACGATCTTCTGCATCGGCATGGAGCCGACCATGCGGAGCAGTTCGGGTGTGATCTCGGGGAGTCCACGATCGGGTGGCACCTGTGCAAGCAACTCGAGCAACTCGGGTCCGATCTGCGGGTGCGTCGTCCAGGTCTCGACAGTGGACTGCAGAGTCAGTGCTGCCGCGGTGTGGTCGCCGGTGAGAGTGACGACCTGATCTGTCAGCACCGTCGCAGCGTCCCGGCACACCTGGACGGTGTAGTCACCGGGCGCCACTACCCAGCCGTGGCGACGAATGTCCCAGTACGCGAACGCTCGTCGCGACAACGAGAACTCGACTCGGTGACTCTCGCCCGGTTCGAGGCGAATCTTCGTGAAGGACCGGAGCTCACGTACGGGACGGCGAACGGGGCCGGCGGTGGTGGAGACATAGATCTGCACGACCTCGGAACCGGCCAGCCGGCCGGTGTTGCGGACCGTCACCGTCACCGTGGCACTGTCGTCGCCGACCGCTGTGACAGTCAGGTCGTCGACCCCGAAGGTGGTGTAGGACAGCCCGTGTCCGAACGGGTGTCGAGCAGGGCGCTCCGCAGTTTCGTGCCAGCGATATCCGACCATGACACCCTCGCCGTAGCGGACATGCCCCTGTTCTCCGGGGAAGTTGGTGTAGGAGGGAGTGTCCGACAGGCGTACCGGGATGGTCTCCGCCAGTCGGCCCGACGGGTTCGCGACGCCGAACAGCAGGTCGGCTACCGCACCACCGGCGGCCTCGCCGGCCAACGACACGTCCAGGACGGCGTGAACGTCGTCGTGCCATTCCTCCATGGTCACCACTCCGCCGTGCGCGAGTACGACGACGGTGCGAGGTGCGGCGGCCGCCACCGCGGTGATCAGCGCAGATTGCTGCTCGGGCAGGAGCGTCGTCGAGCGATCGAACCCTTCGGATTCGGCGGTGTCGGGTAGTCCGGCAAAGATCACCGCGACCTCTGCTGCGCTCGCGGTAGCCACGGCCTCCGCGCGGAGTGCGGTGGCCGCCTCGGTCGACGGGGCGTCGTCGAGAGTGAATCCCGGTGCGAAGGTGACGTCGCAGTCGCGCATCGAGGCGAGTTCGCGCAGACAGGCGAGTGGCTCGTCGACATCGACAGCTGCCACGCGTGAGCTTCCGCTGCCCTGGAAGCGGGGAGTCCGGGCGAATTCGCCGATCACCGCGATCCTGGTGCCTTGGTGCAGTGGGAGAGTGCCATCGTTGGTCAGGAGTACCGCGCATTCTGAGGCGAGAGTTCTGGCCAGCGCATGATGAGCTGCGAAGTCGACGTCGCGGTCGTCCATCTCCGCGGCGCCGCGACCGAGTTCGAGCACACGCGCGGCGGCCCTGTCGACGACGGTCTCGTCGAGCGACCCGTCGGCCAGCGCATCGAGTATCAGGCGTGCACTTCTGCCGCCGGTTCCGGGCATCTGGAGGTCGAGACCCGCCCGGACCGATGCGACGGGATCGGCGACCGCTCCCCAGTCGGAGACCACCGCACCCCGAAATCCCCACTCGCCCCTGAGGACGTCCGTCAGCAGCCAGGTGTTCGCCGATGCGGGTGTGCCGTTGATCCTGTTGTAGGCGGCCATGACGGTGGCAGGAGCGGACTCGGTGACCACCCGCTCGAAGGCCGGGAGATAGATCTCGCGCAACGTCCTCTCGTCGACGTCGGCACTGATCTGCATGCGGTCCGTCTCCTGATTGTTGGCCGCGAAGTGCTTGACCGACGCCCCAACTCCCTCCGCTTGCTGACCCTCTACGTGGGCTGCGCCGAGGACGCCGGACAGCAGGGGATCCTCGGAGTAGTACTCGAAGTTCCGCCCGCACAGCGGTGATCGCTTGATGTTCACCCCCGGCCCCAGAACGATGCCGACGCCCTGCGCGCGCGCCTCGATCGCGATCGCCGCACCGATCGCGCGCGCGACGGCGGGATCCCAGCTCGCACCCACGGCTGCGGCCAGAGGGAAGCAGGTCGCGGGCGTGCCCGATTCATCGGAACGTCGTTGCAACCGGACTCCGTGCGGACCGTCGGTCATCGTCACGGACGTGATGCCGAGTCTCTCGACCGAGTGGGTGGACCAGAAGTCTCGACCGCTGAGTAGGTGCGCCTTCTCCTCCGCCGTCATCTCGGATACGACGGGATGGGTCATGGGTCGACTCCAGACGTTCGGGGTGTGGTAACCCGTGTCAGTAACGCGTGTTACCGCATGTCAGAGTAGAGACGGACTTACAGCCGCGCAAGGCCGGATGACAGGATGAGCTCATGGACGATGCGGTGAGCGCCGGGCGCGGGCGGCGTGCGACGAGCGCCGACGTCGCGCGGGAGGCCGGTGTCTCGCGGACGACGGTGAGCTTCGTGTTGAACGACGCTCCGCACAAGGTGCTCCCCGAGGAGACGCGTCGCCGTGTGCTCGACGCAGCGGCACGGTTGTCGTACGCGCCGTTCGCGGAGGCACGCGCTCTGAGCCGGGGGCGCAGCGACGTGGTGTTGATGATCCTTCCTCCGGCACTTCCCTTGTCCTCGGACGTCGGGGAACTGGTGGAGCATCTGTCGCACGACTTCGGCCGTACCGGACTGACCTTGATGACTGTGCCGTCCACCGATCTTCCGGGCGGCTCGGCCTGGACGGCGGTGACACCCGCGGCGGTCATTGCGTGGACGCTCGATGGCACGGACGCGGATCGTCTGCGGCGCAATGGTGTCGGGGTGACGGCCTCGCTGACCGGGCCCGACGCCATCGGTCGGTGGGTCACCGGACCTCGCGAGGATCGAATCGCCCGCCTGCAGGTCGATCGGCTGCGTCGAGCCGGCCATCGAACGCTCGGTTACGCGGTGCCCGACGACGACCGTTTGTCCCCAGCTGCGACGCTCCGTCTGCGCGCGCTGGAACGTGTCTGCGCCGAAAAGGGACTGACCGCCCCGGTCGCCGTGCGTGTTCCGCTCGATCGAGGTCTCGCCGGCGACGCTGTCTCGACGTGGCGGGAGGGGCCGGCTCCGGTCACCGCCGTCTGCGCGCACGATGCGTTGACCGCGCTCGCCGTTCTCGCCGGAGCGCGCGACGCCGGCCTCGAGGTGCCGAGAGACCTGGCCGTCATCGGCGTGAACGATTCTTCCGCAGCGGCTCTCGCGTTCCCCGCCCTAACTATGGTGACCCTGGACGTGGCGGCGAGTGCCGGCTTCGTCGTCGACGTGGTCACCGCGTTGCTGGATGGCCGCGAGGTTCCCGAGGTGGGTCCCGACGTCGCGGGAGTGGTCGAGCGCGACTCCGTGTGAGCGCCACGTCAGAGACCCACCCATTCGCTGGTGCCGGCGGCGAACTGCTGGCGCTTCCAGATGGGCACCTCCGTCTTGATCCGGTCGACCAAGGCCTGCAACGCTGCGAACGCCTCGGCGCGGTGAGGGGACGCGACCGCGGCAACGAGAGCAGTGTCGCCGATCGTCAGGTCGCCGACGCGATGGACGGCCGCTGCCGGCAGGCCGGACGACGCGGCCGCGTCCTCGCAGCAGCGACGGTGGAACTTCACGGCGTCGGGGTGGGCTCGGTATTCGAGTGCGGATACCGACTCGTCGTGGTCGTGGTCGCGCACGACTCCCCAGAACACCAGCACGGCACCATGTTCCGGACCGGCCACGGCGTCGGAGACCCCCGCGGGATCGATCGGGTCGCTCGAGATCCGGGCGAGAACCGTTGGCCTCAGGTGCCTGTCGCTCACGCCGGATGCTGAATCAGTTCTGTGCGTAGCGGCAGAGGTGTGTCGATACGGCGGGCAGTCCGTCTTCTGCGATCCGCTGGTTGTGCTGCTCTCGAGCATGAACGATTCCTTCCACTCGTGGTGGTGATCCGACGCGGGCGCCCCGGTCAGAGCACAATCGCCGTGACCGTCTCTCCGGCGTCGAGCGAAGGAACTTCGCCGTCCAGCTCCACGAGACAGCGCGCCTCCCGCACCGCCCCGAGTCCGTGTCGTCCCGAACCGGTGAGCAGGGCGAGCGACCCGTCAGGGCGTTCGGCGGCGAGATCCAGCGTGTGTCGGCCAGGCCTCCTGGCCATCGGGTGGGCCAGCGGCATCCGCACGGTGGGACGGTTGTCCGGCACCAGACCCATGGCGCGCCGGAGAATCGGCCGCGCGAAGATCTCGAACGAGGCGTAGGCCGCGAGGGGGTTGCCCGGAAACGTCAGCAGGGTCGTACCGAAGGCGGTCCCGGCACCCTGCGGTCGCCCGGGCGACATCGACACGCCGGCGAAGAGTACGCCGTGGGGCGTGAGCGTCTGCTTGACCACCTCGTGATCCCCCACGCTGACTCCGCCCGAGGTGATGACGACGTCCGCCCGTGCTCCGAGGTCTTCGAGGTGTGCGCTGAGCCGGTCCACCGAATCCGGCACGGCGACACACGCGACGAGTTCGGCCCCGCAGTCTTCGACTGCGGCAGACAGGAGTGCCGAGTTCGCATCGTGGATCGAACCGTGCCGCAGGGGAGTGGAGGCGTCGACGATCTCGGCTCCGGTCGACACCACGGCGACACGGATTCGGCGATGCACGAGAACCTGCCCCACGCCGGACGCTGCCAGTAGTCCGATCCGCAACGGTGTCAGGACCGTCCCCGCACCGAAGAGCCGCTCGGGAGGCATGACGTCCTCGCCGGTCCGCCGCACGTGCGCGCCGAGCGTGCTGGGACGACGAAACGCCACCTGCAGGCCGTCGTACCGAGCGTCCTCCACCGGCACCACCGCATCGGCCCCGGCAGGAAGCGGGGCGCCGGTCATGATGCGCGCCACCGTTCCCGCGCGCAGCTCTTCCGGTATCGGGTGACCTGCGGGTATCAGGTGGGACACCGGGAGCCGGACCAGCGCGTCCGATCCGGCGGCGGCCACGTCCTGGGCATGCACCGCATATCCGTCGACAGCGGAGTTGTCGAACGGCGGAAGCGGGATCGACGCGTTCACCTCCTCGGCAAGGACGAGTCCCGTTGCCGCCGCCAGCGGCGTCAGCACTGTCGGCGTGCGCGAGATCAGGCCGGCGATGATCCTTCGATGCTGCTCCACCGTCCGAAGGCTCGGTGCCGACGGCATCACGGCGATGGTGAGCCGACGACGACAGCGGACACGAGGTCCGTGTCCACGCCGGTGGCACCGAATTTTGCTGCGCCACCGGGGGATCCGATGATGTCGAAGAAGTCCACGTTGGTCGAGATGTACGCGGACCACTGCGCGGGAACATCCTCCTCGTAGAAGATTGCCTCTACCGGACACACAGGTTCACACGCTCCGCAGTCGACGCATTCGTCCGGATGGATGTAGAGCATGCGGTCACCCTGATACATGCAGTCGACCGGACACTCCTCGATGCAGGCCCTGTCCAGAACATCGACGCACGGCTCTGCCACCACGTAAGTCATGAAAAATCCCCTTCTATGTATATCGCCATAATACAGAGGATCGCGTGCGGCGCAACGTATCTCGAAGCGACAGTCGGCTGGATGAGTGATGTGTGCGCGTGCACAGCATTTCCGACCTGATCGTGTACTCACACCCCTTGTCATCGCCACTCGGTCCGGGCAGCGTTGTTCATCGGGGCGAAATGACGCTGCTCGAAGCGATTCGCGACCGGGAAGACCCACCCCCGGCGATCACGCGCGGCGACGATCCGTGCTTCATCACATACAACGACTGGAGACGACCGTGACGGACGAGAACGGCCCCGGCTGGCAGAAGACCGCATGCATTCTGTGCGAGAACAACTGCGGTATCACTGTCTCCATGGAGGGCCGGAGTATCGCCAAGATACGTGGCGACAAAGAGCACCCCAAGTCGCTGGGGTACACGTGTAACAAAGCGCTACGACTGGATCATTACCAGAACGGCGGGTCTCGACTGGACACCCCCATGCGACGTGAGACCGACGGCACCTACAGCCCGGTCGACTGGGACACGGCGATCGGCGAGATCGCACACCGTCTGCGGGCGGTACGCGACGAACACGGCGGCGAGAGCATCTTCTTCTGCGGGGGTGGAGGACAGGGAAACCATCTGGGTGGCGCGTACGCCGGTGCCATGATGCGCGGACTCGGCGCGAGGTACAGATCGAACGCCATCGCGCAGGAGAAGACCGGTGAAGCCTGGGTGGACGCGCACCTCACCGGTGGGCACACGGTGGGCGACTTCGATCGTGCGCAGGTGAGCGTCTTTCTCGGAAAGAATCCGTGGCAGTCTCACGGTGTCGCTCGGGCGCGCACCGTGTTGCAGGAGATCGGCAAGGACCCGAACAGGTCGATGATCGTTCTGGACCCGGTACGCACGGACACAGCGGAGCGCGCCGACCTCCATCTTCAGGTCAAGCCGGGAACCGATGCCTGGTGCCTCGCTGCCGTTCTCGCCGTCATCATCGACGACGGAATGATGGACCACGCCTTCCTCCGTGAGCACACGGCCGGTGTCGAGCAGATCGTGGCCGCTGTCCGCGGACTCGACGTCTCGGCGTACGCGCGGACGTGCGGGGTGGACGAGTCGTCGATCAGACGAGCGGCGCATCTCATCGGGACAGCGGACAGCGTCTCGGTGTACGAGGATCTCGGAGTGCAGCAGAGCCCCAACAGCACCTTGGTGTCCTACCTCGAGAAGCTCATCTGGCTGATCACCGGAAATTTCGCGAAAAGTGGTGCCATGCAGAATCACTCGTGGATGGCGCCGGTGGTGAACTACTCGCTGGACGTGAAGCACACACCGGTCCACGGCACTCCGATGTTCGGCGGGCTGGTTCCGGGAAACGCCATCGCGGAGGAGGTGTCGAACGATCACCCCGCAAGATTCCGGGCGATGGTGATCGAGTCGTCCAACCCGGCGCATTCGATGGCCGACTCGGCGAGTTTCCGGCAAGCCATGGAGGACCTCGAGTTCAGCCTCGTGATCGATGTCGCCATGACGGAGACCGCACGGTGCGCAGATTACGTGCTGCCCGCGTCCAGCCAGTTCGAGAAGTGGGAGGCAACCTTCTTCAGTCTGGAGTTCCCACGCAACAGTTTTCAGCTCCGGGCGCCGATTCTGGACCCGCTGCCGGGCACCTTGCCCGAACCCGAGATCTACGCACGACTGATCGACGCTCTCGGGCTGATCGAACCGTGGTGGCTCGCGCTGCTGCGCGGAGCGCTGAAGCTCGGTCACAAGGTGTACGGCGTCGTTTTTCTCGCGCTGCTCAGACTGGACAAGAGGTGCGTCCCGGTCGCCGCATACCTGCTCTACGCGACACTGGGGCCCACGCTCCCGAACGGCGCGACATCGGCCTCGGTCATGTGGGCGTTGTCCCAGAAAGTTTTCCACGAACATCCCGACTCGGTCCGCGCAGCAGGCCATCGCAACGCCGAGGCGCTGTTCACCGCGATCCTGGAGACCAGATCAGGCGTCGAGATCACCGTGGACGATCTCGACGGTGGAGCGTGGAACTATGTTCCCGCTGCGAACCGACCGATACAGCTGGCCATCACACCCCTGCTGGAGTCGTTGACGGCGTTGACGGGCAAGAACCCGTCCCATGTCAGCGACGAATTCCCGTTCGTTCTCTCCGCCGGCGAGCGACGCGCGTTCACCGCGAACACAATCTTCCGTGATGACACGTGGCGCAAGCGGGGCGGAAACGGCGCCTTGCGCATCTGCCCCTTCGATGCCGAGAAGCTCGGTCTCTCCGAAGGTTCCACTGTCCGGATCACGACTGCCAAGGGTTCAGCGATGGCACATGTGGAGATCACGGACACCATGCAGCCCGGCCACATCGCCCTGCCGAACGGGTTCGGACTCGACCTTCCCGGTTCGGCCCGCGTGGGTGTGGCACCCAACGAGTTGACCGATGCTGCCCGCCGCGACGAGTACTCGGCCACCCCCTGGCACAAGAACGTGCCCGCACGCGTGGACGCGATGCACACTCCGGAGTAAGTGCGCCGGCGCAGTGAACACGGGCACGCGGCATCGACACTGCGGCACGTGTTGCGACCCTGCGCCGTTGGTACTATCCAGTTTCCCGAAGTCGTCACAACGTCGTTCTCACAGGAGGATTCATCATGCGACTGTCCACTCGCAACCAGCTCGTCGGCACCATCACCGAGGTCACTCTCGGTAGCGTGATGGCGACCGTGAAGCTACGTCTCGACGGCGGCGACCAGACCGTCACGTCCTCGATCACACGAGAGGCGGCCGAAGACCTCGGCCTCGAAGTGGGTCAGCACGCAACCGCGTTCGTCAAGTCCACCGAGGTGACGATCGGCGTCGAGTGAGCCGGTCACCAGTCTCGGGTCGACACAGCTAGCCGCCGGCGAAGGGCGGCAGGACGTCGATCCGGGAACCGACGGGGTAGGCATCGTCGCGGACCATCTCGTCGCCGATGAGGAACACCGCCACGTCCAGCACACGATCCAGTTTCTGCCCGTGGCGTCCACGCAGCGCAGACTTCACGTCCGCCACGGTCGCGCCGACCCTCAGATCGTACGACTCCTGCGTGGTGCCCGCGGCGTCCGCGGCCCCTGCGAAGTACCGCACGCTCACAGTCACGGACTCAGCCACCGATGGCGCCCATCGAGCGTTCCGGTGGCACGAAGTCTTCTCGCTCCATCCCGTGCCCGGCCCACTTGTTCCACATCGCTCCGCGCCAGAGGTCGGCAATGTCTTCGTCGGTCGCACCCCCGCGCAACGCCACCCGCAGATCTGTCTCGGAGTCGCTGAACAGGCACGACCGCACGGTCCCTTCCGCCGTCAACCGCGTCCGATCGCAATCGACGCAGAACGAGCGGGTGACCGAGGCGATGATCCCCACCGTGGCCGGGCCGCCGTTCACGGACCACTCCTCGGCCGGTGCCGACGGGTCGGTGCGTCCGATCTCCTCCAGGGTGAACCGACCCCCGAGCACATCCAACAGTTCTGCCGCCGACACCATCGTCGAACGAGCCCACTCCCGGTCCGCGTCGAGCGGCATCTGCTCGATGAACCGCAGATCTACACCCCGGTCCAGGCACCACTGCACCAGGTCCCGGGCGCCGTGCAGAGTCTCGCGCATGAGGACGGCGTTGATCTTGACCGGCGTCAGACCGGCCGCCAGGGCCCCGTCGATACCGGCGAGCACGGCGGGCAGACGGTCCCGCCGCGTCAACGACGCGAAGTGTTTGCGGTCGACCGTGTCGAGGGAGACGTTGACCCGCGTCAGACCCGCCGCGCGCAGACGCTCCGCGCGGCGCTCGAGGCCGATCCCGTTGGTGGTCATCGATAATTCGACACCGGGCGCGTGCTCAGCAGTCAGGGCGATGATGTCCACGATGTCCTTGCGGACCAGCGGTTCGCCGCCGGTGAAGCGCACCTCCCGCACACCGAGAAGACGATCGGCGATGCCGACGAGGCGGGCGATCTCCTCCGCCGCGAGCAGTTGTTCGAACTCCAGGTTCGGCAGCCCCTCGGCCGGCATGCAGTAGGTGCATCGCAGCGAGCACTTCTCGGTGACCGAGATGCGGAGGTCCCGCGCGATGCGACCGAAACTGTCCAGCAGGTGCGGAACGTCCGGACGGCCGACCATCATGTGCTGCGGACGCGGTAGGGCGGACGGCGCGCGTGCGACACCGGGCAGGCTGGGAATTCCCATGCTCACCGCCGTCATCCGATCACCTCTCGTCGAGTCGCGGGCATCATCGCACCGTGACACCGAGGAGTGTGGCCAGCTGATTCGCAATCGGATTGAGGTCGAGTGCGCCGGGGTCCACCTTGGGCTTGTCGTCCCAGGGCTGCGGAACGGCGGGATCCATGTAGGGCGCACTGCCGGCACCTCTGACGCCCGTCACGGATCCTCGCGGTGCTGTGCACCCGACCGACAGATCGATCGGGAAGTCCCGGGTCGTCTCGTCGAAGTCGGGATCGGCAGCGCGTTCTCGCTCGAGGGTTCTCTGGGTGGCTTCGTATCCCACGGTGCACGGCGGGGGGTTGTTCGTCTCCACGACGAGGCCGAAGTGGGTGGTTCCGTCACCGGGGCTCTGAGCTCGGGCCCCCATGGCCGTCCGGGGGAGAACCTGCAGCAGCGGTCGAAGGGCCCATGCCCGTGGGCTGACCGCGGCGGTCACCGAGGCGACGTCGCTCGCGATCGATGTGATGCTCGCTCCTGCACTGGTGATCAGTGCACCGGTTTCATAGGATGCGTCGATTCCGCTGTCGACTAGTCGACGTAGGTCGCCGTCGCTCGCGCGGAGCTGCGCGGTGATGTCGTCGAGCCCCGAGCTGAAATCGATTATTGCGGAGGATTGTTCGGATTGCGTGTCGAGCACGACGCGCGCATCCCGTACGAGATCCAACGTCTCGGGGAGGGCGTCGAGCTGCGCCGCACTGAGCGAGTCGAGTGATGTGACGAGTGTCGCGAGATCACCTCCCATACCGTCGAACCCGTCGCCCAGTTCGGTTACGACGGTTCGCAGTTCATCGACCGGAATGCTGCGCGCGAGGCCGTCGACGTTGGACAGCACGCTCTCCACTGGAGTCGGGATGGTCGTCATCGATCGTTCGATGATCGAGCCGTCCTCCAGATAAGGGCCCTCGTCGGTATCGGGCCGCAGGTCCACGTACTGCTCACCGATGGCGGAGCGTGCGGCTACCACCGCGGAGGTCGACGCGGAAATCGGTTCGGACGAGTCGTCGATCAACAATTCGACGTCGACGCCCGCGTCGACAAGTGTCAGCGATCCGACGCGACCGACGGGAATGCCGCGCGACGTCACCTCCGCGTTGGTGAAGATGCCGCCGGAGTCGCTGAGCTGCACTGTGACCGAATACTGGCCGATCCCCAGGAGGGACTCCATGCGGACATATGATCCGCCGGCCACGGCGAGAGCGGTCGCGGCTACTGCGAGGGCGGCGAGTCTGACGTAGGTGCTGCGTCCGACGGCGGTCATGCAGCGGTCGCGCGGTCAGCCGCAGGAGGGCAGTCCGTCACCGTGTGGGGATGTGCAGTGCCGTGTAACGCTGTCATAGCGCATGTATATCAATGTTATGCCCTTCTCGCAACGCATCCCGAGCGTCGACGGCGCGGGTAGGCCACCCGGACAGCGAGTTCGCCCGAGGCGTGGCTGCGCTCCCCGTTTCGAGGCCGACGGGGGAGATGCTCTGACTACGACATCGTGCGGTTGCCGTCCGACGCCTCGAGTGGTGGAGAGCGGCATGCCGTTCGCCGGATCGACCAGAAGCGGTTCGTCACTGGACTCGAGTGGCGCGGGTTCCGGTCCGTCGGGGCCGGCCAGGGGAAGGTGCCGCGGGGCGCCGACCGTCGGTACGAACTGCCGCTCCGCCCCGGTCGCCGCGTCGAGCAGCCTCAGACCGTCGGGTTCGCGTACTGCGGCGACAGCGATGCCGGACGCTCTGAGTCCGCCCTATGACGTCACCCGTGAGGGTCGTCGCCGTCGCGTAAGCCCACCTACACGGCTCGGTTGTCGGGTGTCCTGACTCCGGGGACAGATACTGGCCACAGTCCACATCGACGACGTCCGTCTCGGATGGATACTTGTCACGTGACCGACATCGATGCCTCTGGCTTGCCCCGCTACAGCAGGACGGGCCGGGGGGCTCCCATGCTCCTCATTCACGGGATCGGGCATCGACATCAGATGTGGGATCCGGTGATACCGATACTGGCAGAACACTTCGACACCGTCTCGATCGATCTCCCGGGCTTCGGGGAGAGCGATCCCCTCGGCGACGGTGACGCACCCACGCCTGCACGACTGGCGGATCGGGTGGAGCTGGTGATGGACGAACTGGGCTGGAGCAGTGCGCACCTCGTCGGCAATTCGCTCGGCGGATGGCTCTCGCTGGAGCTGGCGCGCCGTGGTCGGGCGACGTCGGTGTGTGCACTCATGCCCGCCGGTCTGTGGCGGTCGACGGGCGGCACAGCGCGTGTGCGGCGGCAAGTGCTGTTCTCGTTGTGGACGAACGGTTCTCGACTTCCGGGTGCGGGGTTCCTCCTGCGTCGCTCGCTGCTGCGGACCATCGGCTTGTTCGGTTTGTTCGGCCGACCGTGGCGCATTCCGCCCACCGTGGCGGCAGACGATGCTCGGAACCTCGCCACCTGCGACTTCGATCGCACGATGGCGGCACTCGAAGGCACCCGATTCGGCGGCGGCGCAGACGTCGATGTCCCGATCACGGTGGTCTTCGGGGGCAGAGACCCGCTGATCCGGGCAGCGGAGACCGACCTGGGTGAGCTGCCGTCGCTCGTTGCCGTCGTCGCGCACAAGCACCTGGGTCACGTTCCGACATGGGACGATCCGGAGCTCGTCGCGGATCTGATCACGGGCTCGACGACGACTTCCTGAGCACGCATGATCGCCCCGCGACGACTGTCGCGGGTGCGGAGCACGCACTCCGCACCCGCGACAGTCGATCGAAAGAATCAGTCGGTGACGGCCACGAACTCGTTCGGGGTGATGTCGAGTGTGCTGCTGACGGTGACGTCACCGGTGGTCAGGTCGACGGCGTGAATGCCGTCGGTGTCCGGTTCGGTGACGTAGGCGGTGTCGCCGGTGATGGAGATGCCGGGGTGCGCATCCTGGTATTCGGTGGGGCCTTCCCACTCACCGATGACGGGGTAGGAGGCGGTGAACTCGCGCGTCGTCGGGTCGAAGACGTGAACCGCGCCGTCGGTGCCGATGATGTATGCCTTGTCGTCGGGACCACGGGACACCCCGCGCCAGGTGTACTCGGCACCCTCTGGCATCTGGACCACCTCGAGTGTCTTGGCGGCGGTGTCGATGACCGTGACGGCGTGCAGCAGTGAGCCTTCCGCGTCGGCGTCGTCCTTGTAGTCGCCGACGATCAGAGGGCTGGTCTCGCTGACGTACGCGTTGCCCATGCGCCCGTAGGGTTGGTCCGGCGCGTCGAGCTTGGTGATCTCACCCTTGTCGTAGACCAGAGCGCCGTTCTCGCAGCCGAAGACGACGACCTCGTTCCGTGCCGTTCCCTCACCGTGCACGCCGGGGCACTGGTCGTTGCGTGCGATGACGGCGCCGGAGGTGTCACGCACCTCGATACCGGTGCGTCCGTTGGCGTTACCGACGGTGGTAAGGAACGTGCCGTCCTCCAGGACGATCGAGACTCCGTGGTGCGCCTCGACGCCGGGGATGCTCTCCACCTCGGGGAGTCCGTCGGTCGATTCCAGTGCGGCCGTGTCGAAAATGGTTGTGTCACTGGTCCCGTCGGCGTACAGAACGGTCTTGCCGCCGTGGCGGACGACGTGGCCGGCCTTCTGCGCCTCGAACACAGTGTCGGTGAGCACGGGTTCGTCCGTGGTTCCGGCGGCGGTGTCGAGTACCTGGAAGCCCTTGCTCGTGGTCACCATGACGTTGCGACCGTCTCCGGCGAGGTTGAGGCGCGTGTAGTCCTCCGAATCGAAGTCAGCGACGGTCTCGAGGGTGGCCGCGTCCAGCACCCGCAGGCCGCCTTCGTAGGAGACCGCGACACGGGGCCCGGCCTCGTGCGCTACCGGCGTGGTCGTGGAGGTGGAGTCGGCGGCAGTGGTAGTTCCGGAGGAGCAGGCCGCGAGGGTAGCGACTGCTCCCAGAGCGAGCACCGTGGTGCCTGCTCGCCGGACGTGACTGATGCGCATGTGATGTCCTTTTCTGTGGGGGATCGGAACTGATCAGGTGGAGAGGCCGGTGGCGATGCGCTCGGTGTTGACGCGCATCATCGTGAGGTAGTCGGGAGCGCCGCCGTCGGCGCCGGAGAGGGACTCGGTGAACAGCGGAACGACGTCGACACGGATGTCGGCCTCGCTGGCAAGTGCCTGGACGAGGCGGTCCGGCGACGACGACTCCGCGAAGATGGTGCGGACTCCAGTGGTGTTCACGGCGCCGACGAGGTCGGACAGGTCCGATGCCGACGGTGCGGCGAGGGTGGTGCCGCCGGGAATGACAGCGCCGACGACCTCGAAGTCGAAGCGATCGGCGAGGTAACCGAATACGTGGTGATTGGTGACGAGCGCACGCCGTTCGTCCGGGATCGCGGCGAAAGCGGCGGACATCTCCGCGTCCAAGGTGTCCAATTTTGTGCGATAGACGCCGGTGCGCTCGGCGATCGCAGTCGGATCCACGCCGTCGAGTCCGGCAAGCACCGGCTCGAGGGCATCGACGACGGCGATCATGCGTGCAGGATCGGTCCAGAAGTGCGAGTCGGGGCTGCCGGCAGCGTCCCCCTCGCGGTAGTCGAGGACGTCGATGGAATCGCCGGCGACGAACATCGGGACGTTCTCCGCGGCTGCCGCGTCGAGATGCTGCTGCAGGCCCTCCTCGAGGTCGAGTCCGTTCGAGACGACGAGGTCGGCCGAGCGCAGTCGAGCGCCCTCCTGCGCGGAGATCTCGAACGAGTGCGGGTCGGCGTCGGGCTTCATCAGGGTCACGACGTCCATCTCGTCGCCGACGAGTTCTTCGACGACATCGCCCAGGATGTTCGTCGAGACCATCACGGACGGACGGTCGTCTCCTGCCGCCGAACACGCTGTCACCGAGAGGAATACGCCGATCGTCACCACCGCCGCGGCGAGGGATGATCCTGTCCGATGTCGTCTCATGCTCAGCGTCCCGTCTCGGCGGTGAAGGCCGGTTCGGTCGCCGTCTCGAATGTGCGTGAGATGCGGGCGTCGTCGGCATAGTCGATCTCGTACAGACGCCGTTCGTCGGGTGCGCTGAGATAGGCGCGCTGTTGATCCGCGATCAGTGTCGGGGCCTTCCCGGCGGCCACGGACGAGGCCACGAGCGGACCCGTCTCGGCGACCACGGAACCGTCGCTTCCGTTCAGAACGAGGACGCGACCGTCGGTCGCGAGACCCAGGACGTTCTCGTCACTGTCGTCGACCGCCGACACGTGCACCAACGGTGTGGGGGTGGGCAGGAGCGTCCACGACTTCTCGCGGGTGTCGAGCAACCAGATGCCCTGGTCACCGGCAAGGCCTGCGACAGTAGGACGACCCTCGCGGTTGTCGAATGCTGTTGCGGGAGGGGCGGTCGCGTCGGCGGGGTACGGGATTCTCTCCACCGTGAGCTCATCTCCGGTGGCTGACGCGACCAGTGCGCCGTCGGAGCAACCGACAACGGCGCCGACCCGCGTGGTGATCGTGCCGGCGGCATCGGGGCACGGCTCGACGAGGCCGGTGCGTCGACCGTCGGCGGTGTAGCCGACGACCGTCCGTGACTCACCGACGCCGTCTGTGACGAGTGCGAACGTTCCGACGGGCACGACCATGCCGTCGCCGGGTGGGTTCTGCAGGCGGAACGACTCGGCGATCTCGCCCCGGGACAGTGCCTCGGTGTCGAGGAGCACGGCGTCGCCGGAGTCGGGGAAGTAGAGCCCCGTTCCTCCCGAGGTGGACAGGTTCGATGTGGCGACGGCCGGCTCACCGTCGCCCTCGACGGTGCCGAGGAGTCGGGGTTCGGCGCGGTAGTAGTGGAAGTGGTCCACGTGGTCCCAGGTCCAGACGCCGCTGTCCACGATCTCGATGCCGGCGCTCGTGGTGGCGAACAGGTAGCGGCCGTCGGTGGTCATCGTCTCGGGTGCGCCGATGGCGCCGAGATCGGACACCGAGTCGTCCTGAAGATCGAGGTGTGAGACGCCGCCGGTGGGGTCGATAGTGGTGAGCCCCAGGCGAGGCTCGGCGAGTTCCGCCGCGTCGGCGACGGCCCCGTGGCCTTCACCGGACGCCTCGTCGACGGGGAGCGGCGCCGCCTGCTCGGTGGAGCACGCGATCGGGCCGACGACGAGGACGCCGAGTGCGAGGGCTGCGGTCATGATTCGTTGTCGCACAGTGTCCTTACGGGTAAGAGGTGGGTGATCGAGCAGTTGTCAGGCGGGAAGAGCCGCCACCGCGCCGCGGCGTCCGAGCGATGTGACGGCAGATCTCGAGGCCACCGACAGGCCTGATATCGCGATTGCGGTGGCGGCGACGGAGGCGCCGGCGGCCGTGGCTGCGTGCCAGGACACCAGAAGCCCCCCGAACACCGACAGCACCCCCAGAAGTGCGGCCAATACCATCCGGGTCGGGATGCGGGTGGTCCATTGCCCGGCCGCGACGGCAGGGGCGAGGAGAAGTCCGACGACCAGAAGCGAGCCGACGGCCTGATACGAGGCAACGACCGCCAATGTCACCAGAGCGACGAGGCCGGCCTGGGCCGAGCGGGGACCGAGACCCAGAACGGCGGCGATCCGCGGGTCCAACGCGAGCGCCACCAACGGCCGATGAAAGGCGACTGCGACCGCGAGACCGATAACGGCCGTTACTGCCAGGAGAACGAGGTCGACGGCGGTGATGGCGAGAATGTCGCCGAACAGGATCGACGTGGCGTCGGTCGCGAAGCTTCCCGAGTGGGAGATGATGATGACCCCCAGCGCGAGCATCGAGACGAACAGCATGCCGATGCTCGTGTCGTAGGACAACTTTCCCCGCCGCTGAAGTGCGGTGATTCCGAGACTCATCGCCACCGCGCTCACCGCTCCGCCCACCAGTACCGGTGCTCCCAGAACCGTGGCCAGAGCAACGCCGGGCAGCATCCCGTGCGCGAGCGCCTCGCCCAGGAATGCCATGCCGCGGATGACGACCCAGGTGCCGACGACTCCGCACAGCACCGCCACCAGTGCGCCGCCGAACATGGCCCGCTGTAGGAAGCCGAGCGTGAACGGCTCGAACAGGGTGCTGATGGCTTCGACTGTCACCCACGGGATGTTAATGACAGTGATAACGGTTTTCAAAATCGTTTAAGCTGGGCTCGTGTCTACCTCTCGATCCGAACAGTCACCCGCCGCTCGTCTTCGTGGGGTGCGCGTCGAATACTCGGGACACGTCGCCGTGCGCGACGTCGACCTGGACGTGTCACCCGGTGCGATCATGGCGATCGCCGGTCCCAACGGTGCCGGCAAGTCCACTCTGCTCGAGGTGATCGCCGGCACCACCCCGCTGACGTCGGGTAATCGTGTTGCGACACAGCGGATTGCGTTCGTACCGCAACGCGCAGCGGTGTCCGACCGGTTGCCTCTCACCGTGCGCGATGTCGTGACCGTAGGCGCGTGCGGTCGAACCGGTCGGTGGCGCAGACTCGACTCCGGCTCTCGCGCGTCGGTGAACGACGCCCTCGACCGTCTCGGCATCGCCGAACTGGCCGCGGTGCCTTTCTCGACACTGTCCGGTGGGCAGCGTCAACGCGCGCTTCTCGCCCAGGGTCTCGCGGGCCAGGCAGACCTGCTCCTGCTCGACGAACCCACCACAGGTCTGGACACTGCGAGCGGGGAAAGGATTCGGGCCGTGATGAGAACGGAATCCCGGCGCGGCGCGGCCGTTGTCTGCGTGTCTCACGACCCGTCGGTACTGGGCACCGCTGATCGGGTCGTGACACTCGAGGACGGTCGCATCGTTTCCTGACAGCACCCGGAGCAGAACGCAGAATACGGGTCGTGAGTGCGGATACGGTGCGCTCGCCGCTGCTTGACGGGCGCACCGCTCCGGGCGCAGCGGGGCGCCTGAGGTGGGCATTGACACCCATGAGGGGTCCCGAAACGGATCGAGCGGAAGCGGTTGCCATCGTCCAGTACTGAACGAGTCGTTCACAGTGCTAGCTGCCCACGGGCGGTAGTCGTCCCGTGTCCGACTCGGACTCCATCACCCGCACGGGCCTCCGGGGGGGGCATTCGCTGTCGGATCTCTCGTGCGGAACCGACTGGGCGAGTGTGTGCGCCGATGTGGTGGATGCACACGGCGCCGCGATCGTCGCCACAACGGCCTCGCACCTGGATTCGCGCCGGGTTGATCGGTTGTCACGCAGTCGCTGTCGGCACCGTCCGGTGCGGGTAGTCCGCCTCGCGGTGCTGGAAGGCGAGAATCGCAGGGTTGCTGATCCTGCCGTTCCGTATCTCTATGGACCGGGCGATGGTGGGGGAGGAGTCCCACGAGGACGGGCCGTCCATCACGGTGCGTAGGTAGGGCAGCAGGGCTTCGCTGATCTCCCAGGTCGCGGAGTCCCACAGGTAGGACGGGCTGTGATCGACAGCGTAATACCGGACGTTGTCGCCGACGAGGAATGTCGGAGCGTCGAACGACGTCGGCCGTGCCCACTCGAATCCCATTCCCTCGTCGCAGGAGACGTCCACGATGAGCGTTCCGGGCGCCACGGCCTGCAAGTCGTCGGTGGAGAGGAACGTCAACGGTGACGCGGTGTCCTGAAGGACGCAGTTGACGATGATGTCGTGGTCGGCGAGGAACCCGGGCAGCGGCACTCGGCCGGTGTCGGTGAGGGCTCGGTTCTCGTGCGGATCGTGCTCGTCGACATCGAAATTGACGATGCGCGCGGAGTGGATGGGCGAGCTCACCGCCGATGCGCCTCTCTGGGTAAGGACGTCGACGTCGTGGATGCCGTGGGCGTTCAGCGCGGTCACTGCGCCGCGGGCGGTGCTGCCGAATCCGATGACGGCCGCGCGGAGTCGGCGACCGTAATCACCGGTCGACCCGGCCAGTTGAAGCGCGTGCAGGACGGAGCAGTAGCCGGCGAGTTCGTTGTTCTTGTGGAAGACGTGCAGTTTGAACGAACCGCTGCTGGACCAGTGGTTCATGGCCTCGAACGCGATCAGGGTGAGCCGACGGTCGATGGCATTCTGCGTGAGTTTCTCGTCCTGAACACAGTGCGGCCACCCCCACAGTGTCTGCCCGACGCGCATTCCCGCGAGGTCCGAGACCTGCGGTTTGGGGAGGAGGAGGACGTCGCAGTCGGAGATGAGGTCGTTTCTCGATCGCAACCCTGCGACCAGACGCGACAGATCGTCGTCCGTCACACCGTACGGCGCTCCGTATCCCTTCTCCAGGTAGATGCGCGACCGGAGATCGGCGTCGATGCGCTCGAGGTGTCGGGGATGGATCGGGAGGCGACGTTCGCTCGGTTTACTGGAGAGTGATGCGACGCCGAGGGTGAGCTGGTGCACGAGTGCCCTTCCGGTTGCAGTGCAACCGATTGTCGGAGAACGAGATCGGACGTCAGGTGAATGCCGGTTCCTGCGGGTGGGGTGTCGTGGAAGACCATCTCGCGCGGACGGTGGTCCCGGTCGCCGAACGGTCGACCGTCGAGACGGTGCTCAGCGCCGAGATGAGCGGCAGGCCGTTGCCGCGAAGACCGTTGTGTACGGGGTTCTTCCACCGTCCGCGATCGATCACGGTGACGTCGAGGGAACCGACGTCGACCGTGTATGTGACGCCGATCTGCATCGTGCCGACACCGTCCGAGTCGAGGTACGCGTGATCGACGACGTTGGCCATCGCCTCGTACACCGCCAGCACGATGTCTGCTCTGCGCGTGCTGTCGAACGGCAGGATGTAGAGCCACGCGGCCAGAGCCCTCCGCACGGCGCCGATGCACAGGGCGTCCGCGGGTACTTCGGACATGACGAAGTGCGGGTGCCGGGTGACCGGAAGGCCGGGGACGCCGCTGCGGTCTGTGGCGGGGTCGCGTGTCGTCTCCAGTACGCCCAACGCACGGGCGTTCAGGACGACACCGCGGCCAGCGCCGTGTCGAGGTCGGCGTGCAGGGAGAGCATCTCGTCCAATCCGACGAGCATCAGCGGACGCGTCGTGGCCGGGCCGTTCGAGACGACCGCGAGCGCGCCGATCCGACGGTGCGTCTCGATCAGAGCCGTCATCCCGGTGGACGACAGGAAGGCGACCTCCGTCAGGTCGACGATGACAGCGGAGGGCACCGTCTGCGCCATCGCTCGGTCGAGCTCTGCCGTCAGCATCGGCGTGGAGTCGAGGTCCAGGTCTCCCCGGACCGAGACGATCAACACCGAACCATCGAGGGCAGTGGTGACCTCGACGGAACGGGTGTCGTGGTTCCGGTTCATTGCGCTACCGCCACAACCGAGCTGACCGTGCGCTCCGCGAGCACCGACACACGTACGTTCTCCCGCTGAGACTGTTCGACCAGGGCGGCAAAAGCCGCGTCCGCGGTGATGCCGCGCACCGCCATGACGATGCCCTTCGCCTGTTCGATGCAGGCGCGGGTCTCCATCGCACGACGCAGGTTGCCTGATTCTTCCCGGGCCTCCGCGGTGTGCCGCGATTCCCACACAGCGACCTCCACGGCGGTCACGAGGACCTTCACCAGGACCTCGTCGATGTCGCTGAAGCCGTGATCGCCGACGCTGTAGATGTTCAACGACCCTGCATGCTCCGAATCCACATCCAAGGGTGCGGACAGGAAGCTGCGTACGCCGGCGTCGGTGGCCGCCGCCGCGAAGAGCGGCCACCGCGAAGCTGCTTCTTCGACGCGATCCCGCACGATGCGCCCGGTCCGGGCGGCCTCGAGGCAGGGGCCCTCGTTCACGCGGTACTGATCGGCTTCGATGTCGCTGACCCTCGAATCGGATCTCGCCGCGGTTTCCGGGTTGGCCGCATCGTGATGCAGGAGTGTCACCCCGGCCATGTCCGCGCCGGGGAGTGCGGCCACCGCTTGGTCGCACAGTCCCTGAAGAAGGGCCTGAAACCGACTGTGTGACAGCAGGATTTCACGAAATACGTCCAACGCGTCGAATGTGTCCGCAGCGAAGTAGCGCATCGTGATCGGGGTGGGAGTCGCACGAGTAGGGCGGGACGACAACGCCCCCGCGATCTCGTCGTCGAAGGCGGTCGCAGCCGCCAGCGTGGCCGCCGTGCTGTGTTCATCCGGGGGCAGGCCGGACGAGATCGAATCCGTCATGCGGAGTCCTCTGTGGTGCAGTCATGACACCTGTCGACGTGCGCGGAGGACGCTGCGCGGTGATGACTTCACCGGATGAGGCCAACCGTACGCTGCGGGTCAACCCCCTGACCTCGCGCACAGACTAGTTCCGCCGGGACCGGCTTCCGATCAACGACGTGATGGATGCCGCCAGAGCGGCAACGAAGACATCGCGTGTCGCGGCAGCGACCCGGTCCAGCGACAAGTAGGGGTTCAAGTCCTCGAGCTCGACGAGAAGTAGGTCGCCGGTGCTGGTGCGACACGCGTCGACGCGCTGGATCCCATGGTCGATGTCGTTCCAGTCGATGAAAGTTCGAGCGAACGTCAGATCGGCGTGCGTCGGTTCGTAGTGTTCCAACGCCCACCGTCGGCTGGGATCCGGTGCGTAGAGCGCGTACTCGAATGTGTGACCGATGAAGTAGAAGGACACCTCGTACTCGAACATGATCCGGGGTTGCACGAGACTGTCGTCGTCGTCCAAGTCCGCGAGCTCGGCATCACGGACGAAGCGCAAACCGACCGAGTCTGCGCCGAACTTCGGTTTGACGACATATTCGACCGACTCGGGCAGGCGTGCTACATCCGCGGGACGATCGACGGTGGGAATCACCGGGTACCCGTCGGCGAACAAGTCCACCAGGTATTGCTTGCCGGCCATGTCGGCCTTGCCGCTCAACTCGGACAGCACCGGGACCTTCCGGGCCTCGGCAAGCGCCCTGAACGCATCGTGTTCCTGTCGGTAATGGATTGCGGGGCCGGAATTTCGAACGAGGACGGCATCGAACGAGTCCATCAAGTGCGACGCGTCCAAGGGATGACACAGTCCTATGTCGAAATGCTCTCGCAAACGTGTCGAGAGGTAGATGTCCTCGTCGCAATAGCGGCGCCCACGAGCCTCGTAGGCCAGGTCGGTGACGTAGAGAACCCGCTTGCCGGCAGGTGGGGCGGAGACGCTGGACAGAGCCTGGACATTCACTCGATCAGTGTCGCAAACCGTCTGTACACCGGCCTGAACCCGGCGATCAACGTGACTACGTTCCCGTCAGGATCGGTGATCGGTGCGAGTCGGACTCCGTTGGTGGCATCCGTCGTGTCGCCGACGAGTAGTCCGCGGCCTGTGACCTCCGTGATCTGAGCGTCGATGTCGTCGACCGCAAGATTCGTCTGTGTGTGGCCGGCCCGGTCGGCGTCGCGGAACACCTGGATCCATGCACCCGGAACGACCTGCCATTCGATCAGACCCGGCATCGGGTTGTTGTCGGGCTCACGTCCCAGCAGGCGTGTGTACCAATCGCGTGCGACATCGATGTCGCGCACGGGTACGACGGTCAGCACGTGGTCGATCATGGGATTGTCCTCTCGTCGGGTGTCGTGGGTATAGACCGGCGAGAGGTCGCGATCTCATCGGTGTTCCGGACGTTGTCCGCGTCGATTCGACCCCGCTCGATACGTGCTGATCAGTGGGCGTAGGTCGGCTGTGCCGACGATTCGAGATCGTCCGGCCTGCATCGCGTGGCCGTGCGACACTTCGAGAGTCGGAGAACAGTCAGTCGAAAGGGTTCCGCCGTTGCGTCAGCTGCCTGAATTCCGAAGTGCGATTCGCGGTCCCTGGCTGACGTCGGTGTTCGGTGCCGTCCTTCTGGTGGCACTGCCGGTGATCACCGTGACCGGGCTGCTGTCCTACATCGCGTACGGGCCGCAGTTCGGGCAGGCCCGCCCGGGCGACGTGGGGTGGCTGAGATTGCCCCAGTTCGACTGGCCGACCGATCCGTCATGGATCTACCGGTTGAACCAGGGCCTGCACGTCACGCTCGGCATCGTCATCATTCCGTTGGTGCTCGCGAAGCTGTGGTCGGTGATGCCGAAGCTGGTGCAGTGGCCGCCGGTCCGATCCCCGGCGCAGGCGCTCGAGCGGCTCAGCCTGTTGATGCTGGTCGGTGGTGTGCTGTTCGAGATCGTCACCGGTGTGCTCAACATCCAGTACGACTACGTCTTCGGCTTCGACTTCTACACGGCCCACTACTTCGGGGCATGGGTGTTCATTGCCGGATTCCTCGCGCACGTGGCCGTCAAGGTTCCGGTCATGTGGAGGACGTTGCGACAGACGTCGCTGTCCGAGGTGCTCCGGGAGCGCAATCGAGCGGCCGGGGTGGAACCGGAGCACGAGCAGAAGGCGCCGGACGGCATCTCTCGGCGCGGGGCCCTTGCACTCGTGGCCGGCGGGAGCGGACTGCTGGCGGCACTCACTATCGGACAGACCATCGACGGGCCATTGCGATCGACCGCTCTGCTGGTGCCCCGCGGCCGCTCCTACGGCGACGGGCCGAACGACTTCCAGATCAATCGCACGGCGGTCGCAGCGGGAATCGATCCGGCGTCCACCGGGGATTCGTGGCGTGTGGAGTTGTCGGGAACGACGAGCGTGGTTCTCGACCGAGCAGCACTCGAGGCGATGGATCAGCACACCGCGGTATTGCCGATCGCGTGCGTCGAGGGGTGGTCGACGACGCAGGAGTGGACCGGGGTGCGCCTGCGGGACCTCGCCGGCCTCGCCGGCGTGTCCGACGGCACCGCCACAGTGGCCTCGCTGGAACAGGGAGGTGCGTTCGCGCAGGCGACGCTGGCGCAGAACCAGGTGTGGCATCCGGATTCGCTTCTCGCGTTGACCGTCAACGGTGAGGCGCTGTCGCTCGACCACGGCTATCCCGCTCGGGTGATCGTTCCGGGCCTTCCCGGTGTCCACAACACCAAGTGGGTGTCGCGTATCGACTTCGCCGGCGGGGCCGATCGATGAGGCGGCTGTACGGGGCGGGCGCCGCTCATGCGGCCGTCATGGTCGTGTCCTTCATCCTCGCGGGTGCCGCCGTCCTGACTCTCGGGGTGGACGCACTGTGGAACCCGGACAGGTGGTGGCAGTCGATCGCCGTGTGGTTCATCGGTGCGGCGATTTTGCACGACCTCGTTCTGTACCCGCTGTACTCGCTGGCGGATCGGGCGACGCGCCCGACTCGCAACTGGACGGTTCGACAGGTCCCGGTGCGGCAGCACATTCGGGTGCCGGCCCTCGGCGCCGCCCTGACGCTGCTGGTGTTCTTCCCGGGCATCCTGAACACCGACGACACTGCCATCGTGGCGGCCACTGGCCTGAACCGTGACCCGTATCTCGAGCGGTGGCTGTGGGTCGTGGCGGCCATGGTCGCGATCAGCGTCGCGGTGTTCCTGGTGCGGGTGCTCGCGGCGGTGAGGCGGCCGTCACCTGCGATGCCACGCGTCCACGACCGGACGGATACACAGGGCGCGTAGATGTAGCGCGAAAATGGCTGTGCTACAACGTTCTACGTCCGATCGGGTGAGGTTCCACCATCGCTGCCACGCAGGTGGCCGCGGGAACGATTGCGGTCGAACACCATCCATGGGCCGTGTCGCGGCGAATGTGGAGTAACCATTACCGACGACAAGGAGCTGATATGTTCACCATCCGTAAATCCGTGGCCGCTACTGCGATCGGCGTGATGTCCCTGATTCCGCTGGCCGCCTGCTCGTCCAGTGACGACGGCGGATCGGCAGCGACGACGTCCAGTTCGTCCTCCGCCGCCGCATCGACGTCCACTCAGCCCGAACCTGCCGCGCAGGTCGACGCTCTGACCGGCGTGGACACCGCCGTTGCGCTCGATACCGGCTTCACGGACGCTCTGACCACGCTCGGGTTGACCCCGGGAACCGTGGGCACGGCGACCCTCGCGGATGGATCACTTCGATTCCCGATCACCGGCGGCAACGTCAAGTACTGGACGCCGGGCACGGTCGATCCATACGTGCAGGGCTCCATCGACCACGAAGGCAGCGGATTGTCGCTGACCGCCGGCGGTACCACGGTGGAGCTGACCAACTTCGTCATCGATCCGGGCACCTCACTGCTCATGGGTGATGTGACCGTCAACGGAGAGAGCGCCGCCACCGACGCCGTGCTGTTCGATCTCGACGGCCGCACACTCGAGCCGCTGGCCACCGGCCCGAACAACACCGCGATTCTGCAGGGCACGACCGTGCATGTCTCCGAGACCGCCGCCGGCCTGCTGAACGAGACGTTCAAGACCGACGCCGTCACCCCGGGACTGCTGGTGGGAGTCGCCACGATCACTGTCAACACGCAGTAACGAGGCATAGCCTCCTACCCGGCCCACATCGACACCGATGTGGGCCGGATCGTGTCGACGAGTCGGGCGATGGCCCCTGAACGTGGAAAACGACTGAACGCGACGTTTGTCGCCGACGTCCACCGGGAATGGACAAGCATCCACATCGAGGAAGTGCCGGACCAGTCGGGGTCTGTAGAAGGGACAAGCGTGACAGCGACTTCGGCGGGCGAGGCCCCTGACAATTTCGATGTTCTGTTCGACACTGCCTCAACCGGTACCGCGTGGTGGGTGCGGCACCGGGACGGCCGACGGAACCTGTTGCCGGTCGGGCGTTGGCTCGGCGGCGAGCACGCAGACGCCGATGACCGCGCAGTGGACGAGACGTTGCTCGCCCTTTGCCGGGGACGCACGATCGATCTCGCGTGTGGGCCGGGCCGGTTGGTCGAGGAACTGCGGCGACGGGGAGTGTCGGCGATGGGTGTGGACACGTCCCCGGCAGCTGTCGCGCTGGTCCGTGAACGTGGTGCCAAAGCCGAGCTGGCCGACATCTTCGACATCGTTCCACACGAAGGGCATTGGGACACAGTGCTTCTCGTCGACGGGAACATCGGCATCGGTGGTGATCCCGGCCGTGTCATCGGTCGTGCTCACGACATCGCGTGCGAGAGCGGATCGGTCCACGTCGAAGTGGCAACCCCCGGAACGGGATTCGTCGCCGAATGTCTGCGCATCGAGAGCGACGAGACTGCGGGGCCCTGGTACGACTGGGCGCGAATCGATGCGGAGACGCTGGCGCCGCTCGCTGCGGCACGAGGGCTGGTGCCGGTGGGCGTGACCGCGATCGCCGGTCGGCATTTCGCTCACTTCGTCAAACCCCCGTACGGTTCGGCCCCCGAGACTTCCGAGTGAGCGGCCCGACCGCGACCGATCGGCGGCGCGGGTGGGTTCCTCGAGTTCCGGAACTGATCGGCGCACTCCTCGCGGCTGCACTGGTCGTCGCGGCAGTGGTCGTGGCGCGGCGGGAGAATGCCGTCGTCACTCCGCTGATCGGCGGCATGGGTTTCGACTTCGACGATTTCGCGTCGCTCGCGCCTCTGTTCGGGCGGTGGGGCGCTCATGTGGGGCCGGGGACTCCGGTCGCGGTGATCGTCGGCGTCCTGGTGGTGATCCTCAGCCCGTCCGTGGCGGCACGCATGTCGTGGCGTCCGCTGCTCTTCGTCACCTGGGCGACGACCCTTGTCTGGACCGTCGGTCTGGCTGCGGTCGACGGCTGGCAGAAAGGGTTCGTCGAGAAGTTGACGTCCCGCGACGAGTATCTGTCCGAAGTCGGCGGGATCGACGACATCGGTGCCACGCTGCGCGGCTTCTCCGACCGGATCGTCGACGGCCAGGCGGAGTCCTGGACCACGCACGTCTCCGGGCATCCCCCCGGCGCGATCCTGACGTTCGTGTGGTTGGACCGCATCGGACTCGGGGGAGGCGCGGCCGCCGCATGGTTGTGTGTGATCGTCGGGTCATCGGCCGCCGTTGCCACCGCTGTCGCCGTCGCAGCGCTCGTCGGCCGCGACACCGCCCGACGGTTGATCCCGTTCGCCGTGATCGCGCCGAGCGCGATCTGGATCGGTGTCTCAGCGGACGGATTCTTCACGGGCGTGTCCGCCTGGGGCATCGCCCTTCTGGCCGTCGCAGCAGCCGGTCGACGATTGCTCCACGACGCCGTTGCCGTCGCGGCCGGTCTCCTGCTCGGGTTCTCGGTCTACCTGAACTACGGCCTTGCCCTGATGGGACTGCCTGCTCTCGCGGTGCTCATCGCATCCCGCCGTGTGCGGCCACTGCTACCGGCGATCGGCGGCGCCCTCGTCGTCGCCGGACTCTTCACCGCGTCGGGCTTCTGGTGGTTCGACGGGTATGTGGCGGTCCAGGAACGATATTGGCAGGGCATCGCGTCCGCGCGCCCGTTCGAGTACTGGAGCTGGGGCAACATCGCCGCTCTGGTCTGCGCCGTGGGACTCGCGGTGCCCGCCGCCCTGTCCCGCGTGGTGTCACTGCCACGTGTGCGACGTGCCGAGCCGGTGACGCTACTCGTGGTGGCAGCTCTGCTGGCCGTGACTTTCGCGGACCTGAGCAGGCTGAGCAAGGCGGAGACGGAGCGGATCTGGCTGCCGTTCCAGGTGTGGATGACGGTCGCCACTGTCGCGATCGGGGACCGCTCGGTGCGCTTCTGGCTGGCAGCGCAGGTCGTGCTGGCATTGGCGATCAACCATCTGACGTACACGAACTGGTGAGCGACCCGCCCCCCTCGATCGACACGACAAGGAGAAGACGATGCACGTGTTACTCACCGGCGCGGCCGGTTTCATCGGTGAACACATTTACGAAGCACTGTTGGCGGCCGACCACGACGTAACGGCTGTCGACGCGTTCCTGCCTTCGGCACACGGCTCGACGCCGCGGCACGCGCCGAACGTCACGACTGTCGACGTCCGTGACCCCCGCGCTCTGGACGATGTCATGGCGGGGGTCGACGTGGTGTGTCACCAGGCCGCCGTCGTCGGAGCCGGCGTCAGCACCGCGGATGCGCCCGCTTACGCCAGCCACAACGACCTCGGTACTGCCGAAGTACTTGCCGCGATGGCCCGAGCCGAGTGCCGGAAGCTGGTTCTCGCGTCATCGATGGTCGTCTACGGCGAAGGTCGCTACCGCTGCCCCGTGCACGGTGTCGTCCGTCCGCGCCCACGGAACCCGTCGGATCTGCGGAACGGGGTGTTCGATGCGAAGTGCCCGGAGGGTGACGAGCCGGTGACGTGGGAGACGGTGGACGAGGACGCTCCGCTCGAGCCCCGAAGTCTCTATGCAGCAAGCAAACTCGCGCAGGAGAACTATGCACTCGCCTGGTCGCTGGCGACGGGCGGATCGGTCACGGCGCTGCGCTACCACAACGTCTACGGTGACCGAATGCCGCGTGACACACCGTATTCCGGTGTCGCCGCGATGTTCCGCTCATCGCTCGAGGGCGGTGAATCACCGACTGTGTACGAGGACGGTGGGCAGATGCGGGACTTCGTCGACGTCCGCGATGTCGCCGCCGCCAACCTTGCCGCCGTCGAGCACGACGGAGCGGGGTTCGTGGCCTGCAACGTCTGTTCGGGACACCCGATCTCGATCGGTGACGTAGCGCGCATTCTGTGTCGTGCACACGGGGGCGGCATCGAGCCGAAGGTGACGGGTCAGTTCCGTCCCGGCGACGTGCGGCACATCGTTGCCGGTGCCGCTCGGGCCGGCGAGATTCTCGGGTTCCGAGCTGCCGTCGGTCCGGACGAGGGGCTGACGCGATTCGCGTCGGCACCGCTGCGGGCGGCATCCGACGGCTCGGCCCCGGTGGTGTGACGATGATCGATCCTTCCGATGTCACCGTCGTACTCCCGTGCCGCAACGAGGCGCAATCTCTTCCCGATGTTCTCGACGCCGTGCCCGACGGCTATCACCGTCTGGTCGTCGACAACGGCTCCACCGACGGCACTGCGGACGTGGCCCGCGCGCACGGGGCGCACGTGGTCGTCGAGGCTGTTCCCGGGTACGGCTCCGCCGTGCACGCCGGAATCACCGCCGCGCGAACGACGGTTGTCGCCGTCATGGACGGGGACGGGTCGATGGACCCGCGCGAGCTGCCCGGGCTCGTCGCAGCGTTGGACTCCGCCCAACTCGTCGTCGGTCGGCGCCGCCCGGTGCACCGCAGTGGCTCGCCGTGGCACGCCCGCCTCGGCAACAAGGCCATTGCCTGGCGTCTGCGCAGACGGCTGAAGATCGACGTCCACGACATCGGCGCTCTTCGGGTGGCACGCCGAGAGGATCTGCTCTCGCTCGACGTCCCGGACCGACGCTCCGGTTACCCGCTGCAGCTGCTGGTTCTCGCCGCTCGGGCAGGGTGGACAGTTGTCGAGCACGACATCACCTACCGCCCGCGTACCGGGGGAGTGTCGAAGGTGTCGGGGTCGGTTCGCGGCACGGTGGTGGCCGTCTGGGATTTCGCGAAGGTGATTCCATGATCGATGCGACGCTGCTCGTCATCGCGAAAGCGCCGGTACCCGGCTTCGCCAAGACTCGATTGATGGCCGCCATGACCGCCGAGGACGCCGCGTCGGTGGCGGCTGCGGCGCTGCTCGACACGCTCGCCGCGGCGAGGCAGGCTCCTTTTGCCCGGCGGGTGGTCGCGATGACCGGCGACCTGGCCGAGGCGATGCGCAGCGACGAGATCCGAAAGTCACTGGCAGATTTTCTGGTCATCGACCAACGCGGGGACGGATTTGCGGAACGCCTGATCCACGCGCATCACGACGCCGCCGGATCCGGTCCCGTCGTGCAGATAGGCATGGACACACCGCAGGTCGACCCCGCGATGCTCACCGACGTCGGTGAGGCTCTGGCACCGTCGTCGGCGATCCTGGGCCGTGCCGAGGACGGAGGGTGGTGGGTGCTCGGACTGCACGACGCATCCGATGCGCAGGCCCTGCGAGCAGTGGAGATGTCCACCGACCGCACCGGGGACGACACCCGGGACGCCCTGCAGCGCTGCGGCCTCGTCGTCGGTGCAGCACCGACTCTGCGTGACGCGGACGAACTCGTCGATCTCGACCCGATCGCACGACAGTGCCACCCGAACAGTGAGTTCGCCCGATGCGTGGCTGCGCTCCCCGTTTCGAGGCCGACGGGAGAGATGCTCTGACTACGACATCCGGAACCCGGAGTGTGCTGTTCCGCTTCTACCTCGTCGGGGCTGCGAGCGCCGTCGCGTACGTTGTGTTGTTTCTCGTGTTTCGGGTCGTCATGTCGTCCCAGGCTGCGAATGTGCTGGCGCTCCTGGTCTCTGCGCTCGCGAACACCGCGATCAACCGCCGATTCACCTTCGGTATTCGCGGCACCGATGCGATCGTTCGCCAGTACGTGCAAGGACTTGTCGTCTTCGCCCTCGGGCTGGCGGTGACCAGCGGGTCGTTGGTGCTCCTCCACAGGTGGGTACCCGATGCGTCGCGAGCAGTGGAGGTATCCGTCCTCGTTGCCGCGAACCTCGTGGCCACGGTGGTGCGCTTCGTAGGGCTGCGCCGAGTGTTCACCGAACACTGATCGGGAACGTCGGAAAGGCACACATCACGGTGCGTCGACGCTGTCGGCAGGGATGATCTGGAGGCTCGAGTCCGCGCCGGGATCACTGCCTGTCACCAGGATGTTTCCCGAGCGTGGATCCACGGCAACGGAATTGGCCTGACGAACCGTCGGCAAGTCGGCCACTATTCGCGGCGACGCCGGGTCGGCGACATCGACCACCCGAAGGATGTTGCTCTCGGTCAGCGTGATCAGAAGTAACTTCCGATCGGCGTCGTAGGCGAGCCCGTACGGATTACCGGGTGCGTCGATGCGAGCGACCTCGCTGATGTCCGGGGTGATGCGCTCGAGGTAGACCGCGCCACCGTCGGTGTCGGCGAAGGCAGCGAGGTCGGGGCCGAGCGATGTCGCATGCGTCAGTTTGGTCCCCAACGGTCCCTGCGCGACGAGCTTCTGGTCCGGCCCGCTGTAGATCCAGATCCCGTTGCCCTGCACATCGGCGACAGCTGCGTAATCGCCCACAGCGGCAACTCCGCCCGGTTGTACGGGGCCGGCGGGGAGAGATGCTGTCACGACACCGTTGCGGACGAAGACGACTCCGCCGCCCATCTCGTTGGTCACGACGGTCGTGCCGTCGGCGGTCACCACGGCATCGTGCGGTTGCCGTCCGACGCCTCGAGTGGTGGAGAGCGTCGCGCCGTTCGCCGGATCGACCAGGAGCAGTTCGTCACTGGACTCGAGTGGCGCGAGTACAGGTCCATCCGGGCCGGCCAGAGAGAGGTGCCGCGGGGCGCCGACCGTCGGCACGAACTGCCGCTCCACCCCGGTCGCCGCGTCGAGCAGCCTCAGGCCGTCGGGTTCACGCACTGCGGCGACGGCGATGCCGGACGCCGTGACGACGATTCCCTCGGGTGCTCCCGGAAGCGGGACGACGGTGCCGATCGGATCCTGTGCTTCGGGTGCCCGGGCCGGTTCGGCAGCAGGGGTCTGTGTGGGCGCGGGTGCAGGTTCCTCGGTGGAACAGCCGGCGAGAAGAGCGAGTACCGACAGAGCGACGACGAGTCTTTTCACGTTGTGCCACCGAGCTTCCTTAGTGCGGCGTGGAGCGTTCCTTCGAACATACCCGGGAGGCCGGCCCGATCTGCGCGAGTGGGCTCGATCAGGCGCAGCGAATCGTATCGAGCGCTCCTCAGCGGGTAGAAGGTTGCCGTGTGCGCCGCTCGGCTCGGAGGTCGGGATCGAGTCGCCGCGCGAGCGATTCGGATGCCGCGGGGCCGGCGACGAACCGAGCGTTGCTCTCGCCGAGGGTGCGGCCCGTTCGACGATCGACGAACACGGGGTCGATCTCCTCACCCGCGTCGTCGACGAGGAGCATCCCTCGATCGTCGGGGTCGACGTGCTTGTTCCCCCAGGCATAGAGCGCGACGATGACGGGAGTGAGTTCACGTCCTCGGCGGGTCGACACGTATTCGGAACGTGGTGGATGGTCCTGGTACTGCCGACGTTCGAGCAGACCCGCCTCGACCAGAGACTTCAGACGCCTGGTGAGCATGTTCGGCGCGATACCGAGGTTGCGTTCGAACTCGTCGAAGCGGGTGAAACCGTCGAGAGCGTCGCGGAGGATCAGCAGCGTCCACCATTCGCCGACCTGCTCGAGGGCGCCCGCGACGGGACATCCCACGTTGTCGAAGCTGCTGCGCTGCATCGGTTATCGCGGTGCGATGACGAGCAGCGAGCTGGTGGCCGTCGCTACGAGTCTGCCCTGGTTGTCGACGATGGACCCTTCGGCGAAGATCACCCGCGACCCTGTCTTGGTCACCCGTCCTGTCGCAGTCAACGGGCCACTGGTGTCCAGGATGTTGCGGAGGTAGCTGACGTTGATGTCGATCGAGGTGTAGCCGGTGCCGGCGGGCAACGTCGTCTGGGCTGCGCACCCGACGATCGTGTCGAGCAAAGTGCACGCGAGTCCGCCGTGGACCGTGCCGATCGGGTTGTAATGCGCCTGTGACGGTGTGCATTCGAACACCACCGTGCCGACCTCGGCTCGGATGGCGGTGAACTTCATCAGGGCGGCGATCGGTGGGGGAGGCAGTTCGCCGTCGACCAACGCCTGCATCACCTCGAGTCCGCTCATGCTTGCGGCCCGGGCCAGAACCGGACCCGGGTCTGCCCAGGTGAAGGTTTCGGACCGCTGAAGCTCGTCGGTGTCGCTGTGCATAGCGCTCCCATAGGTGCTCGAATCGGGCCGTCGCCGGCGTGTGGTGCCGACACTATGGTGGTTACTAGCATGATGCAAGTAACCGACCATGGTGTTCGTCGGTGCCCATGATTGCGGTCTGCGGATCCGGGAGATCAGTGCAGTTCGCGCAGCACCGCGTAGAACGCGGCCTTCTCCTCGAACCCGATTCCGGGGCTCTCGGTAAGTCCCACCTGACTGCGTTCGACGACCGCCCCGTCGGCGAATCCACCGGTGGGCTGGAACTCGCCGGGGTAGGACTCGTTGCCGCCCAGCTTCAATGCGGCGGCGATGTGCAGCGAGAACTGGTGCCCGCCGTGCGGGATGCACTGACGTGACGACCAGCCGTGGTCCTTCAGCATCGTCTGGATGCGCAGGTACTCGGTGAGGCCGTAGCTCAGCGCCGGGTCGACCTGGATGATGTCGCGGTCCGGTCGCATGCCGGCGTAGCGAACGAGATTACGAGCGTCCTGGAGTGAGAACAAGTTCTCGCCGGTAGCGATGCGACCCGAGTAATGCTCGGACAGAACAGCATTGAGTCGGTAGTCGAGTGGATCCCCGACCTCCTCGTACCAGAAGAGTCCGTACGGCTCGATCGCCGCGCCGTATTCGAGGGCGGTCGCCAGGTCGAATCGACCGTTGACGTCGACGGCGAGGCGTGACCCGTCACCGTCGAGGACCTCGAGCACCGCGTCGATGCGGCGCAGGTCCTCGGCGAGGTCAGCACCGCCGATCTTCATCTTGACCACGTGGTATCCCATGTCCAGGAACCCGCGCATCTCGTCCTGTAGATCGGCGAGGGTCTTCCCGGGGGCGTAGTACCCGCCCGCCGCGTAGACGAAGACGGAGTCGTCGGGCACGCCATCACCGTGCTTGTCGGAAAGCCAACGGTAGAGCGGCTTCTCGGCAATCTTCGAGGCGAGGTCGAACAGGGCCATGTCCACGACACCGACGGCGACCGACCGCTCACCGTGGCCGCCCGGCTTCTCGTTGCTCATCATGACGTCCCACGCGATGGTGGGATCGAGTTCGCCCTCTGCGTCGAGGAGCGAGTCCGGCGTCGCGTCGAGCAGGCGCGGGATGATGCGGCGCCGCAGGATCTCGCCGGCGCTGTAGCGGCCGTTGGAGTTGAAGCCGTATCCGACGACGGGCTCGCCGTCGCGCACCACGTCGCTCACGATCGCGACGATGGAGCAGTCCATCTTGCTGAAGTCGATCCAGGCATTGCGGATCGACGAGCTGATCGGAACTGTGCCCTCGTGCACTGCGGTGATCTTCATATGGAATCCTTCTTGCATCTTGTAAGCCTTATAAGGTATTCAAAGGCTATACTCATCACGACCGAGAACACAACCCGTGCCGAGAGGCGGACCACCGTGGCCGTTGCGCAGAATGTCTTCTCCAGCAAGGGAGACGTGGCCTATGCCCAACTGCGTAGCTGGATCCTGCTGGGAACACTTCCCGCGGGGTCCCGTCTGGCGCAGTACGAACTCGCCGACCGTCTGCAGATGAGCATCACCCCGTTACGAGAGGCGGTGCGGCGACTGAGCAGTGAAGGTCTGATCGAACTCGACAGTCACAAGAACGTGCGCATCGCATCGATGTCGGCCACCGAGGCACGCCAGTTGTTCGAGGTGCGTCTGTCTCTCGATCCGACCGCCGTGGAACTGGCTGCCGAGCGGCGCACCGAACGCGACATCTTCGAGATGCGGGCCGCGGCCTCTCGACTGGTTCCGGTGACGCAGAGGTGGGGTGAAGAAGGTCTGATCGCGCACCGTGACTTCCACCGGACCTTGTATCTCGCCTCCCACAACGACGTTCTCATTCATCTGCTCGAGGACCTGTGGGACAAGTCCGATCGGTACCGCCGGGTTGGCCTGGAGCTACCGCCCGGCGCCGAACCCCGGACCGTCGATCATGAGGAGCACTTCCAGATCCTGGAACTCGTCGTCTCGGGTGACAGTCGCGCGGCGGGGGAGCTGACCCGCACGCACATCGTGAACAGCCTCACCGCCGCAGCTATCGAGGCGCTCGAAGGTGACGAGGTCACCCCTTCCTGACCCGGTCGTCAGCCGTCCCACGCACCGGTCGGGCCGAGCCTTCAGGGGCCGGCGCCTGGTCGCCGTCAGAACTGTCGCGCGGCGACGTCAGGTCGGTGGGAGGCGGCGAGCAGCTCGCGGAGACGGTCGGCCGGGACCGGCGCTCCGGGGTCGGCGAGGTAGTCAGCGGCGAATGCGGCTTGATCTGCAGCGTAGATCGGGGTGTACGCGCCGGATTCGGGTTCGAAGCTCCAGGATTCGGCGAGTGTCCCGGCGTCGACGGTGTCGAAACCGAGGGCGGTCACGATGGCCGCCACGCGCGCTTTGGCGTCGGCGTCGTCTCCGGCGATCGGCAGGGCTGTCCGGGGTGTGGAGTGGGCCAGGTTCGGGATGTGATGGAAGAGGATGTTGTTGAACGCCTTGACGATCACCGTGTCGGGTAGCAGTGCCTGTTCGTACTCGGCGGTGGTGCTGTCGAGGGAGTCGAGTTGTGCGATGCGTCCGTCGCGGTGTGGGTAGTAGTTGCCCGTGGAGAGGACGGTCTTTCCGGCGAAGGCGTCGCTAGGGAGGTTCCCGTACGCTCCCAGCGGCACGGACAGCAGGGGGATGTCACCGAACTCCGCGGCGTCCCGGACGGTGCCGGCCCGAGCGCCGGGTCCCAACTCCGCGATCAGGTCTGTGAGTGACTCCGGTCCTCGCGAGTTCGCGATCACGACCTCGTGGCCCGCGGCGACGGCGAGTCGGGCTACCGCGGATCCGATCGATCCACTGCCGATGATTCCCAGGCGTGTCATGGTGCTGTCTCCTTCTGTCGATGTCGTCTCACGGTCGTGAAACATCAAGTCGTCGATCACGTCTCGGCGGGTTCGCCGGTCGTGTCTCGGGTGTGCGAGGTTGTCTCCCACCCTCTGCGGGTGAGCGTGGCCAGTGCCGCGGCGGAGTCACGGTCGGCCATCGCCGCACCTCGGACCCAACTCGTGGCGAGGCCGGCGAGGAACAGGTCGCGTGCTCGAACGTCGGAGCGTGCACTGCCTTCCCGCTGTGCGGCTTCGAGGAATTCTTCGGTCGCCGTGATGAATCCCTGACACGTCGTGGCGAGTGGGGACTGGTCCGTCGTCGTCGCGGCCCGCAGTGGTTCGGGGAGCCCGTCGAACGCGCTCGCCCACTCGGTCAGTGCCTCGAGCCACCCGTCGAGGGCGTCGGCCGCGGTCGTCGATCGGGTGCGCAGCTCGTCGCGTCGGGAGACCAGTGCGTCGTCCCGTGCGGTGAGCAGTGCGGCGAGAAGTGCTTCGCGACTGGGGAAGTGGCGGTACAGCGTCCCCGCGCCGACGCCGGCCTGCTTCGCGATCGCGTCGAGGGAACCGCCGACTCCGTGTTCGGAGAAGAACTGTTCGGCGACGCCGAGGATGTGGTCCCTGTTGCGCCGTGCATCGGCTCGCGGGGCGCGAACCTTGCTGATCGCGTCATCGGCCACGTCGATCACCTCTCTGTTGACAAAGCGGGGAGTGTCTCCATATCTTGCTGAAGTGGAGACTACCTCCTCTTGTCGACGGTGTCGACAGCCGGTCGTCTCTCGATCGCGACCACACTGCTCTGCCACGGAAAGAAGACACGATGTCCGAACAGATGATCATCGGCATGCATCTGGGCAACGGGTACGGCAATCTGCCCGGCTCCTGGCGGGCACCCGGAGTCGAACCCACCAGCTATGCGAGCTTCGACGCAAAGGTGCGACACGCACAGGCGGCCGAGCGGGGAAAGCTGCAGTTCCTGTTCCTGCCCGACGGGCCCAGCCATGTCGGCGACATCGAGAACGAGCCGCCGAACTTCAACCTCGACGTCATAATTACTCTGGCTGCTGTCGCGCGAGAGACGACTCGGATCGGCCTGGTGGCAACCGGCTCGACCACCTTCACCGAGCCGTTCACCCTCGCCCGGCAGTTCAAGGCGCTGGACGTCCTGAGTCACGGTAGAACGGGGTGGAACGCCGTCACCTCGAGCGGCGAGGACGTCGCGGCCAACTACGGCAGGTCGTTGACCTCCGGGCCCGAGCGCTACGCACGGGCGCACGAGACAGTGCAGCTGGTGCAGTCGCTCTGGGGCAGCTGGGGAGAATCCGCCTGGGTGCACGACCAGGAGACCGGCCGCTTCGCGGATGCCGAACAGATCGCTCCGATCAACCTCGGTGGTGCCCATGTGGCCTCCCGCGGTCCGCTGTACATCCCACCGTCGGAGCAAGGACAACCGGTCATCTTCCACGCCGGCGGAAGCGCGAATTCCCTCGAGCTCGCCGGTCGTTTCGCCGACGCCGTGATCGGTGCCGCATTCACCATCGAGGACGCACGTGCGCAGCGCGATGCGTTCCGACACGCGGCCGAGCGCGCCGGGCGCGACCCCGATGCGATTCGCTACGTCGCCGGTCTGATGACCTCCCTCGCCGACACGCGGAGGGACGCCCTCGATCGTCGAATCCTGCTCAGCGGGCGGACTTTTCCTCAGCGCGCGTCCTACCTCGGACGCATGCTGGGACTGCACCTCGATCACACGCACCTCGACGAACCACTGTCGGCCCGGCAGTTGTCCGCGGCCCGTCCGTCGCCGGGCGACCCCCGATCGGGCCACGCCCTGGCCATCGCACGTGAGGGCTGGACCGTCCGCGACGTGCTCGCGCACGGGGTCATCGACTACCACCCTGTCATCGTCGGTCCGGCCTCCGATGCCGCCGATCACATGCAGGAATGGTTCGAGGCGGGAGCAGTCGACGGCTTCTGGGTCTCACCGGACGTCTACGACGGAGGGATCGATGCCTTCGTCGACGGAGTCGTCCCGATCCTGCAGGACCGCGGTCTGTTCCACCTCGAGTACGAGGGGTCGACCCTGCGAGACCACCTCGACGTCCCGGCGCTGTACGGGACGAGGTGACCCCGGTGGCGCCGTCCTGTCTACGTCGGCTCCTTGACTGCGGATGCCGTCATAGGTGACGATATCGTCACATAGTCCGCAACCTGAGGATCATCATGCTTCGAACATCGCCGCGCGGGCTTTCGCGAGACCTTTCCGCGGCAGTCGGGCTCGCCCGCGCGGCGATCGGTATCGCCCACATGATCGCGCCGACTCGTGCGAACGAGCTGCTCGCCGGCCCCGACGCGTCGCTCGCCACGACCCGCGCAGCGGCCCGAACTTTCGGTATCCGGGAGATCTACATCGGCGGTGGGCTGTACGCGGCAACTCGTCACGCACCGGCCGCCGTGCGGACGCTGCTCCGCGCCGGGGTGGTCGTCGATGTGTGGGACACCGCTGCGTTCGCCCGCACGGCCGACTTGCCGACGAGGACACGGACAGCCGGATGCATCATCGCCGGGGGCTTCGCCATCGCCGGCGCCCTGGCCGAGATGCACCTGGATCGCTGACGGCCGAACCACGTGATCCGACGCTCAGCGCACCATCTCCACCTGAGCATCGAAGTCGAATCTGTTGATCGCTCCGATTCCCGTTGCCGTCTCGGTGCCCATCAGGGACGCGATGGGTGAATTCGGTTCGGCGGTCACGTGCCCGATCCCGGCCTGCGCCGTCGGCCGATGGACCGTCAAACGGAGAGAACTTCTGCTGTTCTCGGTGTCCTTCCAGATGCTGACCTGCCCGAGAGGCGACGGCAGTCGTGGAACGGGCGCCTCGTCCACGATCCGTACGGAGCCGCCCTCCGAGACTCCGCCGACTGCGTCGGCAGTGGCACCGACTCCCGGCACCAATGCGATGTCGAACCCGGCCGTTCGCATCAGATCGTGGATCTGCTGATTGTCGGTCACCTGCTCCACGGCGTAGAAGTGGTACCCCGGCCGAGCATCCTTGCGGTCGACGGAGAGCACACGCTCACCGAAGGTGACGGGACCGTCGACGGGGACGCCGTCGATGGTCCCACTCTGGCAGGTCTCGACACCCATCAGGAGTGACGAGTTACCCGGAATGCCGGGACCGCCGGGCAATCCGATGAAGGACGAGGAGGTGTAGCCGTCCGGCAGTGTCGCGGCTGCGCGCTCGGGTGGCACCGAGACGATGGCGGACACCTCGACGCAGTCTCGAAGCTGGAAGCTGCCGAGAACATCGTTCGGTGTGGCGGACGCGGACGGGGCTACGGCCGAAGCAAGGGCGAACACGAGCGCCGCGGTGAACGAGACGGCCGTGGGCCGCACGCCCTTGGAGTGTAGGTGCATCGACATCTTCCTGTGTGGCGTGAACGGTCAGTTCAGGGCGACGAGTTCGTGAAGAGTTCGCCCCGTGCGGGTTTCGGTCACCCCGTCGCGCACGACGGTCAGCACGAAGGTCGAGTCGAATCGGAAGTAGCCGGGATGACCGACGAGGCTGTAGAGCAACGGTCGGAACATGCGATGGCCGGCTACTGGAACGTCGTCCAGCAGGTCGTGGGCGTGCACGACGTTCTGGACGGTCAGCAGGAGGGACACCTGTCCCGGTACCTCGATGCGGAGCCACGCGGGGTACGACCGGTTGGCGATCTCGTTGAACACCATAGGTCCCTCGGTGACGTCCGCCTCGCCGGAGCTCAGGATGATCTCGCCCTTGTACGCCAACATCAGCGGGCGACTCTCGTGGGCGCCGAGCCGAGCCTGCGTCTTGACCAAGGCGTAGAGCAGCGAGTAGTCGTCGTCGTACAGTCGGCCCCAGTGCCAGCGGTCGATGACGCGCTTCATGTCGCCCGCGCCCCAGTTGTGGTCCGCGTAGCCGCGCCCGGTGACGGCAGTGGTTCGTCCGGCGATGGTGATGGATCCCTCGACGCGCGCACGCGGCGCGGCGACGACCCAGCCGAAGACGTCGGTGCCTCCGAACAACGTCTCTCCCTCGCCGGGCATCCAGCTCGGAAGTTCGTTGTGGAAGCGGAGATCGAAAGTGACGTCCTCCTCGGAAAGGTAGAGATGATGGATGGGGAGCCCGTCGGCGGGGAACTCCGCCCACGCGTGATTAGGCCCCACGACGACGTCGCAGGCGGCGATCGACGCGATGGCGTCCTTCTTGGAGTGGCGGACGAAAATCTGTCGGCGTGAGCCGTCGGGTGCGTAGATCAAGATCTCCACGCTCGGTTTCGCCACCAGCGCAGGCTCTTCGGGCCGGCGCAGGTTGAGGAATCCGATGATGGTGTGACCGTCGTCGAGGTGGGCGTCGAAGTACCAGTGCTCGAAGCCGGACCGGCTCCCCGGCACGGGATGAGCAGCATTGTGGCGCGGGTGGACGTCGGTCAGTCGTGCGTCGCGGCGGCCGGGGCCGTTCCAGGTCTCGACGATCTCCGGCGCGCTCATGCGGAGAATCCGATGTGAACGGTCTTCTCTTCGGTGTCTCCGTCGAGTCCGGTGCGACCGAGTTCGCGGCCGACCCCGCTCGCGCCGCGTCCGCCCCACGGCAGAGCCGGGTCCGGCACACCCCACCCGTTCACCCACACGGTGCCCACGCGAAGTTGCTCGACGACGGAGTGCACTCGAGAGATGTTCTGCGAGTACACCATCGCGTTGAGGCCGTATTGCGTGTCGTTGGCGATCGCGACGGCCTCCTCGGTGGACGAGAAGCTGATGACGGTGGCGACGGGACCGAAGATCTCCTCCCTGGCGATGGTCAGGTCGTTGTGTCCGCGGAAGACGGTGGGCTGCACGAACTGTCCCGGTCCCTCGATCCGCCGCCCACCGGTGATCAGCTCTGCGCCCTCGGTGACACCGGAGTCGATGTAACCCATGATGCGATCGAGCTGACGTTCGTTGACGATGGTGCCCATCGTGCTGGTGTCGTCGAACGGGTCTCCGATCACGGCCGCGTCGGCCGCAGCAACCAGCCCCTCGACGACACGATCGACGACGGACTCGTGTGCGAGAACGCGCGTGCCCGCGGCACACACCTGGCCCTGGTGATAGAAGTTGCCCATCGCGATCCACGGCATCGCCGCGTCGAGGTCGGCGTCCTCGAAGATCAGTTGTGGTGCCTTCCCGCCGAGTTCGAGGACGATCTTGCGGAACGTGGTGCCCGCGAGCGCCTGGATCTGCCGGCCGACACGGGGGCTGCCGGTGAAGGACACCTTGTCCACACCGGGATGGCCGGCCAAGGCCGCACCGGCCGTCACGCCCAGACCGGTGACCACGTTGAGCACACCCGGCGGTAGACCGGCTTCGGCACACAGATCCGCAAGGTGCAACGTGGACAGGGACGCGTCCTCCGCGGGCTTGATCACCACCGTGTTCCCTGCGGCGAGTGCGGGTGCCAGCTTCCACGCGGCGATCAACAGCGGGTTGTTCCACGGCGTGATCGCGGCGACGACACCGAGAGGCTGCCGGACGGTGTAGCCGAACCGGCGTTGCGGTCCGAAGTCCGGCAGCATGACGGTGGTTCCGGAGATCTTGTCCGCCCACCCAGCGAAGTGCCGGAACACCGCGGCAGCGGCCGGGATGTCGCCGTTCACGGAGTCGCGGAACAACTTGCCCATCTCGACTGCTTCGAGTGCGGCGAGGGTCTCGCAGTCGCGATCGATCAGATCCGCGATCGTGAGAAGGATCCTCGTACGTTCCGGGCCGCTGACGCGCGACCAGTCACCGTGGAACTGCGCACGTGCAGCGCGGACGGCCCGGTCGACGTCGGCCTCGGCGCCGGCAGCGACGGAGGTGACGAGAGCACCCGTGGTCGGATCGATGCTGTCGTAGGTCTGCCCATCGGAGGCAGCCTGCGAGGCGCCGCCGATACGCAGCAGCGGATCGGGTAGGGCGACAGAGGGACGGGTGGTGGTGCTCGCGGTCATGGCTGCTCCGGGTTGCTGGGAGTGAGGGGAGACGTGAAATGGCGCTGCAGTCCGGCCCACGAGGAGTCGTAATCCGGCTGGCGATGCGGTGCGTCGTGGGCGAGTGGGGTGACGAGCAGGGGGAGCCGTGTCTCGAACATGAACGGCAACGATCCTTCGAGCTTCTGCGGTGCCAGGTCGGCCGCGGTGGCGAGGTCGAAAGTCTCCTGGTCCGGTCCGTGCGCACCCCACATGTTGTGCAGACTTGCACCCCCGGGCAGGAAGCCTTCTGCCTTGGAATCGTGTTGCCCCCGGACCAGTCCCATGAACTCGGTCATGACGTTGCGATGGAAGTGCGGGGGCCGGAACGTGTGCTCGGCGACGTTCCACCGGGGCGGGAAGATGGCGAGATCCACATTCGCCTGTCCCGGCCGTTCGGAGGGCGACGTCAGAAGCGTGAAGATCGACGGGTCGGGGTGGTCCCACCCGAGTGTTCCCATGACGTTGAAGTCGGCAGTGTCGTACTTGTACACACCGTGATTGCCGTGCCAGGCCACCACGTCGAGAGGCGAGTGGTCCAGCTCTGTCGAGAAGAGTCGGCCGCCGAACTTCTGGATCTTCTCGACGGGTCGGTCGTCGTCCTCGAACGCTGCGACGGTGTAGTGGAAGTCCCGCGCGTGGGCGAGACCGTTCGCGCCGATGGGTCCGAGTTCGGGGAGCGTGAAGTAGGACCCGTAGTTCTCGCATACATAGCCCGCGGCATCGTCGTCGAGCAGCACGACTCGGAACGTGATGGCCCGTCCGACGACGGCGATCTCGCCGGGAGCGACGTCGACGATTCCGACCTCGGTGTGTATCCGTAGACGGCCGGACTGGGGAACGATCAGCAACTCTCCGTCCAGGTCTGCGACGTAGCGGTCGGTCATCGATCGTGTCGCGTGGTACAGGTGGATCGCGATGCCGTCACGCTGCAGCGCATCACCGTTGGCAGCGATGGTCGTGAGGCCGTCGAGAAAGTCGGCCGTCTCGAAGGGTCGGGCCACGGGATTCCACCGAAGCCGGTTCACGTCGAGAACTCCGTCACTCAGCGGCGCGGATCGGAGCGTTGGGTGGTCGATGAGGTGATACGGCCGGTGCGCTGCACTGGGGCGGATCCGGTACGTCCAGGTGCGACGGTTGACCTCTCGCGGCTCGGTGAACGCCGTCGCGGACAGTTGTTCCGCGTAGAGACCGTGGGGCGCTCGCTGCGGCGAGTTCTGACCTCGGGGGAGTGCACCGTCGAGGGCTTCGGACTGGTGTTGGTTGCCGAAGCCGGATAGATACTCGGTCATCGTCGCAGTGCTCCGTTCGCGTCGAATTCGGCCTCGCGGCCGTCCATCTGGTCCCGGTACCACCGGAGTCGTTGTGCCACAGCGACCTTCTCGACGACGGGCGCCACTCCGGGTAGGAATCGTCGGGAGAGCTCGATCGCTGTCAGGAGAGGGAAGCGCAGGAGGATGATCAGAATCCACGGGAACGCCCGAGGCATCGTGTAGTCCGACCGTGTCACCGGACTCATGAAGAGAGCGGTGTAAGCGCCGTGAATGCCGTAGTTGTACCGCGCGCGGAGACGCGCGAGGCCTCGCTGCTCGGGGCGCGGTGCGAACCCTGCAGGGAAGGACTCGATGAGTTCCTTGCCGTGTGGTCCGGCGTCGTAACTGCGGGCGGCCGACACCATCGCCGTCATGCGGAGTGAGTCGGCGATGGTGGTGGGGAAGTTCGACACGTCGACACCCAGCAGGTGACCCATGTACTTCTGGAAATGGAGCAACGCCCGGATCTCGTCGGCGGTGGTCTGCAGACCCACCAGCCGCAGAGCCAAAGCAGGGACGGTGCTGCCGCCGAGGAGAGTCAGCATCTGGTAGCCCTGGCTGATGGGGTAGCCCCACTTCTCGCGATCCCACTCCGGGTGTCCGTCGACCTTGCGACGTACGGCGACGTGCATGACGCGGACCTTCATCGCGGTGGCTCGGCCTTCGGACCCTATGCGGGACAGGGCACCCGGCTCGGAGGTGTCGATCCAGAACTTGCAGGTCTCGAGGAATCGGCGCATCGCGTTGTCGCCGGCGTACCCGCCTGCCAGTGAGAGCGGGGTGGCGACGGCAGCCTCGGTGTACATCTCGAGGGTGATGCCGCCGGCAACGGTGAACAGCATCGTGCCCCACCGTCGCCACACCGCGGCCCCGCGTTCCACCAGATCGGTGTCGAGCCAGTCCGGTTCGGTCTCGAACTCGTCGAACAGGACGCGCATGCTCTCGGGAACGTCGGGAAGAGAATCGATCCCGTGAGCGAGTGCACGGTCGAGGAGGGCGCGTGTTCCCGTCGGGTCTGCCGCGTACACCTCGTCGACGAAGTTCTCGGCCACTGTGTCGCCGAGGAACAGACTCTCGCAGAACTCCCTCGCGACGTCATCGCTGGGGAACGGTGACGACCGGAACACTCGCTCGAACAACGCTTCAGCGCGCTGGATACCGGGACTCTGCCGGTTCTCCCAGTAGGTAAAGGCGGTAGGAGTGCGGGTGGCGCTGGTCATCTCGATGTCCTCTCCGACAGGGCGTCCGTCAGCCAGGCCAGCGCTGCGGTGGTGACTCGGTCGACTCCGTCGGGTTGATCGACCAGGTAGTGGTTCAGGTGGGGCATCTCGACGACCGTCGCGCCGCCGCGAGCTGCGGCCATCGCACGCGCATCGTCGGCGAAGGCCGCTTGGTCACCGAGCAGAGGCATGACGAGGGTAGGAACTGTCACGTCGGTCAGGTTGCGCACGGCATCCGCGTTCGTGTGGTCGAGGCTCCACGTGCTGAGCCAGCTGCGGACCGAGACGAAGCGCGCGAGTCCGCCGGCAGCGGAATTGGCCGCGAACGGGTCTCCGTACATGCTGCCCGGAACCCGATCGCTCGGGTCCAGCGTGATGTCGACGAAGCGTGGATCCGCGACGGTGCGGTGGACGACGAAGGCCCGGTCCGACGCCCCGCGCCGCGTGAGATCGTCGAGTTCGCCCAGTGCCCACGTGTCGATTCGGCGCATGCGGGCGAGCTGCGCCGCCCGGTACTCCTCGACCCACGTGCGGTCGAGTGGCGTCGTACGTCCAGGTGCGTAGAGGTCGAGGTCTGGGGCGACCGAGGACGGGTCGGACTCGTCCACGACTGCTCCGTCGATCCAGTGGCGCAGGACGCGGGCGCGTCCGGAGTGCGCTCCGACAAGCATGAGGGCATCCGCGGGAACGAGCTCCGCCGACGCGAGATCGACAGGGTCTCCGGCGGGAGTCGTCGTGATCGTCGGAGTCTCGGCCTGCGACTGGTAGAACGCGGACAGCGAACCGCCGCCGCTGAATCCGAGGAGAACGACCTTCTCGAACCCGAGCTCGTCCTTCATCCACCGCACACCGGCGCCCACGTCCAGAGCCGCGCGTTCCATGATCAGTGCCGGCTCGTTGGAGGAGTAGCGGGTGTTGAGACCCATCGTGGGGATGCCGGCGGCCGCGAATCCGCGGAGCAGGAAGTGCGACAGGAAGTCGCTCGACGGGTGCGCCATCAGGATGCCGACGCGTCGATCAGGCCTGCCGATGGGCGACACCAGATTCGCATGCAACGTCGGGTAGTGCCGGGAGAGTCCGGAATGCATCTCCACGCGCCCGTCCCGCGCCGGTTCGTACGGTATTCGCTGGAACTCGTCGACTGTCTCCGGCACCTGCCCCCTGCTTTCGATCGGTGAAATCCGGTTGTTCGTGTGGAGCGAACGTACCGTACTACCGGGTATGGAGAAAGCGTTTCGGACAACGAAATCTGTTCCGCTGTTTCGGAAACAGCATCCGTACTCTGTAGTACGGTCGGACCTGAGGGCCGCGCTGGAAGTGGCCCGGGACAGGAGTGGCTGTGCGCACACGAACGCGGGTGATCGTCGGTGTACTCGCTGTCGCCGCGGTGGCCACCTCGGTCACGGTCTCGGCCACGACGTGGACGCGATCTCAGGAGGCTCGCGAGCGCACCACGCTCGAGCAGCAGTACCTGCAGGTCGCACGGCAGGGCGTCCTCGACCTCACGACCATCTCCGCAGACACGGTCGATGCGGACGTCGAGCGGGTGACGTCGGCGTCCACCGGTCGCTTCCGCGACGAGTTCTCCCAGCGCGCTGCGGATTTCGTGTCCGTCGTCCGGGATGCGGACGTCACTGCCACCGGAGCGGTGAGCGAGGCGGGAATCGAGTCGATGACCGATTCCGACGCGCAGGTGCTCGTGGCGGCGACATCGACGGTCACCAATGCCTCGGGAGCCACGGACGAGCCGCGTGTCTGGCGCCTGCGCGTCTCGGTCGCACGCGACGGTGACCGCCTCGCGTTGTCCGACGTGCAGTTCGTGCCGTGAGCGACGACGTGGCGGTCACTCTGGACGCCGACACGGAACCTGAGGATGCGGTCGACGACGGCGCGGCGACCGATCGACGACGGGGCCTGCGCCGGAGGGGTGCGCAGATCTCGATCGTCGTCGGAATCGTTGCGCTGGTTGCTGTCCCGGTCGGGATCGAACTGACGGTCCCGGATCGGGCGGTATCCGATGCCGTCGAGTCGGACGTCGTCCGGGCGGCGACGGAGGGTACCGTCGCCGTCCTGTCCTACCGAGCCGACAGCGTGCAGTCCGACGTCGACGGCGCGAAGGCACGCCTCACCGGCGATTTCCTCACCTACTATTCCGGTTTCGCCGAGCAGTCCGTCGTTCCGGGAGCGATCGAACGCGGACTCACCTCGAGCACGGTCGTGTCGGGTGCCGCGCTCGTCTCGATGGACGACGCCGAGGCCGTCGCGCTGCTGTTCGTCAACCAGACTGTCACTGCGGCAGACTCTCCCGATCCGCGTGCCACCTCGACCAGCCTCCGCGTGGAGATGGCGCAGGTGGACGGCCGCTGGCTCGTCTCCGCGCTGGATCCTGTGCGGTAGGTCGCCGGGTCACTCGTCCGGCAGCATCATCTGTTCCACTGTTGCGGGCGGCGCGTCGGACAGTGTCGACTCGACCCATCGCGACCCGTCATCGGTGATGTAGGACCCGTTGTTCGGGTCGTAGGCACCCTGTCGGCACAACTGCACCGTCGCCGCCCGCCGGCCCGGGAACTCCTGGCACGGCAGGTTGCGTGCACCGCGGATCGCGCTGGGGTCGTCCGGCGCAACCTTGCAGTACAGGTCGGTCGGCGTCGGCACGGTGTCGACCTCGACGGGTGACCTGCGTTGGTCGGCGGGGAGGAAACCCTCCGTGCACGGCGGCGGGTCGTTGAGTTGTGCGGCGAAGTAGGTGTTCTGGCCGGGGTCACCGGCATCGGCATTCGCTTTACCGGTGCCCTGCGTGGCAGCGATGAGAGGGGGATACAGAACCAGGATCTGTTCCAGCGCAGCGTTATAGGTGACGGCCACCTGCTCGACGCTGATCAGGTTCGACAACAACAGGGGGAGTGTGGGGCGCAGATCCTGGAAGAGGCCCGACACCGCAGCGCCCAGGGGTTCACCACCGTCGATGACGGATCGTAGGTTGCCGTTGCGCGCCGACACCTGACCGGTGACGGTGGCCAGCGACGCGGCCCACGACCGGATGGCGTCACTGCTCGCGGCGGTCGCACCGAGCACCGGGTCGAGATCGGTGACGAGGGCCGCGATCGGGTCGATGTTGTCCCGCGTCGCCGTGGTGACGAACCCGAGCGAGTCGAGCAGCTCGCCGAGGGAGTCACCGTCGGCACCCAGCGCGAGGGAGCTGTCGTCGAGAACGCGCCCGAGAGTCACCGGGTCGACGGATCGGAACGCCGCGTCGAGACGGTCGATGGTCGGGGCAACCGCCGTCGGGATCGTGGTGCGGTCGATCGGGATGACCGACCCGTCCCCGAGAAAGGGCCCGTCGTCGGTGTCGGGAAGGAGATCGATGAACTGTTCGCCGATGGCCGACATGCTGTGCACCTCGGCGCGTGTCGACGCAGGAACCGACACGTCCGAGGACAGGGAGACGACGGCCGACGCACCGGTGGGAGTGACGCGCAGGGCACTGACCTTTCCGATCTCGCTGCCGCGGTAGGTGACGTTGGCGTTGGTGTACAGGCCGGCGCCCCCCGCGAGCTCCACGGTCACGCTGTACCGGCCCAGCCCGAGCTCTTGCGGAATGCGTGCGTAGTGGACACCCGTGATCCCCACCGACAGCACTGCCACCACGGCGATGACCGTCAGCTGAACACGTAGTCGGACAGTCGGAGTCATGGTGCGCCGTTCTGTGGCAGAAGGTTCGGGGGCAGTAGCAGGTCGTTCACGGTGGGCAGCGTGGGCGTCGGTGTGGGTGCCATGGCGCCCACGGCTCCCTCGAGCCCGGCGAGCATCCCTTCGAACGGTGTGCCGAGGAGAAGAGCGTTGTCCAGCGTGGCCATCCGGAGATCGAGCGTCACCTCGCCGTTGGCGTAGTCGCCGCGCACCGCGTTCTTGTAGACGTCGATGGGGAACGGATAGGTGAGGAGATACCGGAATGATTCGGTGAGTGATGTTCCCGAATCCGCGAGAGACTTCAGGACCGGGCCCAGATCGTCCAGTGCTGTGACGAGGTCGTCGCCGGTGTCGTTCACGATGGCCTCCGCCGTCGTGCCGAGGCGTCCGAGGGAGTCGAGGGCCGAGACCAGGTCCCCCCGGCGATCCGACAACACGGTCAGAGCCGGAGCCAGCGCGGTGACCGCGTCGCCCAGGACCGCGTCGTTCGCGGCGACCGTCCCGGCGAATCGGTCCAGATCCACGATGGCGTTCTGGATGTCGCTCTTCTGATCGTCGAGTCCGACGAGCAGTGTCTCCAGACCCGCCAGGACCGAGCGCAGCGACTCCTCGTTGCCGTCCAGTGCCGCGTCCACCTCGGTCGTGATGTCGTTGATGCGGGCGAGCCCACCCCCGTTCAGTACCAGGGACAACGACGACAACGTCTGCTCGGTCGTCGGATACGCGCCCGCCCGGTCGAGGGGGATCGCATCGCCATCGGAGAGTCGACCCTGGGCGTTTCCCGTTGTCGGAGAGACTAATTCAATGTGGGTCGATCCGAGGAGGCTCGTCTGCCCCACCGATGCGACGGCATCGGCAGGGAGTGCAGTACTGCCGTCGAGACGCACGGTCACCTCGGCGTGCCCGTCGACGAGCGCCAGATCGGCCACACGTCCGACGGTGACGTCGCCGACGAGGACTCGCGCGTTGCGTTCGATCGTCGAGACGTCCGGCATCTCGATGACCACCTCGTACGATCCGGGACCGTCCCCCGCTGTGCCCGGCAGCGGAAGCGAGTTCAGGCCCTGCCATCCGCACGCCGACAGCAGTGTCGACGTGCACAGAACGAGTGCCACCGACGCCGCGGCCTTTCGTGTCGTCATCGCCCACCCTCGCTGTCGACGATCTGGCCCGGCAGAGCGCCGACACCCTTGATGGGGTTCGCCTGCAGGGGCAGGTAGTCGAACGCGAGAGTCTTCAGCAAAGGACCCAGGTACCGGACACACGACTCTGCTCCCTCCTGCGCTCCCACCTGCTCGGCGGCGGCGATGGCCGAACAGACGAAGTCCATCGGATTCGCGAAGTTGTTCGGCGCCAACGACGAGACGATCGCGTTGTGCGCCGGCTGGTAGATGTTGTTCAGATTCGACAGCGCAGTAGGCGCTACGTGGAGGATCTGCGCGATGCCGTCCCGCTGGGACGCCAGCTCGGCCGTAAGCTCCTCCAGGCTGCCCAGCGCGGTTGCGACGCCCGTCCTGTTCTCGCGGACGAAGCGCTCCACGTCCGACACCGCGCCGTCCAATGATGCCAGCGCGCTGCCGATCTCGTCCTGATCGTCGGCCAGCACGGAGGTGACCGAGGCCATCGTCTCGTTGAACGTGACGATCTGCTGATCACTCGCAGCGAGTGCCGACACGAAGACCTGGAGGTTGCGCACGAGGGAGTAGAGGTCGGTTCTACCGTCCGAGAGCGTGCGCATCGCGTCGGACAGCTGGGTCAGCGTGGTGCGGATGTCCTGCCCACGCCCGCCGATATTGGCGTCCACCGCATCGACGAGCGCTCCGAGGGGCCTGGCGGCGTCGACCGAGTCGGGCCCGGTGGGGCCCTGCGGCGCGAGCGTTTCGGACACGCGAGCGAGTTGTTCGGTGATGCGGTCCCACTCGACGGGCACTGCGGTCCGATCGAGCGGGATGGTGTCGGCGGATCGGAGGGTGTCGCCGCCGTCGTACGCCGGGGCGAGCTGGACGAAGCGCGAAGCCACCACACTCTGCGAGACGATGACCGCCTTCGCGTCGGCCGGAATGGAATACGACGAGTCGTAGCGCAGTCCCACCTCCGCGTGGTCGCCGCGAGGCTCGATCGAGGTCACCGAGCCGATGGTCACTCCCATCAGGCGCACGTCGTCACCGACGTAGAGACCGGTGGTGTTCGCGAACTCCGCCGTCACCGCAACCGAAGTGAACCGCGGCACGATCGCATAGGACGCGGTCGCAGCGACGACGAGGAACAGCACGACACCGACGAGCCTCCTGGTCATCGGGGTGCTCCGTTCAACGCAGTCAGCGGATTGACGGAGGTGGAATCGGCCGGAGCCGGGCCCAGTCCGAGGGCAGCCCGGATGAACGGGCTGATGACCTGGCCGGGGATCAGGTTCTGGATGTACGAGTTGAAGAACGGTCCGCTGGACACCGCCTCGCCGAGTTGTGTCACGTACGGCCCCAGGTTCTCGATCGCGGCGGAGATGTCCGCCTTGTTGTCGGTCAGGACGGTGAGGACGGAGTCGAGCGAGGCCAGTGTCGGTGCGAGCTCGGCCTCGTTGTCGGCCACCAGTCCGCGCAGTTGGTCTGCCAACCGCGTCACGGTTCCGAAGAGTGTGTCCACGGCGCCGCGTCGTCGGTCGAGTTCGGCGAGAACCGTGGCCGCATCGACGATGAGCGTGTCGACCTGCGCACTGCGGTCGGCAAGGACGCCGGTGACCTTCTCGGCCGACGCCAGGAGGTCACGCAAGCTCTCGTCCCGCGACGCGACCGTCGCGGACAAACGACCCACCCCGTCGATGGCGCGGCCCAGGTCGTCCGGTGTGCGGTCGAGCATCTCGGTGGTGGCGGCGAGTGAGTCGGTGAGCTGCTCCGTGTCGATACCGGCCGCGTCGTCGGTGAGGTCGCCCAGAGCGTCCGTGAGCTGATACGGGCTGGTGGTGCGGTCGAGTCCGACGGGTTCCGTCGTCGACAGGCGGCCGGCGCCACGCGGATCCATCCGGAGGTTCTTGGTGCCGAGGACGGTCTCGGTGGCGATGGCGAGACGGGTGTCGTTGCCGGGCAGCACCTTTCCCTCGATCGAGAACGTCACCAGGACGGCCTGTCCCGCGACCGCGATATCAGTGACCGTCCCTACCCGCACCCCCGCGACCTCCACGGCGGCGCCTGTCTCGAGTCCTCCGGTGTCGAGGAACAATCCGCTGTACGACGTTCCGGCGGAGACGATCGGCAGTGCGGCCGCGTTCATCGCTGCTGCTGCGGCGATCACCACGAGGAAGGTGCCGACGATGCCGGTGCGGACGGTGTCGACCGTGCGAAAGCGTTCCATCATGCTGGGGCACACCTTCCCGTGTTCTGACCGATGAGCGGTGTCGTCAGGCCCTTGACGTCGGGCGTGTCGATCTTCAACCTGATGCCGCACAGGTAGTAGTTGAAGAAGTTCCCGTACGCGCCGAGGCGGCTGAGGGAGGCGTACGTGTCCGGAAGGCGAGTGGTGATGCTCGCGATGGTGTCCTTGCCGGCATCGAGTTGTGCTGCCGTGCGCTGCAACTGGTCGACGGTGGTGTCCAACGGCGGACGTGCGTCGACGAGCAGGTCACCGATCGTGGCGGCCGAACTGTCGATGCTCGTCAGTGCCTCACCCCATGTACGGGTGTCGACAGCGAGGCCGGACACCAGCGTCCGAGCACTGTCTATCGCGAGGGACACGTCGTCCTGGCGCCCTGCGAGTGTCGCCAGGGTGGTCCGCAGATTCGTGATCAGCTGTCCGATCACCTCGTCACGGTCTGCCAACGACGACGTCAGACTCGCGAGCCGCGCCAGCACCGAGGCGACGGTGCCGCCCTGCCCCTGGAAGACGTCGACGAGTTCGCCGGTCACTCTGTTCACGGTGCTGGGGTCGAGGCCGGAGAACAACGGTTGGAATCCGCCCAGGAGTCGGTCCAGATCCAGTGCAGGAGAGGTCCGGTCGACCGGGATGGTGGCGCCGGCGGCCAGAGGAGCTGCGTCACCGGCAGTGTCGGCCAATTCGAGGTAACGATCGCCGACCAAATTCTGGTAGCGGATCGTGGCCGTGGTGGACTCGGTCACGGTGTACGCATCGGTCACGTCGAACTCCACCACGGCGTGGTCGTTGTCGACGATGTCCACCGTGCCCACCGATCCGACCTCCACACCCGCCACTCGGACGAATTCACCACTGCGCAAACCGGACGCGCTGGTGAAGAGCGCCCGGTGGGTGGTGGTCGAGTCGAAGCGGACCTGGCCGAAGACGACCACCAGCGCGGCGAGCACCAGGGTCATGGTGACCACGAAGCTCGTGAGCCGAACAAGCTTGCCCCGGTGACTCATCGAGTCGTGCTCGGTGCTGCGAGACCGCCGGGCAGGAAGTCGATGATGGACGCCGGGTCGAGGACGGGAGCGGTGAGACCGGCGCGGAACGGGTTCGATCCGGTGTCGGCGCGGACGTAGGGAGCCGGAATGTCGCTGTCGGCCAGCAGCGGCAGCGCACCGCACCGGGGCCCGCCGGTGGCAGCGACCTTCGGCAGGTCGGTGGCGTACTCGTACGCCGGCACCCCGAACAGCACGGTGCTGTTCAGCAACATCGTGCGGCCGTTGCCGCCGGAGACCTTCTCCGCGGCCTGCCGTGCGATGTCGGCGCCCTGAAGGAAGCACGTGAACTCGGGGGAGTACTCCCGCAGCAACCCGGTCGTCGGGACGAGATCGGCCACCGTGGCTGTCACTCCGTCGGCATTCTCCGCGAGAACGGTGCGAGCGTCGGTCGCCGCTGCCGTCAGCGACGTCAGGGCGGGGCCCAGCGCATCGGTGCTGTCGGTGATCGTGCGCGCGGTCGTGGTCAGCGAGGCCAGGGTGCTGACCAGATCCGGTGCGCTGTCGCCGAGCGCGCCGGACGTGACTGCTGCGGAACGGAGATCGCGTCGGAGCGTGGGGACGAGCGGAGTGACCGCCCCGAGCACGGTGTCCAGGTCCTCGATCGTCGCGCCCAATGCGCGGCCGCGACCGTTCAGGGCGGTCGAGAGCGCTCCCAGGGTGGTGTTCAGCTTCTCGGGTTGCGACGCGACGAGAACGGACGTCAGCGATTCGAACACGGAGTTCACCTCCACGGTGACGGAGGAGGCGGCGATGACGGCGCCGTCGGCGATGGGTACGGCGGACGGTGCCGGGGGAGCGGTGAGAGTGACCATCTTCGATCCGAAGATGGTGGTGGCGGCAATGGTTGCCCCGACATCGGAGGGCACCGAACGCGCGATGTCGCCGCGGAGGCGGAGGTCGATCACGGCGCCGCGGGTCGACGGGCGGACCTGCGAGACGGTGCCGATCTCGACGCCGTTCATCTTGACCAGGGCGCCCCGCTGCATCACCAGCCCGGCGCGATCGGACTGCACCGACACCGAGACCGACGGCATGATCGCTTCGGTGACGGTGCCCCGATAGGCGAGGTAGGCCGCCGCGACCACTCCGATGATCAGCAGAATCGACAGGAGCGCAGCACCTTTGAGGCGAGCGGAGGATTGCGTCATCTCACCCTGCCAGGTGCACGGATCGTGCGCTGCCGTACAGCGCGAGCGAGATCAGCAGCGTGACGCTGACGACCGTGATGAGGGACAGTCGCACGGCGCGTCCGGTGGCCGTGCCGACGCCCGCGGGACCCCCGGAGGCGGTGTAGCCGTAGTAGGTGTGGATGACCATGACCGCGACGGCCATGACGATGACCTGGACGAACGACCACAGAACGTCGGTCGGGACGAGGAACGTGGAGAAGTAGTGGTCGTAGACCCCTCCGGACTGGCCCAGCACCACGACTGTCGCGACCCGGCTCGCGAGGAACGACGTGATGAGTGACAACGCGTAGAGCGGCACCACGGCGACGATGCCCGCGACGATGCGGGTGCCGACGAGGTACGGCAGCGACTTGATCGCCATGACCTCGAGCGCGTCGATCTCCTCGCTGATCCGCATGGCGCCGAGGGCCGCCGTGGTCCCGGCGCCGATGGTCGCGGCAAGGCCCACTCCCGCGGTGACCGGTGCGACCACCCGGACGTTGACGTAGGCGGCGAGGAACCCGGTCAACGCGTCGACCCCGATGCTCCCGAGCGAGTCGAAACCCTGCACCGCGACGGTGGCACCGGCGAACAGCGTGAGGAAGCCGAGAATGACGATACTGCCGCCGATCGCGGCGAGAACCCCGGTGCCGAGGGAGATTTCGGCGATGACGCGCATCGTCTCCCCACGGTACGACCGGACGGCTCGGCCGGTGGACGCAAGTGCACGCGTGAAGAAGATCGCGCGTTCGCCGAGTACATCGACCGCTCCGGAGGCAGCGTTCGTCCGGCGTCGCATCGCAGCGGCGACGTCGCTCATCTCGAGAACCATCAGCGGCCGCTCACGGCGAGGCCCACGGAGGTGAGGACCAGGTTGGCCAGGAACAGGGCGACGAACGAGAACACCACGGTCTCGTTGACCGCCTCCCCGACGCTCTTCGGTCCACCCCGCACGGACAGTCCGCGGTAACAGGCGACCAGCGCGGCGAGGAGACCGAACAGTGCTGCCTTCACCTCGGAGAGCAGCAGTTCCGGAAGTCCCACCAGCAGCGTGACTCCTGCGGCATAGGCACCCGGCGTGACGTCCTGGAGGTACACGGAGAAGAAGAACCCGCCCACCAGTCCGATGGTGCACACGGCGCCGTTCAAAAGAGCCGCGACAAGGGTGCAGGCGAGAACGCGAGGCAGGACGAGGCGGTGTACCGGGTCGATGCCCAGCACCTCCATCGCATCGACCTCCTCGCGGATGGTGCGCGATCCGAGGTCCGCGGCGATGGCGGTGGCCGCAGCGCCGGCCACGACGAGAACGGTCACGAGCGGCCCGATCTGGGTGACGGCGCCCAGACCTGCGCCCGCACCGCTCAGATCGGAGGCACCGATCTCGATGAGCAACGAGTTGAGAGTGAAGACGACCAGCACCGTGAACGGGACCGACATCAGGATCGTCGGCAGCAGGGAGACCCGTGCGATGAACCAACTCTGATCGACGAACTCCCGCCACTGGAACGGCCGCTTCGCGACGGCTCGGGCGGTGTCGAGTGTCAAGGCGTAGAACTCCCCGAGAGACGACACCGCGCCGCGTGCCGCGGACGTGACTGCTCTCGAGGTGGAGACGCTCACCGGCCTACCCGACCGGGTTGTGTCCGTTCGTGGTCCATGCGACCTGCCCTTCCGGCGATCCTCGGCACAGCGTCTGTGACTCAGGCCACCATACCGCACTGTATGGTGTGTTCGAACGGTTTCGACGATCCGGCCCTGGGAGACATGAATGTCGTTGTGCAGCAGGCTCATTTACGCGGTGCTCATCGCGATCGGAGTCCAGGCGTGTGTCGTGGCTCCGTCCATGGCCGGCCCGGCGGATCCGTGCGTCGACACTGTTCTCCTGGTGCACGATCTCGGTTCCTCCGCGGCGGAGTGGGACGGGTGGGCCGATGATCTGACGAGTCGGGGGTGGTGTCCGGTCGCGCTGACCTACGGCGAATCGGCTCTCACGGAGGCGCTCCGGCCGGTCGCCACCGTCGCCGGTCTGGCTGCCCTCGAGGACTCCGCGTCGCAGATTCGGTCGGCGATCGACGGGATCCTGTACCGCACCGGGGAGTCGCGAATCCGCGTCGTGGCACGCGGTGCGGGAGCGTTGGCCGTGCAGTCTGCACTGACCCGCTCTATGAACGACGGACTTGCCCCCGTGTCCACACTGGTCACGCTCGGACCGCTCTGGCGCGGAACGAACCTCGCCGGGGCCGGCACCATTGCGGCGTTCAACCGCGGTATCGGTATCTACGACGAGCTGGCCCGTCTGGAGAAGCCAGTGGTGGGTCCATGGTGCGGGGCGTGCGGTGAGATCGTCACGGGGTCGACGTTTCTCACGACTCCGCCCGTCGATGTACCGGTGGTCGGCGTGCGGTATGTCGACGTCGCCACGGCGACCGACGGACTCGTGACCGATCCGCTCACGAGTGCGATGCCGGGCAGTGAGGTGATCGTCGTGCAGTCCGTCGATCCGACGAGCACGGTCGACCACGCCCAGCTCTCGGGCGACGAGCAGGTCCGGCGACTCGCGCTGGACGCCCTCGGTCGGGTGTGACCCGGCGAGGTGATCGTACGATCGACGGATCAGTCGAGCATCACGACACGAAGGAGAGCGATGGCACCCGAAGCCGCGTCCGGCGATGCCCGCACCCGGAGTGGCGCCCCCGCGCGTCGACGGCGTGGCAGTGAGAAGAAGTCGGCGCCCGCGCCACGGGCTCCGCGGCTCACCGTCGACGACTGGATCGACGCCGCCTTCGCACTGCTGGTGAGCGAGGGCGTGTCGGAAGTGAAGATCACGACGCTGTGCGAGCGGCTGAAGGTGACCAAGGGCAGCTTCTACTGGCACTTCGCCGACATCGACGAGCTGATGACCGCCATCGCCGACAAGTGGTGCGACGAGCAGAACGACACGCTTCGCGGGCTGGCGCAGGTGGACACCGTACCCGTGGACGCGAGACTGCAGGTGATGGCGGAACTGCTTCTGCAGGAACGTACCTGGGCTGTCGAGGCGGCGGTGCGGGACTGGGCTCGGACCTACGACAAGATCGCCGTGGTCGTCCGCGAGCTCGATCAGCGCATCTTCGACGTCGTCCAGAACTCGATGCGCGAACTGGGGTTCGACGAGGCCGAGGCACGGTTGCGAGCAGGCTTCCTCGTGTACGCGGGAATCGGTTTCGTGCATGCCCGTGACAACCTTCCCACGCCCACCCCGGACGAGGTGCGGGCGATGTTCGCCCTGCTGACCGCGCGGTAGCGGGTCGGTACCGAGCTCGCGTAAAACGCACCCGACACACCATACGGTGCGGTACGGTCAGCCTCGGCGCACTCGCGCCGCGGGCATGGGGGTGCGAAGTGGCGGAGGAATTCTCGGTCGGTCGTGACGGTGCGATGGCGCGCCGGCGGTTCCTGCGCAATCTGGGCTTGGCGGTGGCAGTAGGTGCCACGGGGGGTGTTGCTACCCGCGCTCAGGCTCAGCCGACCCTCTCGAGTCCGCTGCTGTTCCACTCGCCGGCACTTACGCCGTACATCGACGAAGTGGCTCCGCTACCTACTGTGCGCGGGACCGACCACGTCGTCCGAACCGTGTCCACGATGCATCGATATCACTCGGGAGTGTCTGCCGCGCCCGCGATGGCGTACGAGGTGGACGGGGTGGCGACCACGTTGCTCGGCCCCACCCTCGAAGCGGTGTCCGGTCAACGGATGTCGCTCACCCTCAGCAACGACCTCGGCCCGCATCCGTTCGCGCGCGATCTCGACACGAGTCTCCACGGAGTCTCGCCTCTCTTCCGGACCAGTCCGCCGACGGTGCTGCATCTGCACGGCGGGCTGACCCCGCCGGACAGCGACGGGCACGCCGAGCAACTCGTGCATTACGGTCGCACCCTGCGCTACGAGTTCCCGTTCCGCCAGGAGGCGGCGCACTTCTGGTATCACGACCACGCCATGGGAATCACCCGCGCGAACGTGTACGGCGGACTCGCCGGGAACGTCCTGCTCCGCGACCGCTTCGACACCGGCGAGCCGGGCAATCCGCTGGGTCTGCCCGCAGGTGAGTTCGAGATGCCGCTCGTTCTGCAGGAGAAAATCCTGAATCCTGACGGGAGAGCGAGTCTGCGATCCACGCCCGTGGTGCCCGAGGGGTCCTGGGAAGGCGGTGCCGTCGGCGACCTCGGAGTGGTGAACGGTGCTGTGTGGCCGCGTATTCCGGTCGCTCGCGGGTTGTATCGCTTTCGCATGATCAACGCCGGCTCGTACAGCGTCTGGAATCTCTACCTGGACCACGAGATCCCGTTTCTGGTCATCGGTAACGACGGCGGACTGCTCGACGCGCCGGTGGAGACGCGGCACCTCCGGGTCGCGCCGGGCGAGCGATACGACGTGCTCGTGGACTTCGGTGCAGTCGAACCCGGCACGGCGGTGCGGCTTCTCAACGACGAGGTACCTCCACTGCAGGCCGCGCAACTGGGCGCCGTCGCCATGACGCACTTCTGCCGCTTCGACGTCACCGCAGCTCGTGGCCACACGGGCGCGATTCCGAACCGTCTGCGCGACGGCGGATCACGACCGGAACCCCTACCGCCGATCGCGACTCCCGACCGCCACCGTGTCGTCACCGTCAGTCAGCCGTACGCGCTACGGCTTCCGCCGGCGTACATGGCTCTCAACAACCTCCGCTACACCGACGGGGACATCGAGTCGCCCCGCGCCGGGACCATCGAGCGGTGGGACATCGTGAACATCACCGCGGATCCGCATCCGATCCATCTGCACCTGGTGCACTTCCGCATTCTCGAGCGCGTCCCGCTGCGCACCGTGGATCTTCAACTCGCTCATCCGCAACCCGCCGTCGGGACGAAGTGGACGCCGTCACCGGAACCCTTCCTCGCCGGTCCGGGACTCCCTCCGGCGCCGTGGGAGAGCGGGTGGAAGGACACGGTGCGACTCGATCCCGGCACCGTGACTCGCATCGTCGTGCGATTCCCCACCGCCGAGGAACTCGACTTCGATCCCGACGCCGTGTTCCCCCGGCCGCCCGAACCGGGTGCTCTGGCGTCCTACGACCATGCAGCTCACAGCGCACCGGCCGGAGACCTGCAGGGCTATATGTGGCACTGCCATATCCTCGACCACGAGGATCACGAGATGATGTTGCGGTACCGCGTGATTCGGTGATGTGGACGACGTGATCACCCGCCTTCAGGCCGACGTCGATCAGTCGGTGAGGAAGTCGACTGCGGCGGATGAGAATTGCTCGTGGAACTGGAAGATGCCCCCGTGGCCGGAATCCGGATAGATGATCAACTCGCTGCCGGCGATGCGCCGGTGCAAGTCCTCGGACAGGATGCTGGGCACCATCCGATCGTTGTCGCCGTTCGCGATCAACGTCGGCTGCGTGATCAGGGACAGGTCGGACGGTGCGGACCGCCCGTACTTCGTGATCGCCGCGAGCTGCGTGCGGAGCGTGCTGACGGGGACCTCGGTGTCGCGATCGATGGTGCGTTCCTTCAGTCGTGACACGAATTCCTTGCCGGCCCTCTTACCCGGCGCGTTCCGGTCGAAGAACAGGAATTCTTTCGGGTCCGACCGGGTCAGCGTCGCACGCAGGATGTCCTTGTAGGTGACACCCGCGACCTTGTCGATACCGGTTCCTCCCCGCGGCCCGGTGCCGGTCAGCACGAGCTTCCGAACCAGTTCGGGGTGCGCGAGAGTGAGGTCCTGCGCGACCATGCCTCCCAGGGAGAAGGCGAAGATGTCGATCGTGTCGAAGCCGAGGGCACGAACGAAGGTGTAGGCATCGGCGGCAGCTTCTTCGACTGTCCCCGCGACTGCCCCGGACGACGCCCCGACCCCCTTGTAGTCGAAAGCGATGACGTGGCGGGTCCGCGCGATGGGATCGACGATCCGAGGGTCCCAGTTGTCGAGGTTGGCTGCCAGATGGACGAAGAAGACGACGGGAACACCGCCTCGCGGACCGGGCTCCCGGTACGCGTACGTCGTGCCGCCCGCGGAGATCGTCCGGGTCGGCGCCTCCGCGTAGGAGGTGATGGTGCGATCGCCGATAGTGTTGTCACTCATGCTGGTTCGCTCGTCTCGTGGTGGGGGAGGGTGATGACGGTCTTGCCTCGAACGCTGCTCGTACCGAGGGAGGCCAGTGCGTCCGGCGTCTGCTCGAAGGGGAAGGTGGCGCCCACGACGGGTCGGATCGTGCCGTCGTCGATCAGCGCGGCTATGCGGCGCAGTCGGTCGCCGTCGGAGTGCATGAACAGGAACGTGTAGGTGACGCCGAGCTTGTCCGCCTGCTTGCGGATCTTGTGGCTCAGCATGCCGATCACCGTGCGTACCACGAGATTGAGGCCGGCCTCCCGTGCGAATGCCGGGTCGGGCGGACCGGCGATGCCGACCGCGATGCCGCCTGGCTTCAGTATTCGGAGCGACTTCTCGAGGTTCTCGCCTCCGAGACTGTCCAGAACGACGTCGAAGTCGTGATCGCCGTCCTCGAAATCCTCGCTGCGATAGTCGATGACGACGTCGGCACCCAGGTCGCGGAGGAATTGCGCGTTCGACCCGCTCGCGGTGGTCGTGACCGTCGCTCCGAGATGCTTCGCCAGTTGGATGGCGATGGTGCCGACGCCGCCGGACCCGGCGTGGATCAGAACCTTCTGTCCTGCTCGAAGGTTGCCCTTGTCGACGAGTGCCTGCCACGCGGTGAGCGCAACGAGGGGCAGGGATGCCGCCTCGACGGCGGTCACCGTGGTCGGGCGCAGCGCGAGGTCGGCCTCGGCGACCGCGACCCGCTCCGCGAACGTACCGATGTAGTCCTTGCCGACGCGGGCGTAGACCTCGTCGCCCGGTACGACGCTGCGCACCTCCGGACCGACGTCGACAACGGTTCCGGCGACGTCGTGACCGACCGTCCGGGGAAGCGAATAGGGGAGGATCTGCTTGAACTCGCCTGCTCGAATCTTCTCGTCGAGGACGTTGATGCCGGCGGCGTCCACTCGGACCAGAACGTCGTGGGCACCGATGGTCGGCTCGGGAACGTCACGGAGTTCGAGTGGCTTCGTGTAGCCGGTGAGCACGAACGCCTTCACGACGCCGCATTCCGGGTTGCGGCGACCGTGAGCAGGTCCGCGTAGACGGATTCGGCCGGCTGGCTCGGGGCGTTCTTGGCGTGGTGGGAGATCTCGTCGGCCAGCACTTCGAACCGGTCCGACTCGACGGCGTCGAACACCGAGCGCACGAGGTCCTCGGTGGTCAGTTTGGGGCCCTCGGCGTGCGCGGCCATGGCCGTGTCGACGTATCCCATGTGGACTCCGACCACGTGCACACCCCTGGGTGCGAGTTCGATCCGCAGAACATTGGTCGCCGACCACATGGCTGCTTTCGACGCGCTGTACGCGCCGCCGAAGGCGAGCCAGCTCGCAACCGAATGGATGTCGATCAGCGCCGATCCGGGTCGCGCGGCCAGGATGGGTGCGAACGCGCGGGCGAGCAGAACCGGTCCGAAGAAATTGGTCTCGAAATTCTCTCGGATGTCGGCCTCGGTGACATCGAGGAGGCTGGCGCTCGGAGGCGTCGCCCCGGCATTGTTGATGAGCACCGTGACATCGGATGCGGTGTCGGCCGCGTTCGCGATCGAGCGGGAATCGGTGACATCGAGGGTCAGGGGAACTATCCGGTCGTCGTTCCAGTCCCTCGGTGTGCGCGCTGTGGCGTAGACCTTGGTGGCGCCGCGTTCGAGTGCGTCGTGGACGAACTGGGTCCCGATGCCCCCGTTCGCGCCGGTGACCAGAACAATGGAGTTGAGCAGTGTGGGCATGGTCGAGGCTCCTTCGGGCGTTCGATTTTCACGACTATACTCATAACTGAGTGCAATCAGATTTATTCCGGAGGAGGTTCGATGTCGAACGCACGCCCGCAGGCACCGGGGCGCCGCGAGCGCAACAAGCAGGAAAAGCTCGCTCGCATCACCGCTGCGGCCGGCGAGCTCTTCCTCGAGCACGGAGTCGACGACGTCACGACGCAGCAGATCGCGGACAGGGCCGACATCGGAACCGGAACGCTGTTCCTCTACGCGAAGACGAAGAGCGAACTCCTGCTGCTCGTCCAGAACTCGTTCTACGTCGACGCGCTCGTCAGGGGTAGGGCCGCCGCGGCTCGTATCGAGGACACGCTCGGTGCCGTGATGGCCATCGTGCGTCCGGTGGTCGAATGCAACAGGACCAGGGTGGACAACGGGCGAACGTACCTGCGCGAGATCGTGTTCGGAGATCCCGACGAACCGCACCACGGTGCCGCGCTGGCGTTGACCGTGGAGACGGAGGGAGAGATCGCCTCGGTACTGCTGCGTGACGAGACAGCCGACCCGGCGCGTGCCGAGGTGACGGCGCACATCGTCTCCGCCATCATGTTCGTCACGATGGCTGCGTCCTTCAACGCCGACAAGTCGGTCGAGGATCTGCTGAGTGAGATCGAGGCTCAGGTGGCCGTCCTGCTGCGGTGATTCGGCTCTGGCACCGATAGTGGAATCGGGACCCCGGAATCCGGGGTCCCGATTCCACTGTCGCGGCGCGGGGTGTCAGGCGTTGTGTGGCGCAGCCTGCTGCGCCGCCCACGATCCGAGGAGTCGAAGGCGCTCCGCGCTGGCAGACCCCGGCTCGGCGGTGTAGACCATGAGAATGGAGCCGGGGTCCGCCGTGATCACCAGTTCCTCGTACGCCAGGTGCACCTCTCCGACCACGGGGTGATGGAAGCGCTTCGTACCCGCGCCATGGGTTCGCACGTCATGGGCTCCCCACAACGTGCGGAAAGTTCGGTCGCGAGTGGACAATTCGCCGACCAGGTCCTGGAGTCCCTTGTCGTGCGGATCTCTGCCCGCTTCCGAGCGCATGATCGAGACACACATCTGTGCGAACAGATCCCAGTCGGGATAGAACTCGCGCGAGACCGGGTCCAGGAACTGGAACCGCGCGAGATTGGGAACTCGTCCGCCGTCGCCGATGATCGGCGCGTAGAAAGCCTTGCCGAGTTCGTTCGTCGCCAGAATGTCCTGCCGCTGATTCCGCACGAAGGCGACGCCGTCGGTGATCGAGTCGAGTGCCCACTGCAAGCTGATTCGCGGTGCCGCGGGGCGTGCCGCCTTACGGCGGGGTCGCCCCGATGTCGGAACGCCGTCCGCCGCGCGCGCGAGATCGAGCAGATGCGCGTGCTCCGTGTCGTCCAAGTGGAGTGCGCGTGACAGTGCGTCGAGCACCGACGAGGATGCGCCACCGATGGCGCCTCGCTCGATGCGAGCGTAATACTCGACGGACAGGCCGGCCAACGACGCAACCTCGCTGCGCCGCAGGCCGGCCACCCGACGAGTGCCGCTGCTCGCGATCCCGGCATCCTCCGGTGTGATCCTCGCGCGGCGCGTCATGAGGAACTCACGCACCTCGGCCTTGTTGTCCATGCTGTCCAGGGTAGGGCGGCGACGGCGAGGGAGGGAGACCCTACGAGTACACCTTTCCCGCGGTGATCAGGCCAGCGTCGCCGTGTCGATGACGAAGCGGTAGCGGACGTCCGAGGCGAGTACTCGCTCCCACGCGTCGTTGATCCTGTCGGCGGAGATGACCTCGATCTCCGCCCCCAGGTGGTGCTCGGCGTAGAAGTCGAGCATCTCCTGCGTCTCGGCGATCGAGCCGATGGCAGAGCCTGCGAACGTCCGTCGGTAGGGGATGAGGGAGAAGATCTGCACGGGCAGGGGCTCGGCAGGAGCGCCGACGTTGACCATGGCCCCGTCGACAGCGAGCAACGACAGATGCGCATTCAGATCGATCGCGGCACTGACGGTATTGATGATCAGGTCGAACGTGGAGGCGAGTGCGGTGAACGTGTCGGGATCCCCGGTCGCGAAGTAGTGGTCGGCTCCCAAGCGGAGGCCGTCCTCCTGCTTCTTCAGCGACTGCGACAGAACGGTGACCTCGGCGCCCATGGCGTGGGCGATCTTGACGGCCATGTGACCGAGTCCCCCCATTCCGACGACAGCGACCTTCTTGCCGGGCCCGGCGCCCCAGTGGCGGAGAGGAGAATAGGTGGTGATGCCGGCGCACAGCAGCGGCGCCGCAGCGTCGAGCTCGATGCCGTCAGGGATTTTGACGACGAAATGCTCGGTGACGACGACCTGCTGGGAGTAGCCGCCCTGAGTGGTGGTGCCGTCGCGGTCCGTGCTGCCGTACGTCTGGATGTTGCCGACGAGGCAGTACTGTTCCGATCCCTTGATGCACTGGGCACATTCGCCGCACGAGCCGACCATGCAGCCGACGCCGACGCGGTCGCCCACGGCGTGCTTGGTGACCTCCGAGCCGATCTCGGCCACGATTCCTGCTATCTCGTGGCCGACGACGAGCGGGTACGGCACCGGGCCCCATTCGCCTCGAGCGGTGTGGATGTCGGAGTGACAGATCCCGGCGAACGCGATGTCGATGCGGACGTCGTGGGGCCCGACGTCGCGGCGGTCGATGGTGGTGGGGGACAGCGGCTGATCGGCTGCGGTGGCGGCGTAGGCCTTCACGGAAGTAGTCATACGACCAGTCGACACCCGATGCCGAGGCCGAGGGAGTCCCTGACGTGAGGTGTACCGGCAGGGCGCCCCTCGAGTCGACGAGTTCTGGGGCCGGTCAGTCGAGGGGCGCCGCGAGGGTGCGGAACTGCCCGCGTTCGGTGTGGATGGTCCACAGGGACTCGGCGAGGGCAGCAGGCTCGTGTGACGGCTCACCGGCTCCGATTCCCCGCGGAATGATCAGCTGACCGACGTGTACGCCCTCGGGCACGAGAGCATCGTGCAGGAGTTGTGCGTAGGCACTCTCGCCAGCGAAGGCGACGGATGTGCCGGTGACGGTAGCGCCCGGACGAATGGCACTGCCGCCGTTGACGAACAGGACGGTGCCGCGTCCCAGTGCGCGCATACCGGGTAGGACGTGCGTGACAGCAGTGACGGGACCGAAGATGGAGAACTCGACCGGACCGACCAGATCCTCGGCACGGGTCTCGAGAACGGGCTTCATGAATTCTCTGGCAGGAACCGGACTGTACTGCAGCACCTCGATCGGACCGAGCTGCTCGGCGTCCGACAATGCTGCCGTCAGCGATGTCGTGTTCCGGACATCGGCGGCGAAACCGCGGGCCGTGATCCCTTCGTCGGTCAGCCGAGCGGCGATGCGATCGACGTTGTCCTGGTTCCTGGAGATCAGTGCGACGGAGAACCCTTCGAGCCCGAATCGGCGAGCCACCGCTGCGCCGAGCCCTTCTCCTGCACCGATGATGGCGATCGTGGTCATAGTGCTCCTCGTGGGCGGGGGTGGGGTCACGGGACGCTCGCGTGCTCGGTCACCGCGTGGCTGCTCGCTGCTCGACTTCTGTCGACGACTACGAGGGTAGCGAGTGGAACGAGTAGCGCCGCCGCGAACACCGTGCCGACGATCGGCACTGCGACGGGTCCGCTACCGCTGATGGCGTGCGCGGTCACCCAGCTGCCGACTGCGGTACCCAGGTTGAACATCGACGTACACAGGGAGGTAGCCAGGGTGGGTGCGCCCTCGGCGAATCGGACCGCCATCGACATGAGCACGGGGTTCATGCCCAGCCCGGCCATCCCCGCGACGGCGAGAAGCGCGATCGAGGCGACCGTGAATTCCGAGAACAGGCTGAGCAGTCCGAGCGACACGACGACGAGGATGCCGCCGGTCAGCGCGGTGGCGTACGGCGCCCGGTCGGCGAAGCGTCCACTGCCGAGCGTCCCGGTGACGGCGCCGACTCCGAAGATCGCCAGACCGATCGGAAGCAGCTCTGCCGAGAGGCCCGATCGCTCGGTGAGCAGGGGAGCGATGAACGAGTAGGTGGACATCACGGCGGAGGTGACCAGGACACACGCAGCCATGACGATCCAGAGTCGACCGGAGGTCAGCGAGGCGAGCTGTGAGCGCAACGGAACCACTGTCGAGGACGAGCGGCCGCCGGGAACGAACCGTGCGACCGGAACGGCTGCGAGCACGGCAAGGCCGGCGAGTATCCAGAACGGACCACGCCATCCCATGATCTGTCCGGCGATGGATCCGAGAGGCACTCCGATGACAGTGGCCAGGATGCCGCCGCTGAGGACGAGTCCGATTGCGCGAGCGGCATTGTCGGGCCCGGATACTCGTGCACCGACGGACGCGGCGATCGACCAGAATGCACCCGTCACGAGCGCAGTCGCGAATCGGGCAAGGAGCACGACGGTCACGTCGTCGGTGAGGGCGACGACGACATGGCCTGCGGCGAACACGGCCAGTGACACGAGGAGCGTGGTGCGCTCGGGGATCTTCAGAGCGGCCACCGCGACCAGCGGTGTGGCGATCATGCCTATCGCGAATGCGGTGACCAGAAGTCCTGCGTCGGAGATGTCGACGGCAAGGTCGGTGGCGATGTCGGGTAGCAGCCCGGCCACGACGAATTCCGACGTGCCCATGAGGAACGTGCCCATCGCCAACACGGAGACGAGAAAGGGAAGGGGTTGTCGTGCGGTGGAAGACACAGGGAGAGCTTCACTTTCGGATGCGGACGGTGTCGTGGGTCGGAAACGACCGTAACCGGAGCCGATCGGATCAACGAGGCACTGGGAGGGAACCCCAGTCAGGGGTTCCCTCGTAGGGACTCCCACCGCATCGATTCAGTCCCTAGCGTTCCGAGGACATTCCAGCTTGCCGACGTGACGAGGTACGAACGATGAGAAGACTCCTGTCCTCCTGCGCTCTGGTATCGGTGTTCGCCCTGCCGGCCGGATGTGGTGGTGGCAGTACAGGTCCGACCACAACCACGGCAGGAAGCACGGAAGCAGCAACCGAACAACAGAACGGAGTCGCCGTGCGCATCACGATCGACGTCGGAGGCACCACGGTCACCGGGACACTGAACGAGAGTGCGGCCGCTCGCGATCTTGCAGCCCGGCTACCGGTGACCGTCACCATGTCCGACCACGGAGGAGTGGAGAAGACGGGTCCGTTGTCCGCGGCGTTGACGACCGAGGGGGCGCCGGACGGCGCTGATCCGGTGCCGGGTGACATCGGCTACTACGCGCCGTCCGAGGACTTCGTTCTGTACTACGGCGATCAGAGCTACTTCCCCGGCATCGTGATTCTCGGGGCGATGGATCCGTCGGGCGTCGACGTGGTCGCTTCGGCGGGCAACGCGGCGACGGTGACCCTGTCCGCTGGGGAGAGCTGAGCACGCCGCGCGTCGTCACCCTGGCATGAACCGGCACACTCGAGCATTCTGCTCACTTTCCTGCATCGCTCTTGTGCAGCTCGATCAGCTCTGGTCGACTGAGCGCAGTCACCCACCCGCCAGTGACTCCAGGTGCTTCGCGATCCGAAGGCCGAGGCGTCGCCTCACCCTTTCGATACCACCTCAGGAGCACGGTTATGACCAGCATCAGTCCCGCCGACCGCCGCTCGGCACACGGTACGGACGACGACCTCCGCACCGTCGCCGAGAAGGTGCTGTGGCTGTCGACGTCGATCATCCATCACGCCAATCGAATTCGTCCGAACCCGAGTGGGCTGAAGGTCGGAGGCCACCAAGCCTCCTGCGCGTCGATGGTCTCGATCATGACGTCCCTGTGGTTCGAGCAGTTGCAGCCCGGGGATCGCGTGTCGGTCAAACCGCACGCATCTCCGGTGCTGCACGCGATCAACTATCTCCTCGGTGAGCTGGACGAGAAGTACTTGACGACGCTGCGCTCCTACGGCGGCTTGCAGTCGTACCCCTCGCGCGCCAAGGACCCCGATACTGTCGACTACTCCACCGGGTCGGTGGGAATCGGTGCGACGGCACCTATCTGGGGTGCGATGTCGCGTCGCTACGTCGACGCTGCCTTCGGGGACGACGACACGGCCGCCGCCGAGGGTTTCCGGGGTCGGCAGTACTCACTCGTCGGCGACGCCGAACTCGACGAGGGCGCTGTGTGGGAGGCGGTGATCGATCCGGGTATCGCGGAACTCGGGGAGATCGTGTGGATCGTCGACCTGAACCGGCAGTCGCTCGACCGCGTGGTCCCGAACTTCGCGGCGCGTCGGCTGGAGAAGATGTTCGACGCCGCCGGCTGGCAGGTCATCACCGTCACATTCGGACGCTTGCTCGAGGACCTGTTCGCCCGGTCCGGTGGTGACGCACTGCGTCGACGCATCGTCGACATGCCCAACCCGGAATACCAGCGTCTGCTGCGCTGCTCCGCGGACGAGCTGCGCACCCGGCTGCCCGGCAGTGGGGACGACGCCCCCGCCATCGCCGAGCTGATCGCCGACGTCGACGACACCATGCTCACCGAATCCATCCGCAACCTCGGCGGACACGATCTCGACGCGCTGCGCGCCGCCTACGCGCGTATCGACGACACACGACCGACGGTGATCATCGCGTACACGGTGAAGGGCTTCGGATTGCCGACGCAGGGTCACCCGCAGAACCATTCGTCCCTGCTGACCGTGGAGGAGTACGCCGCGCTCGCCGCGACACAGGGCGAGAACCCGGAATCGCCCTGGGCGCGTTTCCCTTCCGACACCTCCGCCGGTGAACTGTGCTCGCAGGTGGCCGAGCGCCTGCGCCGCGACCCTGTGCCGTCGTCTCGGCCCCCCGCGGTCCCGACCGACATCGGGCGCACGCCCAAGGGAACGGCGACGACGCAGGCAGCTCTGGGGCGTGTCCTGCTCGACCTCACCAGGGCGGCTCCGGACGCCGCCCGACGGGTGGTGACCGTCAGCCCGGACGTCAGCTCCACCACCAACCTCGGCGGTTGGGTGAACAAGGTCGGAGTGTGGTCGTCCTCGGAGCGTCACGATTGGTTCGGTGACGACGCCGAGACGATCATGCACTGGCGTGAGGCGCCGACCGGTCAGCACATGGAACTGGGTATCGCCGAGACCAACCTCGTCGGGTTGATGGGTGAGCTCGGTGCGACGTGGAGCCGGTGGGGTCAGCCGCTGTTCCCGATCGGAGTCATGTACGACCCGTTCGTCGAACGCGCTCTCGAACCGTGGTCGTACGGCATCTACGCGGGCGGGCAGTCGATCCTCGTCGGCACCCCGTCGGGGGTGACGCTGGCGGCGGAAGGTGGTGCGCATCAGTCGATCAAGACGCCGTCGATCGGGTTGGAGCAGCCCGGGTGTGTGAGCTGGGAACCGGCGTTCGCGATCGACGTCGAGTGGACTCTGCTGGCGGCGATCGGACGGTTGGGGCGCCCCGGCGGCACGTCGGCGTATCTGCGACTGTCGACCAGGCCGGTCGATCAGAGCATGGCGAATGTTCCGGCCGATCCTGCTGCGCGAGAGCGTCGTCGACGGCAGGTGGTCGCCGGGGGATACCCGCTGGTGCGGCGGGAGGGTGCCGTGGTGACGATCGCCGCGATGGGCGCGATGATGACCGAGGCCCTCGCGGCGGCGGAGCGGCTCGAGCAGATCGGGCTGGTCGCCGACGTCCTGTGCATCACCAGTCCCGGCGAGCTGTATCGGGCGGTGCAGGCGCGGCAGGGGCACCTCGAGGCGGAGACGTGGATCCTCGATCAGCTGCTGCCGGCGGAGCGCGCCACACCGCTGGTGACCGTCCTCGACGGCCACCCGCACACGCTCGCGTTCCTGGCCACCGTCAATCGGGTGGCGTCGACGTCGTTGGGAGTCAGCGACTTCGGGCAGGTCGGCTCACTCGACGAGGTGTACCGACACCACCGCATCGACACCGACTCGATCGTGCGCGCCGCGCTCGACGTCACGGGGCGCTGACAGCGCACGTCACCACGGCAGGGTCGGTCACTCGGCGCGGTCGTGCAGAGTGATCCGGTAGCCGTCGGGGTCGGCGAAGGTGAATGTCCGGCCGAAGGGTCCGTCGACAGGCGCGGACACGATGGTGTGGCCGTCGTCGAGCATGGCGTCGTGAATTGCCTGTACGTCGTCGGCGTGCAACCAGATCGCAGCACCGATACCCGGCTGCGGAGCGGAGGCGAGATCGGTACCGGAAACGATGTCGCGCAGCGCGAACGCGATCGGCGTCGTCTGGAAGACGACAGCATGTGGGGGGCCGGTCGGCGATCGGACCATGCCGAGGTACTGCTCGTAGAAGGTCCTCGACGTGTCGAGATCGCGTACTTGGAGTGAGATGAAATCAGGCCCGGTGACGGTCATCGAGATGTCCTTTCGGTATGTCAGTTATCTGACATTAGGGACCGTATGTCAGGATGCTGACATGAGTCAAGACGGAGAGGGAATCGACCTCCGGACGTCCGTGGGCTATCTGCTCAAAGAAGCGGCGAGTGCGCTTCGGGCGGCGATGGACGACGTGCTCGGACCGCTCGGTATGACGGTGACGCGTTATTCGTGTCTCGAGCTGTTAGCGCAGAGACCGGGGCTGTCCAACTCTGAGCTGGCGCGCGGGGCGTTCGTGACGCGGCAATCGATGAACGTGCTGCTGCAGACCCTCGAACGGGAGGGGCTCGTGACCCGACCATCGGAAGCGCCCGCCGGACGAGCGCTTCCGACCCGATTGACCGCTCGCGGTCGGCGGCGCCTCGAGGAGGCGAGCGCGGCCGTCCGGTCGGTCGAGGTCGACATGCTGTCCGGCATGACCGATGCCGAGCGGCAGGGCGTGCTCGACGGCCTACGACACATCGTCCACGGATTGCATGACCGAGGCGCCACGTGACTCGGATGCACCCGGTGACATGGATGCGCTCCCTGTCGAGTCGCCGTCAGTGATCGTCACCGCCGCTACACCGGCGAATTCAGCCCCGAAGTCGTGCGGCGAGATCGTCGACCCGGTGGGCGATGTCGTCGCGCACGAGCCGCATACGGTCGATCCCGTCGATGCCGCGCTCGGACGGCTCGTCGGTGTCCCAGTTCAGATAGGTCGGTCCCTCGACCGGGTCGATCGTCGCTTCGCTGCCGAGGGTGACGACGTAGTCCATGCGGGACAACAGGTCCGGGTCGATCGGCTTGGGATGCTCACCGGCCAGATCGACACCGACCTCGAGCAGTGCCTGTGCCGACAGAGCATTGACGGAGCTACCGGGAGCGGTGCCCGCGGAATGCACCTCTACGTCGCCGCGAGCGAGCGTGCGCATCAGGCCTGCGGCCATCTGCGATTTGCCGCCGTTCTTCACGCACACGAACAACACACTGGGCTTGTCGGACATCACGATTCCTTCGTCCGCGGGGTGTGTGAGAACCGTTTACGCAGTGCCAGTGAGACGTAGACGAGTCCCACCAGGACGGGCACCTCGATCAGCGGTCCGACGACCCCGGCGAGCGCTTGGCCGGAGGTGGCCCCGTAGGTGGCGATCGCGACGGCGATGGCGAGTTCGAAGTTGTTGCCCGCCGCGGTGAATGCCAGCGTGGTGGTGCGTTCGTAGCCCAGGCCCATGGCTGCGCCGAGGGCGTATCCGCCGCCCCACATCACCGCGAAGTAGACGAGCAGCGGGACGGCGATGCGGACGACGTCGAGGGGCTGGGAGGTGATGCGGTCGCCCTGCAGGGCGAACAGGACGACGATGGTGAACAGCAGGCCGTAGAGCGCCCAGGGGCTGATCTTCGGGATGAACGAGGTCTCGTACCAGTCGCGGCCCTTGGCGCGTTCGCCGAAATACCGCGAGGCGAATCCGGCGATCAGGGGGATGCCCAGGAAGATCAGGACCGACTTCGCGATCTGCCAGGGGGATGCCTCGATAGTGGTCTGGTCGAGGCCGAGCCAGCCGGGAAGGACGGACAGGTAGAACCAGCCGAGGACGGCGAACATGATCACCTGGAACACCGAGTTGATCGCTACGAGAACGGCGGCGGCCTCGCGGTCGCCGCAGGCGAGGTCGTTCCAGATGATGACCATCGCGATGCAGCGGGCGAGGCCGACGATGATGAGCCCGGTGCGGTACTCCGGCAGGTCGGGCAGGAACAGCCAGGCGAGCGCGAACATCAACGCCGGGCCGAGAATCCAGTTCAGAGCCAGGGAACCGAGCAAGAGCTTCTTGTCGCCGGTGACCGTGTCGAGCCGGTCGTAACGGACCTTGGCCAGTACCGGGTACATCATGATCAGCAGGCCGATCGCGATCGGCAGGGAGACGCCGTCGACGGAGATGGACGACAGCGCGTCGTTCATCCCGGGGATCAGTCGTCCGAGCAAGAGTCCGACGACCATGGCGACGCCGATCCACGCCGGGAGGAATCGGTCGAGGGTGGACAACTTCCCGACGACGGCAGGGCGGTCGGAGGTAGCTGCCGAGCTGCTCATGCGGTGACCAGGTTCTCGGACGAGAGGATCGTCGAGAGTTGCTGCATGGCAGCAGGAACGATCCAGTAGTACACCCATGTGCCTCGTCGCTCGCAGTCCAGGAGGCCGGCTTCTCTGAGTACTTTCAGATGGTGCGAGATGGTGGGCTGCGACAGGTCGAAGGAGTCGGAGATGTCGCACACGCATGCTTCGCCGCCCTCGTGGCTGGCGACGACGCTCAGCAGACGCAACCGCGCAGGGTCGCCCAACGCCTTGAACATCCGGGACAGGTCGGCAGCCGAGTCCGCGGACAGCGGCTCATGGACCAGCGGAATGCAGCATTCGGTTCCGGCTGTCGCCGAGGGTGGGCGCTGTTTCGACATCTGTCTATATTGACCGATCGCGATACAGGGGTCAATTCACGCGTTCTGTCCCCGCGCTTCGGGTCACTCGTCGAGGGCATCGAGGAGAGCGCGGGCGCGGGCAGTGACGGAATCCGCGTTGCTGTAGGCGTCGGCACGCAGCATCGCGGCAGCGGCCGACGGCGCAAGACTGTGTCGGGCCATGAGAACCCCGATGGCCATGTTGACGGTGCCGTGGTCGAAACCGTCGTCGGTGCTGTCGAGCACGGCGTCGACAACGACGCGGTCACGCAGGGGGGAGAGTCGGGGAGTGAGCAGTTCGAGTCGACGGGAGATGACGACCGCGACGGCGGTGGTGTCCACCTCCGACGCCGAACCGGTGCACCAGTGCATCTGCAGCGTGCCCAGCGGCCGCGACGGGGGACCGATCGGGAATGTGCGGACGGCAACGACTCCGAGTCTGTGAAGTTCGTCGACAAGGGTCGTCCACCGGTCGCAGTCGCGAGTGTCGTGGACATGAGCGGCATGGGGTCGGCCGTCGGCCATGGATTCGGCGTGCGGGCCGATACCCACCGCGTACTGGAGGTCGGCGACTGCGGCTGCTGTGTCATCGGTGGTGTAGGTGACCGCGCGAGTTCCGGCGTCGTCCGGGCTTCCTTCGGCGACGACCGCGGCGCCGTCGGCGGAATGGACCCGCAGGCATTCACCGATCCACGTCTGCGGTGTGACGGCTCCGCCGAGACCTCGGAGGAGTGTGTCGTCGAAATCCATGGGCGAGCCCTTCACGGGAATCCGGCCTGTGCAGACCGCAGCTGAGGGAGAACTCGCCACTCCTTCTGTACCCGGTAACAGAGCGTCTACACCGAATGCGCGGTCACACTGTCGGGACAGGTCGTGGCGCTCGAGCCGGCTACAGGTAAAGATCGTCCTTGCGGATCAGTGCGGTGGCGATGACGCTGATCGCCGACGTGCCGGCGAGGAATCCGCACGCCAACCACGGTGATCCGCCTGCCGCGGCGATCAGGGCGGTGAGGACGAGTGGGGTCACTCCGGAGGCGTAGATGCCGGAGAACTGGTAGACCACCGACAGCCCGGTGTACCGGATCTCGGTCGGATAGAGGCCGGCGTACAGGGTGCCCTGGGCTCCGTAGAACGTCGCGTGCACGATGCCGAACACCAGCACCAGGCCGACTCCGAACAACCACAAGTTGCCGGTGTCGAAGAGGGCGAACACGGGGAACACCGCCAGCCCGTACGCCGCGATGCCGACGAGGTACATCGTCCTCGCGCCGACTCTGTCGACGAGCAGGCCGGATACGGGAATGAGCAGTGCCATCACCACGGCCGCCACGGTGACCACCAGAAGTACCGACACCTTGTCGAAGTCCAGTTGCGTCGTCGCGTAGGTGATCGCGAAGACGCCCCACGTGTTGAACGCCGCGCCCTCGCCCCATCTCGACAGCAGTCCCAGCACGGTGTTCCGCCCGTGACGTCGAGAGAACACCTCCTTGATCGGCGCGCTCGAACGCTGCTGGAGATCGGAGACTTTACGGAAGGCGGGCGTCTCTTCCACTTTCAGCCGTACGACCAGACCGACGATCACCAGCACCAGGCTGAAGAGGAACGCGATACGCCATCCGTAGGACAGGAACTGCTCGTCGTCGAAGACCACCTGCAGCAGGGCGAACATCGCGGTACCGAGAGCGAGTCCGAGGGCGAGGCCGATCTGCGGGATGCTGCCGAACAGGCCGCGCCTCCGGGCCGGGCTGTGCTCGACCGCCAGGAGCACCGCACCCGCCCACTCGCCGCCGAGGGCGAATCCCTGCGCGATTCGCAGCAGCAACAACAGAACCGGGGCCAGTAGGCCCACGTCCGCTGTCGTCGGCAACACACCCATCAGGGTGGTCGCGACACCCATGATGAGCATCGACAAAGCCAGGGTCTTCTTGCGGCCGATTCGGTCGCCGAAATAGCCGAAGACCAGTCCGCCGATGGGGCGCACGACGAAACCGACAGCGAACGTGGCGAACGAGAGCATGGTTCCGACGAACGAGGACTGGTCGGGGAAGAACAACTGGTTGAACACCAGGCCGGCAGCGGTGGCGTAGAGGAAGAAGTCGTACCACTCCACAGTGGTGCCCAGCAGGCTCGACGCGATCACAGTGCGGAGTCGCTTGCGCCGGTCGACATCGGATTCGAGCGACGCCGATTCGGTGAGAGCGGTCATGTAATCCGACACTGACGTACCGACGTCCCCTCGGTCACCCTTTGCGCTCGAGGTGATCGGAAGTCCGGCGGGTGTGAGACGGCAGGCAGAAGGCCATGGTCAGTAAGTCGGTGTCGTCCGAGTCGGCGACCCCGCGATACTTCCACCCGACCGTGTCTTCGCCGGATCGAACTCGAAGATCTCGAGCTGGAAACCCACGGGCCGATCGGCACACAGGTCCACCAGGTGCGTGGACAAGGTCCGATGGAACTCCTCGACAATCCGTCCAGTGGTGGCCTCGTCACGACCGGCTGCGATCTTGACGCGGACATGCACGTATCCGGTCGGACCGCCGACGGCGTCGTCGGCTATACGCGACGTCTCGACAGCTGTCGCGAACGTCCTGATGCCCCAGTGCGGGAACACGCCCAGCCGCTGGGCCGTCGCATGCATCGCATCGACCAAACCCGTCGCGTCCAGCAGGTCGGACACGTTGTCGGTGTACTCGATCGCTATGTGTGGCACAAGGATCCCTCTTCTCCGAGACTGCAGCGGTAAGGGTCGAGCTCCGTCACACCATCGACCCGATGCGGTCGTACCGGACGTCCTTGACGGTGTCGAGCACGGACCGAAGTGAGGCCGGTGCTCGACCCGTGATCTGCTCGACGTGGCCGGACAGAATCGACTGATATCCGCCGGCAACTGCCAGATCCGCCGAGACGAGTTCGTCGCTCGCCCACAGATGGCCCTCCTCGTTGGGCGGCATGGAGGGGTCGTAGGTCCGCGGCAGCCCGACTGAATCGAAATAGGCCAGCCGCTGTTCCTCCGACACCGGCCGGTATTCGATGGGTGTCTCGAACGCCTCCGCTCCCAGGCGCACGATGTCGGACATCGACAGCAGCTCCGGCCCGGTGATCTCGTACACCGCGCCGGCGTGTTCGGTCGGGTCTTCCAGGACGGCGGTGGCCGCACGGGCGACGTCGACCTTGGACACGGGAGCCAGCGACCCCTGCCCGGTGGCCATCTCGAGAGCGCCCTCGCGGGCGGCGGGGGCCAACCAGATGGCGCCGACGATCTCTGCGTACAGGGAGTTGCGGAGGATCGTGTACGCCAGTCGGCTCGTGCGGAGATCGCGCTCCGTCTCGTAATGATCGATCGCCGAGAGTGCGGGATTACCCGGCTGCACGCCGCCCACGGAGGTGTAGACAATGTGGCGGATGCCGGCTCGCTCGGCGGCGTCGATAGCAGTTCGGTGCTCGATGGTGCGACGACCGAGGTTCAAACCACTGATGAGAAGAAGGACATCGCCCCCGCGATACGCGTCGTCGAAGAGCTCCGGCTTCTCGAAGTCGCCCGGACGGACGCTGACGCCGGGCCCGTCGACGCTGATGCTCGAGGGGGTGCGCGTGACCAGGGTCAGCTCTCGACCCGGGTCCGCCTCGAGGAGTTGCTGCGTGACCCGGCGTCCCAGGTCGCCCGATGCTCCACTGATGACGATCCGGGTCACGACTTCCTCCATCGATTGGTTGTGCGGGCCGAGTGTTTCTGCCGAGCACCAAGCCTGACGTCGGCGAGTGACCCGGGCAACACCACGTAGTTCATCCGGGGCATGCCCCCCGTGCATAGACGCTCGTCATGGGCGTGCCCGAAGTCTCCGGACGATCGGGAACGAAAAAGTGCCCGATTGTCGGGATGAATGTGACGGACATAACGTGACGAGCGTCTCAGTAGCGATCGAAAGGCATGCGCATGCAACAAGATTCGACTCTCCTCGATCCGGAACCGACCGCGACCGACCCACTGTTCTCGCCACTCGTGCTCAACACGACACCTGTTCGCAATCGGTTCTATCTGCCGGCGATGCAGCGCGGATCGCGTGGATACAGACCCACCGCGGGAATGGCGGCAACACTCCGAACCACCGCCGAGCAGGGGCCGGGAGTCATCATCACGGAGGGGGCAGCGCCGGAACATCCTGCGGGATACTGGCAGCCGGCGTTCAGCATCCTGGGCCGCGACACCGCCGACGACTGGGGTCTCGTGGTTCGCGAGGTGCTGGGCACCGGAGACGTCGTGGTGCTCATGCAGCTGTGGCACCCCGGAGCCTTGCGCCTCGTCGTCGACGGCATCGAGAACCCCTATCCTGATCATCCCGCGTGGAGCCCGTCGGGCCTCATCCAGGAGGGACGGCCGAACGGTGTCGCCATGACTCGACGGGACCTCGAGGACACCAAGAACGCCTACGTGGACAGCGCCCGGATCGCGCAGAGTCTCGGTGCACACGGGATCGAGCTCCACTGCGCACACGGGTACCTCCTCGACCTGTTCTTGTGGCACGAGAGCAACATCCGCACCGACGAGTACGGTGGCGACACACTTGCCGAGCGCGCAACCTATCCCGCCGAGATCATCGCAGCTATCCGCGCGGCGACAGGACCCGACTTCATCGTCTCGGTGCGATTCTCACAATGGAAGGAAGTGGACTACGGAGCGAAGATTGCGCAGCACCCGGACGACTTCGGACCGTTCCTCGAGCGCATGGAGCAGGCGGGCGCCAACGTCTTCCACATCTCGGCGCGGCGATTCGACACTCCGGGGTGGCCCGAGTTGGACCCGCGCAGGAGCGTCGCAGCATGGGTGAAGGCCATGACCGACCTTCCGGTCATGACCATCGGAAGTGTCGGTTTGTCCACCGATCTGGCGAGCGACGTCTTCGATGACAAGGACCCGCTCCTTCAGGTCGAGGACGACGTCGTCCGAGTGCGTCAGGGCCTGGAGGCCGGCGACTTCGACATGATCGGCGTCGGGCGCGCACAGATATCGAACCCCGACTTCGTCGACCGGGTGCGCCGCGGTGACTACGACGGGCTGCGCGAGTTCAGGAAGTACCGAGACCTCGCCGAGGCGTACGAAAGCTATTCGCACGAGGGTCAACTCGTCGACCAGTCCAGGAAAGGTGACAGCGTCGCTCCTGCCCGCTGACGGCGGCGGAGGCGCTGACCGGTCGACGAGCCGCACCATGGTGTGCGGCTCGTCGATCCGTGTGACGAATACGCGAGAACGTGGCTGCGTTCGCGGTACTGTGCGGACGGATACATGAGGAGGGCCGACCCGTGGGCGTCGACGCAGTCCCCGGTGACGCGTCACCCGTGGACATCATCATGGAGGACATCGCACTCGTACTTCGCGGCGTGTCCGCACCTTCCGAGGAGACCGAGGACTTGTTCCGAAGTCTCGCCTCCGTGCTCACCGAGTTCGACAGGAATAGAAATGTGCCGGTGGTGGGCATCGTCGGGCATGTCGGAAACTACTGGCGGAACTGGCTTCTGGTGATCTCGCGCGTCGGCGCGCTACGCCCCTCGGCCATGCGCCGGCTGCTCGACACGTTGGATCCCACACACCCTCTGTCCCAGAAGATGCTGACCCACAATCTGCGCATGCTCGAGCGTGACGGCATGTACACGCGGACGGTGATCGCCGGCGCGCGCAGGCACGTCGAGTACACCCTGACTCCGCTGGGTTGTGAGTTGTCCGATCTCGTAGTGAACCTGATCGACTGGGGACTCCGGCACACCGATGAGATCGACTGTGCCCGGACGCGTTTCGATCAGACCGCCGAGCACGGCGCACACGAACCGCCCCCGACGTCGTAGTCGGGGGCGGATAGGAGCGTCGGTCAGTGCTCGTACGTGTCCAGATCCCGGTCCTTGCTCTCCTTCGACAGTGCGATGAACACTGCGCTGACGACGGCGAGGCCGATCATGTAAAGGCCCACCAGGAATGTCGAACCGTTCGCGGCGGCTTGAAGAGACACCAGGATCACCGGAGTGAATCCTGCACCCAGCAGCGTGGCGGCCTGGTACCCCAGCGACGCGCCGGTGTACCGCGCGGACGTGCCGAACTGCTCGGCGATGTATGCCGCCATCGGGCCGAACGTCGCGGACTGGACGAGGCTGAAACCGAGCACGAAGGCCAGTGTCACCAGCAGTGCGCTTCCGGAGGACAGCATCGCGAGCACCGGGAAGATCACCACCGCGAACACGCCGAGCCCGGCGAGCATCACCGGTCGACGGCCGACACGGTCGGACAGTCGGGCGAAACCGAGAAGAGCGAAGATTGCCACGAACTGGCACAGGGCGAAACCGAGCAGGACGTCCGACCGGGCCACCCCGGACTTCGTGGCGTGACCGATGGCGAAGGTGGCGAACATGATCTGAATGGCGACGCTGGCCATGCACCCGCCGGCGACGAGGATCAGATTGCGCGGGCGACGGAGAATGCTCACGATCGGCGCGGCCGCACGCGCTCCCGAAGCCTGTGCCGCACTGCGTTCGAGTGCCTCGCGGAACACGGGACTCTCGGAGACCCTGCTGCGAACGAACAGGCCGACGGCGAGAAGGACGGCGGAGAGGAGGAACGGGATCCGCCAACCCCACGCGAGGAAGTCGTCCTCCGGAAGCAGCGCGACGAGAGCGAGGGCGAGGGTTCCCAGCAGCGAGCCGGTCGGTGCGCCTGCGTTGGTGAATGCGGCAGCGAAGCCCCGCCCTCGACCACCGACGTGTTCGAGCGACATCAAGGTCGCGCCACCCCATTCACCGCCGATGGCGATGCCTTGCAGGACGCGGAGCAGAACCAGGATGATCGCTGCCCAGGAACCGATGGCGGTGGCCGGCGGAACCAGTCCGATCAGGAACGACGCCGCGCCCATCACGCTCATCGACACCAGCAGCATCGATTTGCGTCCGTACTTGTCACCGAAGTGGCCGAAGATCGCTCCGCCCAGAGGCCGTGCCAGATAACCGGCCGCGAAGGTGCCGAGTGACGCGATGGTGCCCGCGACGGGTGAGAGGTCGGAGAAGAACACGGGAGCGAAGACGATGGCGGCGGATGTGGCGTAGAGAAGAAAGTCGTAGTACTCGATGGTGCTGCCCAGATAGCTGGACAGAACGACCCGTCTGATCTCGCGGCGTCTCGCGTCGGTCGGTGGAGGCACCAGCGCAGAGTTGTCCGCACCGAGGGTGCGTGGTCGAAGCGGTGTCGGTTCCACGGGAATCGTCATGATGGGTCTTCGGTCCTTCGGTACGGGTGTCGAGGTGGTGTCCGCCGGGGGCGGCCGCTGTGACACGCGGCCACCCCCGGCGGAAGATCGGTCACGCTACAGTGGCGTCGATCTTGTCGTAACGGACTTCGCGAACTCGCTCCATCACCGAGGCGAGCGGCTCCGGCGCGCGTCCGGTGATCTGCTGCACGTGCAAGCTTTGGAGAGCTTGATATCCCTGGGCGAGACCGACTTCCGCGGAGACGAGCTCGTCGCTGGCCCACAGGTGGCCGTCCGGGCTGGGGGGCATGCTCGGGTCGTACGTGCGCGGGATTCCGACCGCGTCGAAGAATGCCAGTCGCTCCTCCTCGGAGACCGGCTTGTACTCGACCGGAGACGAGTGCACGTGCGAGGCCATGGCCGCGATCCGGTGGAAGTCGAGTAGCTCGGGACCGGTGATCTCGTAGATCCGTCCGGCATGCGCCGCCGGGTGCATCAGGCATTGCGCGGCGCAGCGTGCGACATCCTCCTTGGCGACCGGAGCGAACATTCCGTCTCCGGTGGCCTGGGACAGGACGCCCGACGGTACTGCCGGTGCGACGAGAATGTTGCTGACGATCTCCGCATACAGGTGATTCCGCATGAAGGTGTACGTGATGCCGGACTCCCGCAGATCGGCTTCTGTCTGCAGATGATCGATGGCCGACAGCGCGGGGTTGCCCGGCTGCACGCCGCCGACCGAGGTGTAGACGATGTGGCCCACACCGGCGTGCTGAGCGGCGGCAATCGCGGCGCGATGTTCCGACACTCGCCTCCCGAGGTTGAGGCCGCTGATGAGGAAGAGCACGTCCCCACCCACGTAGGCCTCCCGAACCGTCGGCGGGTACTGGTAATCGCTGTGCCGGATCTGCACGGTGTCCGAGGCGAAGTCCGCGAGCTTCTCGGGGGTGCGGGTGGTCAGGATGAGCTCGCGATCGGGGTCGGCGTCGAGGAGCAGGCGCGTCACTCTCCTCCCCAGATCGCCCGAGGCTCCGCTGATGATGATTCGACTCATATGCACTCCTTGTGTGGGCGATGGGACTGTGTCGCACCGCAACCGCGTCCGATGTTGTGACGTGCGCTACATACGACCATCGGTCCACGTGTCCGGTCCACCACCAGAATCATGTGGTCGACCATGCACGCCGAGCATCGTGTGGCATGTGTCGGATGCATGGTCCCGCCCAACATTTCGGCGTTGCAGCGTTCTGACGGGCGTCGCATGCTGGGGAAGCCAGACGTGATCGGGGTCACCGAACCCGACGGACACGTCCTCCCGAACGAAAGAGACCCGACATGACCGCCTTCGCCACCCCCGAGCTCGCAGATCTCGACACCGCCGGCGTATCGGACGCAGAGCTGGTGGCACGCGCCACCGCGCTGATCCCGCTCATTCGCGAACACGCCGCCGACGCCACGAAGAATCGCAAGGTCTCGCCCGAGGTGATCGATGCGATCGCCTCGGCCGGCTTGTTCCATGTGATGGTCCCCAAGCGTTGGGGTGGACAGGGTGCGACGTTCAAGACAGCGTGCGACGTGGTCGCCGAGATCGCCCGCGGCGACGGATCGACCGGCTGGGTCACGGCGCTCACTCTGCTCGCGACGGCCTACGGAGCCACCAACACCACCCAGGCGCAGGACGATGTCTTCGGTGCGAACCCCGGTGCGCGCATCTGCGGGATCTTCTCCCCGGGTGACAAGAGCGAGAAGGTCGAGGGCGGATATCTGGTGAGCGGCAAGTGGCCGTATGCCTCCGGTTCGTTCGCGGCCCAGTGGGCGAGCCTCACCATCACTCTCGAAGGTGGCGCACCCGGTATGGCATTGATCCCCGCCGAGGCGTTCACCATCGAGCCCACCTGGTTCGTCGCAGGCATGCAGGGAACCGGTAGCGACACCATCGTGGTCAAGGATCATTTCGTGCCGGAATACCGCGTCCAGCCGGTCGCCGACATGTTCTCGTCCAAGTTCCGCTCACCGTTCACCGAGGAGCACGTCGCCTCGATGCCGTTCAACGCGGTCGCGGCAGGCATCCTCGTCGCGCCTCAGATCGGTCTGGGCCGTCACGCCCTCGAGCTCACCCGTGAGAAGCTGCCGAAGAAGCCCGTTGCCTACACCGCGTACGGCCAGGCAAAGGACTCGCCGACCCACCAGCTGGGTGTGGCGCGCGCTGCCACCAAGCTCCGTCTCGCCGAGCTGCTGCTCGACGCGATGGCGGCGGACATCGATGGCGCCGCAGAAAAGCACGAGCTGCCGAATCCGGAAATTCTTGCGCGCATCCGCAACGACACCGGCGTGGTCGCCGAGTTGGTCAAGGAAGAGATCGACTACCTGCTCACCGCCAACGGCGCCGGCTCGTTCGCCGACGTCAACGTCCTCGGCCGCGTCTGGCGCGACAGCGAGACGGCTGCGCGGCACGCGCTGGTGACGCCCGAGATCGGCCGCGAGGCCTACGGCCGTCAGCTTCTCGGCAACTACGATCCGACGATCGGCTTGTGAGGACGGTGACCGCCGCCGTGGCGCAGACGTTCGCAGGTCAGGCGAATGCCGAGGACTACCGTCACGTTCTGAGCCACGTGCCCACGAGCGTCTCGGTGATCACCGCGATGACCGAGAACGGTCCGGCGGGTATGACCGTCGGAACCTTCACCTCGGTGTCGCTCGACCCGCCCCTGGTCGCCTTCTACGTCGATCTGGGTTCGACTACCTGGCCGGTCCTGGCCGAGGCGGACCACTTCGGGATCAACGTTCTCGGTGCTCACGCCGGCGATCTCTGTCGCGCGTTCGCCCGACGGGGCGCCGAACGCTTCCTGGGGGTCGAGTGGAGTCCGTCCGGACACGGTGTGCCCTGGTTGTCCGACGCCATCGTCTCGATCGACTGCAGTCCGCACTCGGTGGACCGCATCGGTGATCACCTGCACGTGGTGGGTCGAGTGGAAGCCATCGCGCAGCAGCGTTCCGACGAACCATTGATCTTTCTGCGAGGTGGTTTCGTGGACATGTCGGCCATCGCGGACCGAGGTGTCGACCGATGATCGCCGAGCACGTGGAGATCCGGGTCAGGGAGGGGTGTGCCGGCGACCTCGAGAGCGGGTTCGACGAGATCCGCACTCTGCTGCTGGCCGCACCGGGATGCTCCGACGCGGCGCTCGCCGCCAGCGTCGATCGTCAGGACACGTACCTGCTGACCGCGCGGTGGGCACGGCTCGAGGACCACACCGAGACGTTCGCAGGTTCGGAGTCCGGCGCTCGTGTGCGCCGCATCCTGGAGCCGCTCTGCGCAGAGATGCCGCGGGTGACGCACTACTGCTGCTGAGTCATGAGCCACTCGGCTACTCGCGCCCCTGCCATATATTCACGCTATGGCAGGGGCGCTTTATTGATATTTGTCAAATGGTTGGAGCCGGCGAAGACTGTGTTCCACGCCATAAATTTTCGACCGAGTGAGGATGTTCGCCATGATCGACGTCACTGTTGATTTCGCCCGATGTGATGCCAACGGCACGTGTGCCGCGCTGATGCCCGACGTGTTCCGTATCGGCGACGACGGATTGTTGGTCCAGCTCGCAGAGTCCGTGCCGGACGATCGAGACCAGGACCTCGACGAAGCGATTCTCTGCTGCCCGATGGGAGCGATCTCGCGCTCATGACGACCTCACACGCTTTGGATCCGTTCGCACCCGATTCGCCCACCCATTCCGGTGGCGCAGCCGATGGCCAGTCGGTCATCCGCGGCGAGTACGGATACGCCGTCCTCGACTTCGCGCTCGCGACCACCGTTCTGCGCGACATGCGCTTCGTCAACGCTGCGCTGACGCTCATGGAACAGTTCGGCATCACCGACGGTCCGGTCCACGATTTCCGGGCCCGCAGCCTCATCATGGCCGAGGGCGCACGGCACATTCGGCTGCGGACCCCGCTCGCCCGATTCATGGGCCCGACGATGGTCGAGGACATTCGCGTCGAACTCCGCACAATCCTCGCGGACATCGATCCGGGTGGCCGGTCCGACGGCCCGGTCGACTTCAACGAGACCGTGGCGCGGAAGATCCCGGCGCGGGTCTACTGCCTCCTCGCCGGAGCGCCCGCCGAGGACGCACCTCTGGTCGCCAGGTTGTCCGCGGGCACTCTCGCGCTGCTGCAACGAGATCCGAGTCTGAAGGACTCGATCTTGCAGTCCTACGACGAACTGTTCGCATACCTGACCTCGCTCATTGCACGCAAGCGCGAACAGGGACTGGGCAACGACATGCTCTCGTTCCTCATCGGCCAGGAGATCGAGGGAAAGCTCGATGCCGAGGAGTTGCTGAGCGAGGCGACGGCGATGCTCGAGGCCAGCTCGGTGAACACCTCCCACCAGACTGCTCTCGTCGTGTGGACACTCCTGCGGGAGCGGGAGACGTGGAAGCGCTTGCAGGAGGACCGATCCCTGGTTCCTGCCGCGGTCGTCGAGGCATGCCGGCTCTACCCCCGTCCCGGCATCGTCAGCAAGATCGCATCCGAGGACATCGACATCGCCGGCACGACCGTCCCGGCCGGATCCGATGTCCATGTCGCGGTGTGGTCGGCCAATCGCGATCCCGAACGCTTTCCGAACCCGGATGCCTTCGACATCGATCGTGAACGCGTGCAACCACTGACCTTCAGTACAGGTCTGCACGGATGCCTCGGACAGAGCCTTGCCAAGGTGGAGATGGAGGAGGTGGTGGGCTTCCTGCTCGACCGCTACCCCGATGCGACGGTGGTCGACGAGGGGACACGCATCGGACATGCCGGCGGACGCTGGCTCGTCGACTCGCTCGCCGTCGACCTCGGACCCGCACGCGCCGGCCGATCTGTCGCGGAGGCCACGCCGTGACCGCGGCAGCGCAGACGATCACCGAACACCTTGCGGCGCAGTGGGCAGACACGACGTACGACGATCTCCCGCGCGATGTCGTCGACGCCGTCAAGGACCACATCCTCGACACGCTGGCCGTCGCGCTCGTGGGTGCGAGCACACCCGAGGTGACGGCCGTGATCGACGCGTCCGTGTCGTTCTCGTCCTCGCCCACGGGATCCGTCGTCTGGGGGACCGGACACCGGTTCACCCCCGCGCACGCCGCCCTGGTCAACGGTACTTCGGCGCATGCCCGCGATTTCGACGACGGTGGCGGCGCGGGCCACGCCGGCTCGACGGTGCTACCTGCCGCACTGGCCGTCGGTGAACATGCCGGATCGACCGGGCGACAGGTGATCACCGCGGTCGTCGCGGGTTACGACGTGGGGTATCGCGCACTGCAATCGCTCGGTGGTTTCGCCGCGCACACCGATCGCGGCTGGCACACCAGCGGCACGATGGGCAGCCTCGGCGCAGCCGCAGCGGCGGCGTCGCTTCTCGGCGCCGACCGCGGAGCCTATGCCGACGCTCTCGGGATCGCGGGATCGTTCACCGGAGGTGTGTGGGCGTTCATCGACGACGGTGCGCTGACGAAACGTATCCACCCGGGGAAGGCCGGTGAGACCGGCGTCGACGCCGCGGTCCTGGCCGTCGGAGGCATCACCGGACCTCGGCGCATCTTCGAAGCCGAGTGGGGCGGCCTGCACTCGGTTCTCGCCGACGGGATCGGCCATCCCGAGCGCGCACTGCGGGATCTGGGTGTCGACTTCAACGTCGCGACCTCCTATCTCAAGCCGTACGCGTGCTGCCGCGGGAGCCACTCCGCCGTCGACGCGGTGCGGAGGTTGATCGCCGAACGCGGCCTCGGTCCGGAGAACGTCCGGTCGGTGACGATCACCGCCGGCACCACCGCGGTGAACATGCTGTCGGTCTCGCCGATCGAGAACGTCTTCGACGCCCAGTTCAGCCTTCCTTACGCTGTCGCTCTCGCGCTGTGTGGCAGCGACCTCGGGCTTGCCGACTACGACCCGCCCCGTCACGGCGAGGCACGGATCGCCGATCTTCTGACGGCGATCTCGATGGAGGCGGACGACTCCATCGAGATCGAGGACGGTCCTCGGCTGTCCTTCGTGCTCACCGACGGCGAGACGATCACCGTGGACGCCGGAAACCCCACCGACGCACGCGGATCCGCGGTGCGCCCGCTCTCCCACGACGAGGTCGTCGCCAAGGCTACGTCGGTGCTCCGCCCACTGGGCGGGGACATTGCGTCTCGCCTGGTCGCTGCCGTGGAGAACCTCGACGACGCTCCCTACCTCACCGAACTCCTCGCCGTGCTGGCGGCCGAAAGGGTACCCACATCATGACCACGCCCGAGACGATCGCGCGGACCGAGGTGATCTCGGCCGAACCGGTCGAGTCGATGGCCGCACTTCTCGACATCGACGTTCCCCACGCACTCGGTGACACCGTGCCGCCGATCTGGCACTGGCTGCACCTGCTTCCTCGTGACCCGCAGGCAGATTTGGGTGAAGACGGACACCCGCTGACGGGGATCCCGGCACCGCCCGGTGGTGGTCGCCGACGCATGTTCGGAGGAGGTCGCGTGACGACCTTCGGGGAACTGCGGATCGGCGAGTCCGCGACGAAGGTGACCTCCATCGCGAAGTCGGTGGACAAGGTCGGCCGAACCGGCGCGCTGACGCTCACCACCGTGCTTCAGGAGATCACGCAGAACGGCGAACTGGTCATTCGCGAGGAACAGGACATCGTCTACCGGGAGGGTGGTTCTGCGCCCCTTCCGACACCCGCTCCTGCGGTCGATCCGCTGCCTGAGCCGTCGCTGTCCCTCACGGTGAACGAGGCGCTGCTGTTCCGGTTCTCGGCGTTGACCTACAACGCGCACCGCATCCACTACGACCTCGACTGGTGCCGCCGAGAGGGATACGACGGGCTGGTGATCCACGGACCACTGCTCGCGTTCCTGATGGCCGATCACATGCGTCGCCAGGGAATCTCGCTGCTGAACCGGACGTTCGGGTACCGACTGGTCTCACCGATGACGCGGCCGCAGACAGTCACCGTGACCCCCGATGCCGACGGTCTCCAGGTCGGCGCCGAAGCGCGCAGCGCCGCGGGTGTCGTGTGCGCGGTGGGCACGCTGTCCGACGGGCCGCAGCGATGAGCGCCGAGACCGACGTTCTGATCGTGGGCGGGTCCGTGGCTGCGGTCCGTGCGGCCGAGGCGATCTCGCGGCATGCGCCTGCTGTTCGAGTGACGATGGTCAGCGACGAGCCGCACCTACCGTACGAGCGGCCACCACTGTCGAAGACCGCACTCGACGGCACCCTCGACCTTTCGGGCCTGACCTACCCCTCCGTCGCAGGTCTACGCGAGCACGGAGTGGAGTTCGTGACGGATACCCGAGTCACCTCTCTCGATGTCGAGGACCGCACGGTCTCCACGACCGCCGGTGACATCACGTACGGCGCAGCGATTCTGGCCACCGGATGCGAACCGATCTTCCCGCCGATGTTCCGACAGCTCCCCGACGTGTTCGTGCTGAGGCGCTTCCAGGACGCTGTCGCCCTCCGCGCCGCGGTGGCGGATCGACGAAAGTCGGTGGCCGTCATCGGGGCCGGCTTCATCGGTGGGGAATTCGCCGCCACGCTGGCGACGGTCGGACGACCCGTCACCATCGTCGATCTCGCTACGAAACCTCTGGGCCGGTTCGGGGACCCGGTGGCTTCCGAATACGCCGCGCTGCATCGAGATTCCGGTGTGACGCTCGTACTCGGGGACGCGGTGACCGGAGTGGAGGACGCCGAGGCCGGCAGAGTGCTCCGCCTGGCCAGCGGTGCCACCGTCCCGGCCGATGTCATCCTTCTCGGCATCGGCGTGCGACCGTCCACCGGGTGGATGGAGAACTCGGGACTGACGCTGGACAACGGTGTGGTGTGCGACTCGACGCTGCGTGCGGCGGACGGTGTGTACGCGGCCGGCGACGTGGTCACCTGGCCCAACGGGCGCTTCGGTGCAACCATGCGCATCGAGCACTGGACCAATGCGGCCGAGCAGGGACGCGCAGCCGGAATCAACGCGGCCAACGCCGTGACGGGTCTTGCCCCGATCGACTGTGTCACGGTCCCCTATTTCTGGTCCGACCAGCACGGTGTGCGCATCCAGTTCTCGGGATTCCTCCGAGGTGACGAGGAGATCATCGAGTGCCCGGGTCCGGGCGGATCCCTGTACCTGTACGCCGGCGGCGACACGCTCCACGGTGTGCTGGCATTCGAGCGGCGCGCCGAGTTCGTGAAGATCCGGGCGATGCTCCGTCGTGAGACGACGGTCGGCGCGGCCCGTGACATCCTGTCCGTCGGAGCCTGACCGTGTCAGTCCGTCGACCGCTGCGCCGCCGAACTGCCGTCGCCGCGGCGATGAAGTACATCGACGAACTGTGCGGCGACAGGGGTGATGACGCCTCCCCTCCGGGTCACGACGCCGAGCGGCAGATCCGGCCAGCCACCCTGCACCTCGACCGCCACCACGCCCGGATGATGCTCTGCCAGAACGGTACTGATGACGGAGATTCCTACGCCTGCGGCGACGAGACCTGCTGCGGTCTCGACGGTGGGGACGGATACGACCGACTCCGGGCTGCCGCCGACGGCGGCGAATCTGTCGTCGATCAGTCGGGACAGGCTACGTGCCCCTGGCACCCGGGACGGAAGTATCCACCGCTCGCCCCGCAGTTCCTCGAGAGCAACCCGCTTCCGTGCGGCGAGGGGCGACGACCCCGACACCACCAGCGTCAGTGGCGAGTGCGCGATGATCGTCGTGTCGAAGGCGACGTCGTTCACCGTGGGCAGTGGTTCTTCCACCAGGACGGGAACGACGGCAAGATCGAGGTAGCCGTCCGCCAGGTTCTCGAGCAGAACCAGAGGATTGGCGTCGGCGAGTTCGAACGTGATGCGCGGATACTCTGCCAGGAAGTCGGATACCGCGCTGTTGACCATGTGCCACAACCCGATCGGTTCCGCGCCGATACGGAGTTCGCCGTCCAGTCCCTGCCCCATGGACCTGAGCGCCGCCGTGATGCGCTGCTCCTCGGCCACGAGTCGCCTGCCCGCGTTCTGCAGGTAGCGCCCGGCGTCGGTGAGGGTCACGCCGCGCGGATGGCGCTCGAGAAGCCGGACGGCGAGCTCGGACTCCAGTTTGGTCATCGCAGAGCTGAGCGGGGGCTGCGACAGATGCAGGATACGTGCCGCCTCGGTGATGGATCCGGCATCCGCAACGGCGAGAAAGTAAGTGACGCTCCGGATGTCCATGCGCCGAGTGTATGGCAGGGCCACCGCAATGGTATTGGCCTTTCGGGGACGAGTGCAGGATCGTGAACAACCAGGCGAGTGATGGAGGAACAGTGTCCGAAGATCAGCAGGTGACAGTGATCGGGGCCGGCCCGACGGGGCTCCTGACCGCCCTCGGCCTGGCTCGACAGGGCGTCACGGTCACGGTCGTCGAGCGGGCGCCGGGTCTGCAGGACACACCGCGGGCCATCGTGTACCACTGGTCCACCCTGGACGGCTTGGCGCGACTCGATCTCCTCGACGACGCCGGTCGTGCCGGATTCTTCAAGCAGGACTACGCCTATCGAGTCCGTGCCACCGGCGAGATCATCTCGTACGGACTCGCGGCGCTCGACGGGAAGGTCGAGAGACCCCACAACCTGCACCTCGGTCAGGGCGCCCTCGCCGCGGTCGTACTCGGCAGACTCGAGGCCTTCGACAACGTCCGGGTGCTGTGGGGCCACGAGGTCACCGCGATCGAGCAGGACGCGACCGGAGTGAACGTCACGGTGCGCGGTGCCGACTCGGAGGAAGTCCTGCGCTCGGAGTGGCTCGTCGGTGCCGACGGGGCCGGATCGGCCGTCCGGCGACTGTCGGGACTCGAGTTCGAGGGTATGACATGGCCGGAACGGTTCGTCGCCACCAACATTCGCTTCCCCGACGACCGTGAGGGATGGGCGCAGTCCACCTTCTACCTCGACGACGTGTACGGCGCGATCATCGCCAAGATCGACGAGTCGGGTGATCACGGGCTGTGGCGGTACACGTACATGGAGGACGCGGATCTTCCCGCGGATTCGATCGACGACCGCATGCCACGCTTCCTGTCCGCGGTATTCGGGCACGAGGTGGCCGACCGGATCGAGGTCGTCGCCACGTCCCCGTACCGGATGCATCAACGCGCCGCATCCGCCTTCCGGGTGGGCCGGGTGCTGCTCGCCGGTGACGCCGCGCACGCGACGAACCCGACGGGTGGACTCGGGCTGACCATGGGCTTGTTCGACGCCTACTCGCTCATCGAAGGTCTGGGTGCTGTCGTCACCGGTCGAGCGAGCGACGACGTTCTCGACGAGTATGCGCGACAACGACGGTCGGCCTTCGTCGACAAGGCGAGTCCGCGCGCATCGTCGAACAAGAAGCTGCTGTTCCACTCGTCCGATCCCGTGCAGCGAGATCGGGATCTGGACATGTTCCGCCGGATGTCGCGGGACCGCGAGTTCGCGGCCGACGTCCTGTACTTCACCAAGACCCTCGAAAGTCCGTCGCTGCTCTCCGTGTAGCGCGACCACCACCCGAAACGAAGGTGTACCACCATGAATCCTCTCGACGGACTCACGATCGTGTCGCTGGAACAGGCCGTCGCGGCGCCCTTCGCCACGCGGCAGCTCGCTGATCTCGGCGCCCGCGTCATCAAGATCGAGCGACCCGGCGTGGGCGACTTCGCCCGTGGCTACGACGAGACCGTGCACGGGCTGGCCAGTCACTTCGTGTGGCTGAATCGTTCGAAGGAATCCGTGGCGCTCGACCTCAAGTCGGACGAGGGGCGTGCGGCGGTCCACGCGCTCGTCGGTCAGGCCGACATCTTCGTGCAGAACCTCGCCCCGGGTGCTGCCGAGCGGCTGGGGCTCGGTGCCGAGGATCTGCGTGCCCGTCACCCCCGTCTCATCCACGTCTCGATCTCCGGGTACGGACGCGGCGGACCGTACTCGTCGAAGAAGGCGTACGACCTGCTCGTGCAGTGCGAGGCCGGTCTCGTCTCGATCACCGGAACGCAGGACGAGCCGTCGAAAGTCGGAATCTCCATCGCGGACATAGCATCCGGGATGTACGCCTACTCCGGCGTCCTGACCGCGGTGATCCGCCGCGACCGCACAGGTGAGGGCGCCACCATCGAGGTGTCCATGCTCGAGGCGCTCGCCGAGTGGATGGGGTTCCCCCTCAACTACGCCATGTACGGCGGATCGTCCCCGTCGAGGACCGGCGCCAGGCACGCGGCGATCGCCCCGTACGGGCCCTTCACCTGTGGGGACGCGAACGAGGTATTCCTGGGTATCCAGAACGAGCGCGAATGGGCGACGTTCTGCGACGTCATCCTCGACACCCCGGCGCTGGCACACGACCCGCGGTTCCTCCGCAACTCGAGCCGGGTCGAGAACAACGCCGAGTTGCGCAGTGCCATCGAGGCCGTCTTCGCCTCCGACACAGCGGAATCGGTGGCGGAGAAATTGGAGCAGGCGGGTATCGCGAACGCGCTGCTGCGTACGATGGACGGCCTTGCGGCGCACCCGCAGCTCGCCGCCCGAGATCGGTGGCGGACCTACGATTCGCCGGCCGGCCCGCTGCGTGCGCTGGTACCGCCGGTCACGATGTCGGACGCGGCGCCGGTCATGGGCGCAATTCCCGAGGTGGGCCAGCACACCGACTCCGTGCTCGCGGAGTTCGGCATCGCGTCACCGGTCGCAACCGGTGCGTGACGTGAGGCCCGATCGACCGTCGGTCGACCACGCCTCCACATTCCTCTTCGTTCCCGGAGATCGCCCCGAGCGGTTCGACAAAGCCGCGCGCGCCGGCGCCGACATGGTCATCCTCGATCTCGAGGACGCCGTGGCAGAGGAGGCGAAAGCCGCAGCGCGCACACACGTGGTGCGCTGGCTGTCGGAGGGCGGAATCGGCTGTGTCCGGGTCAATGCCGTCACGAGCGATCATCACCACGACGACATCGAAGCTCTGTCCGACGTTGCGGGCCTGTGCAGCGTGATGGTTCCGAAGGCGGACGTCACCGTGGACTGGGCCGGAATCGAGCGGAGCGTGCGCGGACAGGCCGTCGCGCTGGTCGAGACGGCCGCGGGCCTGGACTGCGCGGCTGCTCTCGCGCGCGACCCGGACGTGGCGCGGCTGGCGTTCGGCCACCTGGACTACGCCGTCGATCTCGGCGCCGAACCGTCTCGGGCGGCGATGATGCACGCCCGGTCCCGGTTGGTCCTGGCATCGAGAGTGGGCGGCAAGCCCCCGCCGATCGACGGAGTCACCACAGCGCTCGGCGACGTGAGTGCTCTCACCGACGACATCAGGCATGCGCAGGAGATGGGTATGGGCGGCAAACTCTTGATTCATCCGTCGCAGGTCGACCCGGCCAGGCGCGCGTTCGCGCCCTCCGACGATCAGGTGGAGACCGCGCGCAGGATCGTCGCGGCTGCCCTGTCGGGGGCTGCCGTGAAGGTCGACGGGTTCATGGTGGACGCGCCAGTGCTTGCTCGCGCTCACCGCGTCCTGCACTCCGCCGGCGTGGCTTCCGCGCCGTCTTCGGCCGGATAGCGCGAGCGCCGGAACTGCAGTGATACGCCGCAAGCATGGTGGCCGGGAACATCCTGGCATTGCAGCGACTGTGTGCCGGCGCACAGACTCGACAGTGACCGGAGTCTCACTCCACGGTCGTCGCCCTTCGTTCCGAGTACCGAGGAGAATCCCTGATGTCCGTCACCGTCGACAGGCCGAGCAGTCTGGATCGCACCCGCTTCTTCATCGACGGCGAGTGGGTCGATCCCGTGCGGATCGAGCTGCGGGACCAGATCGAAGCAGCCACCGGTGAACGCCTCGGCGTCGCTGCTCTCGCCGGCGAGGCCGACATCGATCGCGCCGTCCGCGCGGCCCGTCGGGCACTGGACGAAGGCCCGTGGGGCCGCACCACCGCGGCCGAGCGCGCCACCGTGTTGCGCGCCTTCGCCGACGCCCTGGACGCGCGAGCCGGAGACACGGCCACCCTGGTCAGCCGCGAGAACGGCATGATTCTCGGTCTGTCGCACGCACTCAACGGCGGTGCGCCCGGAGCGTTGCTGCGGATGTACGCCGACATCGTGGAGGCGCTTCCGCTCGAGTCGGTGCGACCGAGCCAGGCGGGTTCGACCATCGTCCGTCGTCTCCCTGTCGGTGTTGTCGGCGCGATCGCGCCGTGGAACTTCCCGCAGGCGCTCGCGATGTTCAAGATCGCGCCCGCTCTGGCCGCAGGATGCACCGTCGTTCTCAAGCCCTCGCCCGAAACTGCCTTGGATTCCTACGTTTTCGCCGATGCGGCCCTCGAGGCCGGCCTCCCGGCGGGTGTCCTGAACATCGTCCTGGGCGACCGTGACGCGGGTGCCGCACTGGTGTCGCACCCGCTGGTCGACAAGATCGCGTTCACCGGTTCCACCGAGGCCGGACGCATCATCGGTCAGGAGTGCGGACGACTGCTTCGGCGGTCGACGCTGGAGCTCGGTGGCAAGTCCGCCGCGATCGTCCTCGAGGACGCCGACATCGACACGGTGCTCGCGGGTCTCGACAACGCGTCGTTCCTCAACAACAGCCAGACCTGCACCACACAGTCGCGGATCCTCGTCGCCCGGTCGCGGTACGAGGAGGTCGTCGAGGCCATCGGACACTTCGCCGACTCCTACGTGCTCGGTGATCCCCTGGACGCCGCCACCACGATGGGCCCGATGGCTACCAGCGGCCATCGCGACAAGGTGTTGGGGTACATCGACATCGCCAAGAACTCCGGTGCACGCCTCGTCGCGGGCGGCGAGCGCCCTGCGCATCTCGATCGCGGCTGGTTCGTACAGCCGACGGTCTTCGCGGACGTCGACAACGGCGATCGCCTGGCGCGGGAAGAGGTGTTCGGCCCCGTGATGGCACTGATCCCGTTCGAGGACGACGCCGACGCCGTTCGGATGGCCAACGACAGCAACTACGGGCTGGGCGGTTCGGTGTGGAGCGCCGACGAAGACCGGGCGTTGGCGGTAGCCCGTCAGGTGCGCACCGGGACGATCGGTTTGAACTACTACACACTGGATCTGGGTGCACCGTTCGGCGGGTTCAAGGATTCCGGCCTCGGACGCGAACTCGGTCCCGAGGGGATCAACGCGTACCTGGAGTACCAGTCGGTCTACGCTTCGACGCGCTACCTCGACGCATGAGCGGCCAGTCGCCGGCCGATGTCGTGACCGCATACTTCGCCGGGGTCACCGCCGGTGATGCCGGCGCGGTCACCGCACTCTTCGCACCCGACGCGGTACTGAGCAACGCCGCCGGCACCCTCACCGGATCCGCAGCTATCGGGCGGATGTACGAGGGTGGGCTGAACGGCACCACCACGATGCGTCCGTCGCCGCGTCGTCTGCTGGTCGACGGCGACGACGTCGCCGTTGAGATCGACCTCGACGTGAACGGCAATGTCGTCGTCCTCGGCGACTTCTTCACGGTGCGCGACGGACTGATCACCTCTCTGGCGATCTACAGCCTCACACCCGCCGGAGGACGCCTGCTCGACGACGTCGGGGTCGATCCCTCCGCACCGACGACGTGACTCGGTCACCACTGACTCACTCACCACTACAGGGAGATTCATGAAGATCGCAGTTTTCGGACCGCACCGCCGCGTGGGAGCCGTCGTCGACGGCACTGTCGTCGACCTCCATGCGGCCTATATCGCCTACCTGACGGAGAAGGAGCCGAGCCCACGGGCATCGGCACGAGCGGATCACGAAGTCCCGTCGGACCTGAATTCGTTCATCGAGCAGGGGGACAGCGCGTTGGCCGGTGCCCGCGCGGCACTAGATCACCTCGCCGAGCGACCTGATACGAGGGGAGTCGACGGGGAGCAACTGGTATTCGACCTCGGCGAGGTCACGCTGCACGCGCCGATCGAGAGCCCGTCGCGCATCTTCGCCGCGCTGGCCAACTTCGCGGACCACATGCAGGCGGCAGCGGACAACACGTCGAGTGGAACCGACAAGGCGACCCTCGACCGATTGGTGTCGGGTGGGCCCAAGTACTTCATCAAGGATCCCCGAGTGGTGTCCGCGGACGGTGACGATCTGTCCTACCCCGCCCGCACCGACTTGCTGGACTACGAGGCCGAGGTCGCCGTGGTCCTGGGTCGGCGCGGGAAGGACATCGCCGCAGCGGATTTCGACCAGTACATCTACGGCTACACCCTGGTCAACGACTGGTCGATCCGAGACAACATCTCCTTCGGCCCGGACTTCCAGTACTCGAAGAACTTCGACGGTGCAGCGAGCGTCGGTCCGTGGATCGTCGTCGACGAGGGACTGGATGCGCAGGACATTCCCGTCGAGGCACGCGTCAACGGTGAGGTCCGGCAGAGCGGTAGTACCAAATCCATGATCCACTCGTTTGCCGCGTTGGGAGAGTACCTCTCCCGTGACTCCACCCTGTTCCCGGGAGATCTCATCAGCGGCGGCACCCCGAAGGGCACCGCAGTCGACTCGAGCACCAAGAACGCGGACGGCGGCTTCGACGACGACTCCAAGTTCCTGAGCCCCGGCGACGTCGTCGAGATCAGCTCGGCTGCACTGGGTTCCATCACCAACACCGTCACCGGAACGCGGAAGGGGCACTAGCCGTGGCCGCGAAGAAGTACTCCGTCGGCGGAGTGACGTACGACCGCCCGTTCAAGATCCGTCGGCTCAACCACTTCGGCATCAGCGTCGCCGACACCGGTGACGCCGTGGCGTTCTACCGCGACCTTCTCGGATTCGTGGTGGCCGACATGCTCGACCTGAACAAGTACGACCCGGGACCCTGGCTCGACGGTCTCTCGGACACGCGCATCTACTTCCTGCGCCACAACAGCGACCATCACACCCTCGTGCTCATGCCGCGGGCGTGGGTGGACAAGAACGAGAGCCCGGCTCGGGACGACATCACGGTCAACCAGATCACGTGGCAGGTCGGTTCGCTGCGCGAGGTCGTCGAGGCGCGTCTGTGGCTCGAGGAGCAGGGCTCGAAGGTCGACCGGTACGGGCGCGATCCGGGGTCCAACTGGCACACCTACTTCCCTGATCCGACGGGTCACACGAACGAACTCGAGTACGGCATCGAGCAGGTCGGTTGGGACGGCGTCAGCAAGCCGGAGATCATGTGGCCGTGGGCGAACGAGCATCCGGCTCTGCCCACCCGCTCGGAGGGAACCGAGCTCGACGATGCGGAGAAGGCAGGGATCGACCTGACCTCGGGACACCGGTGGGTCGACACTCTCCCCAAGACGCACGACGTGGGCGGCGTGCTGTTGTCCCGTCCGTTCAAGCCCGTACGCATCGGCCCCGTAAGCATCTTCGTCTCCGATCTCGATGCCGCTGTGCGCTTCTACACCGAGACGCTGGGACTCGTCGTGTCCGAGGAGACGTCTGTACTCGGCCATCGCGCGGTCTTCCTGCGTGCCAACACCGAGCATCACAGCATCGCTCTGTTCCCGGTCGAGGCACGCGAGCCGCTCGGGTTGGGTGACGAGACGACGCTGCTCGCCTTCGGTGTCCAGGTGGGATCGTACGAGCAGTTGCGGGCCGCACGGACTTTCCTGGAGGGCAGGGGCGTGAAGCTCGTCGACCTCCCGCCGGAGATCCACCCCGGCATCGACTACGTCCTGCACGCGGTGTCACCGGACGGACACGTCATGCAGCTCTACTACTACATGGAGCAGGTCGGCTGGGACGGTGCCGTGCGTCCGCAGTCGGGTCGTCGTGTGGTGGAGGCCGGCGTGTGGCCCGAGACCCTGGAGCCGATGTCCGACACATACGGCGGCGAGACCTTCTGGGGTCCGCTCGGCTGATGTCCGCTTCTCGGCGAACCCGTCCGTTCACATCACGTCATAGGAGATCCGTGTCCGACCACACCACCGTCACCCGCGTCGCCGCCGTCAGCGGCGCCGCACAGGGCCTGGGAGCCGAGATCGCCGAACGTCTGGCGAGAGCGGGCTTCTCACTCGCTCTCCTCGACCTGCAGGACACGGGCCTGAAGAACACCCGAGCCCACATCGAGGAGCTGCACCCCGGCATCGAGGTCATCACCGTCGTCGCCGATCTCGCGGACGAGGCGGCCGTCGTGGCGGCGTTCCAGCAGATCGACGAACGCTTCGGCCGACTCGACGCCCTGGTCAACACTGCGGGAGGTAGCGGCACGGACCCGGTGCGCTCGCTCGCGGATCTCGGGGTGGACGTGTGGCGCAGGGTGGTGGACAACAATCTCACCACTGCGTTCCTCTGCAGCCGAGAAGCGGTGCAGCTCATGCTCCGACACGACTACGGCCGTATCGTCAACTTCTCGTCGGCGGTGGCGAAGGGGCTCTCGGGCCCCTCGGGGACAGTCGGCGCGCGTCTGCCCTATGCCGCGTCGAAGGCCGCCGTGAACGGATTCACCAAGCAGTTGGCGAAGGACCTGGGAACCACCGGAATCACCGTCAACGCGGTGTCTCCCGGACTGGTCCTTCCGGACGCGGGTCGAGTCCGGGACATCTTCGATGCACTCCCCGCCGATGCACAGGCCGCCACCCGAGCAGCGATACCGCTGGGCCGCACCGGAACCGGGTCGGAGATAGCCGAAGCGGTGGCCTACCTGGTGTCCGAGCACGCGGGCTTCACCTCGGGATGCATATTGGCTGTCGACGGAGCAGCGACATGACAGCACTCCCGCTCGTCTTCGTCCCCGCACTCGGGTCGGACGAACGTCTCTGGCAGCCCGTCGCCGACCTGCTGGCGGACTCGATCGAGACGATCGTGGTTCGCGGAGAAGGATCATCGATCTCGGCGATGGCGGACAGCGTCCTCGAGCAATGCCCCCCACGGTTCGCCGTCGCGGGGAACTCGATGGGAAGCTATGTAGCCCTGGAGATAGCGCTCCGGATGTCACCGCGGGTGCACGGCCTGGCTCTGCTGAACTCGTCTGCGATCGCAGCGGACGCCGGGCGTCGGGAGAACTCTCGTCGCATCATCGAGATGGTGCGCGGGGGACGCTTCGACGAGGCGGTGACCGCGATGTCCGGTGCTGTAGCACCCCGTCGGCCGGAGGTCGCCGATCTCGCCGCGACGATGGCACGCGACCTGGGGGAGGACGTCCTCGTCGCCCAGCAGGTCGCCGTGATGACCCGACACGATCGTCGGGACGAACTGTCTTCTCTCACCGTGCCCACCCTGGTGATCGCCGGCACCGACGACGCCATCACACCGAGTGACCTGGGTCGTGAGGTCACCAGCTTGGTTCCGGGTGCCGAACTGGTCGTGCTCGCCGGCGTGGGTCATCTGTCGACGCTCGAAGCACCGGAATCCGTCGCCGCGAACCTCGCTCGCTGGCATGCCGCGCTGACCGACTCGGTGGCCCGAGCATGATGGCCTTCGACCACACCACCCTCGCGCAGCGAGTGCTGTTCCAGCACGGTCGCGTCGTCGACAACGTGGAGGCCGCGGTCGCCGCACTGTCCGGCGCTCGAGTTCTGCTCGTCGCGGACACCTCGGTGGCCGCGGTGGCCGACTCGGTGGCGACGCGAATCCCGGTGGTCGCCAGGATCGGCGAGATCGTCCAGCACGTACCCGTGGAACACGGCGACGCAGCCGTGGCGCTCGCCCGGCGCGAGAACGTCGATGTGGTCGTGTCCATCGGTGGAGGGTCCGCCACCGGACTCGCCAAGTACGTCGCTCGCGACACCGGGACACCGATCGTCGCGGTTCCGACGACATTCGCCGGATCCGAAGCGACCGACGTGTGGGGGCAGACCGCGGGCGATCGGAAGACCACCGGGTCGAGTCCGGCGGTGCTCCCTCGGACAGTCGTCTACGACGCCGAATTGTTCGCGACGCTGCCCGCCGACCTGGCCGTGGCGTCGGGACTCAACGCCCTTGCGCACGCGGTGGACGGCTTCTGGGCACCTCGCGCCGACCCGATCAACACCGCGCTGGGGACCGAGGGGATCAGGGCACTGGTTCCCGGGCTCCGAGGGATCGCCGCCGACGCAGACGACCTGGATGCCCTCGAACGCACGCTGTACGGCGCGTATCTGGCCGCCGTCGCCTTCGCGTCGGCGGGGAGTGGACTGCACCACAAGATCTGCCATGTGCTCGGCGGTACCTTCGATCTGGCCCATGCGCAGACCCACGCCGTCGTGCTGCCGTACGTCATGGATCTGTTCGCGTCGACGGCTCCGGATGCCGCGTCGCGAGTGTCACACGCGGTGGGCGGCCCCGACGCCGCATCCGGCCTGTTCGCCCTGCGCGAGGAGCTCGGTGTGGTCGGATCGTTGCGGGAACTCGGTATGCCGGAGGGCGGCATCGACGATGCTGCAACGCGGGTCGCGGCACTCGTACCACCGTCCACTCCGCGCCCGGTCGACGCATCGACGCTGCGCGGGCTCATCGCCGCTGCGTGGGCAGGTGCCCCTGTGGGACGCCGCGACTACTGAGGAGCAACCATGTCCGACGATGTACAGACAGAACGCGAGCAGATGCTCGTCGACACCGTGGTGCGGTCCTTCGACGGAGCACCCGACGGCCGGTTACGGCAGATCATGCAGACGGTGACCCGCCATGTTCACGCCGCGGCCCGCGAGCTCAGGCTCACGGAGACCGAGTGGAACACGATGATCGACTTCCTCACCCGGACCGGGCAGACGTGCACCGAGACCCGTCAGGAGTTCATCCTGTTGTCCGACGTGCTGGGGTTGTCCATGCAGGTCATCGGCATGAATAACCCACCGGTGGCGGATGCCACCGAGGCCACCGTCTTCGGGCCCTTCTTCGTCGACGGGGCTCCCGAGATCCAGGACGGCGGAGACATGGCCTTCGGTGCGGCCGGTGAGCCCTGCTGGGTGAGCGGAACCGTCCGGGGGACCGATGGCCGTCCAGTCGTCGGCGCGCGGATCGAGGTCTGGGAAGCGGATGAGGACGGCCTGTACGACGTCCAGTACGACGACGATCGAACGGCCGCCCGGGCGCACCTGTTCTCGGACGACAACGGCGCGTTCCGCTTCTGGGGGCTGACTCCGACGCCCTACCCGATTCCGCACGACGGCCCCGTCGGGAGCATGCTCGCCGCGGTGGGACGGTCGCCGATGCGCGCGAGCCACCTGCACTTCATGGTCACTGCCGACGGCTATCGCCGGTTGGTCACGCACATCTTCGTCGACGGTGACGAGATCGGCTGGAAAGATGCGGTGTTCGGCGTCAAGGAGTCGTTGATCAAGCAGTTCGTACGTCGCGAGGGCGTTCCGACGCCCGACGGTCGCGCGGTGTCGACATGGAGCGAGGTCACCTTCGACATCGTGCTCGCACCGTCGCAGTAATCAGGCCGTCGGGACCGGCGACGCCGTGGTCGGCTCGTCGAGCAACGACTCGTCGTACGAACCGGTCACGAATTCCAGGAATGCGCGCGCGGCACTCCCCGTCGGACCGTCGTTCCGCGTGATGACGCCGTAGGAGCGGAATGCGTTGGCGTCGCTGATCGGCACTGTGACAGTGGGAGATTGCTGATCCGAACGCGGTACCGGAACGATCGCGATTCCACTTCCGTGGCGCACGAGGGCGCGGAGCGTGGACAGCTCCGTGGCCTCGATGCTGATCGACGGCACGCAGCCGGCATCGTCGAACAATCTGTCCACCACGTGTCGCAGTCCGTAGCTCTGTCCGAGTGCGATCATGGGGCGCGTCGAGATCTCGGCGATCGAGATGGACTCCCGATCGGCGAAATCGTCACCCGGTGGCACCTCGAGACACAGCAGTTCGCGTCCCAGTCGTACCCACGCCAGGTCGTCTGCGACAGGTCGGGGTGCGACGAAGCCGATGTCGATCCGGCCCGACCGCACTGCCTCGACGATGGAATCTGCTGCCCCACCTTCCAATTCGAACGACGTGAGTGGCGCCTGCACGTGATAGCGATCGAGCAACGACGGAACGAGCCATCCACCGAAGGAATGCAGAAATCCCAACGACACGACGCCCTGATGCGGGTCGACGAGGGTGCGGATGCGTTCTTCGCCCTGCGTGAGCTCCTTCATGGCGCGCTCGGCATGTGCCCGGTAGATCTCGCCGTACTTGTTCAGACGCAGCCGATTCTGATTGCGGTCGAACAGCTTCACGCCGAGTTGCCGTTCTATTCTGGCGAGCGCTCTGGACAACGTCGGTTGGCTGACATGGAGCTGTGTCGCCGCGTTGGTCACATTCTCCGTCCTCGCCAACACGACGAACCACTCCAGCTCACGAACCTCCATGTGCTACACACTCTCTCGCAGATGATCGAGCCTCGGCACCCACTACCGACGCGTTCTCGGTGTCGACGATACCGAGCCGTAGGAGATGCGGAAGCGTTGTGGACGAGAACAACTCGGTCGAGGCACTGTCGTCCAGCGCGACGAGGACGACCCCGTCGGCCACTCCCGCGGCGCCGATGTCGGCGATCAGTCCCGCGAGTCCTGTCGGCGTGCCGACGTACTGCACCGTCCTCGCGGTGACGTCGTCCAGCCCGCGGCGACGATATTCCTGGCGCGCCGTACGTGCCGACGACGCGATGAGGAACTCGACGTCCAGGACCGCGACGATTCCCGCGGCAGGGTCGCTCAGCTCGTCGTGAACGGCCGTCGCACGTCGAAGATCGGTGGCCTGGATGCGCTGGACGCAGGGGTCGGTCCTCTGCGTCTCCAGTGCGACATACAGGTGCCTCGAGGTCTGCTGACGGGGCACGGAGGCGGGTGATGGCATGTACCGAGTGTTGCAGGGATCACCACCTGCGAGCTGGCCTATCTTGCTGGGGTGACCATGTCTGCGGTGAATGGAGCGGCCACGGGTTGCAGTGATCGGCGCTCGGAGCATGGAGGGAACCTACGGCACGATCGGCGGACACGCGGGCGGTTCCGTCGACGGGCTTGTCGCCCTCACCCCGACCGTCGTCGCACCCGGACCGCGACGAGCCCTCCACCGATGACGAGCGCCATGCCGAGGCCGGCGACGAGCGAGGGTCGGTGATTCCAGACGACCCAGTCGACGAGGGCGGCGAAGATGATGACGGAGTAGATGAACGGGCCGATCTTCTCGGCGGAGGCGTACCGGTAGGCCACCACGATGAGCGTCTGCGAGGCCAGCTGTGCGACGCCGAGTGCCGTCAACGACACCCACGCCTGCCGCGGTATCGGTTCCCAGTCCGCCAGCGCGATCGGGACGGAGATCACGGTGGACAGCAGGAAGTAGTAGAAGAGGACTCTGATGACCGGTTCGGTGGCACCCAGCCAGCGCACCGACATCATCGCGAGAGCCAGGAACAGCGCGCCGGCCAGGGCGGATGCCGAGCCGAGGCCGAAGCTGTGTCCCTGTGGCTGGAGGACGAGAATCACTCCGACGAACCCGATGCCCGCGCCGATCCAGGTGGCTCCCGCGACTCGCTGCCGGGTGACCGCCCATGCGATGAACGGCATCCACAGCGGTGCGCTGTAGGTGAGCAGCGTCGCGTCGGCAAGCGGTATTCGGGTGATGGCAAAGAAGAGCGCGTACCAGCATGCCGTCCCCATAGCCGCTCTCAGGACGTGCATGCCGAACCGCCCGGTCGCCACCGTCGACCGTCCGCCCCGCAGAGCCACCGGGACGACGAAGAGCAGTCCTATCGCGTTCTGGAACAGCAGCAGCACCCCCGTCGAGGTGTACGTTCCGGACTGTTTCGCCAAAGCTCCGACCAGGGCGACACAGAAGAACGCCGCGGTGATCAAGGCCGCACCGAGGACCAGATTCTCGGGTCTGTGTCCCGATGAGGTCGTGCCGGGAAGCGCTGCTGCGGAGCCGGAGTCGGTCATCGCGGCGCTGCGCGGTATCCGGTCTCGACGTCCTCCTGACTCGACGCCAGGAAGTCCTGGAACTCGGCGCCGATCATGAAGGTGGTCGTGAACTTGCGCTGTTCCGCGATCTGTTTCCAGGTGGGTGTCTCGACCATCGCGGCGAGCGCGTTCTGCCAGTAGTCGACGGCGGAGGCCGGCATGTCGGGCGGTCCGTAGAGGCCTCGCCAGTTCGACAGCGTGACGTCCAACCCTTGTTCACGAGCGGTGGGGACATCGAGTCCGGGAAGGCGGTCCTCGGCGAGGACACCGAGTGCCGTGAGGTTTCCGGCGGTGACCTGATCGACGAATTCGCTGACGCCGCCCACCGCGACGTCGACGGTGCCGTCCGCGAGGGCGGCGATCTGCTCACCGCCACCTTCACGGGTGTCGTAGCGGACGGTCGACGGGTCGCCACCGGCCGCCGCTACCAGGAGACCGAAGGGGAGTTCGTCGTCGTTCGCGGCCCCGACCGTGACGCTCGCCGGGTCGGTCCTGATGGCGGCCATCACGTCGCCGAGAGTGCCGAGGGGGGACCCGGTCGGTGTCACGACCATGTAGTACTCGGTGATGAGGCGGGCGATCATGGTGACGTCGGTGTATCCGAGGTCGGACGTGCCGCGTACCTGATTGACCATCATCGACAGCGACGTCACCGCGATCTGGTCGTCGGCGCCCTGGTGGTCGCGGACCATGGAGGCGAGGAAGTCGGCGCCGCTGCCGCCCGGTCGATTCTGCACCGGCAGTGGAACATCGACGATGCGTTCCTTCTGCAGCGCGTCGACGACGGAGCGGATGGTGAGGTCGAAACCGCTGCCCTCGTCGGCCCCGGCAGTCATCGTGACGGGCCCCGCGGGATACGTCACGTTCGCGGTGGGTTCTTCTGTCGCGCAACCGGTCAGCGTCAGCGTGACGGCGACCGCGGCAGCGAACGCGGACCTGTTCACGCCGGGTCCGCCATCAGGGCAGCAGAAGCAGTTCTCGCGTTCATCCGGTCCGTCTCCCGTTCGAGGATGGTGTTCAGCATGCGCGGTGCGACGACATCGAGTGCCCGGAGAGCCAGGGCTTTACGGGGAGCGATGCGGATGGGTCGGGTCTTGACGGCAGTCACCATCCAGTCGGCGGCTTCCTCCGCACTCAGCGCGCCGACACCGTCGTAGGCGCGTGTCGGCGCGATCATGGGTGTCGCCACCAAGGGGTAGTAGATGGTCGTGGAATGAACACCCGCTGCGCCCCATTCGGTGTCGATGACGCGGCTGACTGCGCTCAGCGCAGCTTTGGAGGCGTTGTAGGGGGCGAACATCGGCGACGACTCCGGAAGGACACGCCACGTGGCGACATTGATGATGTGGCCGTCTCCGCGTTCGAGCATTCCGGGAGACAGTCCCCGGACGAGCCGGAGCGGCGCGTAATAGTTGAGTGCCATCACCCGCTCTATGTCGTGCCATCGCTGGAGGGACTCCGAGAGCGGCCGCCGAATCGATCTGGCCGCATTGTTGATGAGGACGTCCACGTGCCCGGCGCGCTCGACCACGGCGTCGACGTCGTCGAGGTCGGACAGGTCTGCCGGAATGGCGATCGCGGTGCCACCCGAGGCCTCGATCGTGCCGACGACGTCGTTCAAGAGGCTTTCCCGACGCGCGACCGCGAGAACGGTCGCACCCTCGGAAGCAAGTTTCACGGCCGCGACGGCGCCTATTCCGGACGACGCGCCGGTTATCAGAATCCGTTTGCCGTGCAGAGGAATTGCGGGACCGGAATGCCATCGAGGGAGTGGACGCATTCCGGCCAGCCTGAGCGACCTTCTGATGCTCGCCATCACAGCACGTCCTCTGTCCGGTCCGCACGGCGCAATCCTGCGTCGCTGAACACCATAGAATCCGCCGGCGCGCAGCGTAGCGGAATGGTCGGTCTCGGATAATGCGGTACCGGTCGCGCGAAACTGCTGGCGCGCCTACAGTTGCGCGGTGTCGAGCTGGATACTGGGTGCGATCGTGGTCGTCGTCGTGGCGTTGGCCGTCACCGTGAAATTGGCAGTGCGGACCCGGGCACCCGACCCCGGCTGGTTCATCGACAGCACCCGGGCGGCAGGCGCTCTGACGGTGATCGGAACCATGTTCGCCGTGCTGCTGGCATTCACCATCTTCTTCGCGCTGCAGAGTTATCAAAGTGCGCGCAACGGTGCCAGCATGGAAGCCGTTGCTGTGACGGAATTGCACAACGTCGCCGATGTTCTCGAAGGGCATGACGGCGACGGCCTGCACGGCGGTCTCATCTGTTACTCCCGTGCCGTGGTCTCCGACGAGTGGCCGGCCATGGCGCGCGGAGAGCGGTCCCCGGCGGTCGATCACTGGGTCGACTCCATGGTGGACGAATTCGCGGCCAAGGAACCGGTGGGTGCCTCTCAGGAGGCGGCGTACGGGCAATGGTTCGATCAGCAAGCCGAGCGCCGGGACGGTCGCCGGGCCCGCGCGGCCGAGGCGGAACCGTCCGTTCCTCTTCCGCTGTGGATCGTGTTGGGCATCGGAGCGTCGGCGATCCTCACCTACATGTGCGTCCAGGCCGACAAGCGGGAAAGCGCAGTGGTGCAGTCGATCCCGATTGCCTTCGTCTCCGCATTGGTAGCGTCGGCTCTGGTCGTCGTCGCGTTTCTCGACCATCCGTACGCCGACTGGTCCGGCAGTATCCAACCCGACGAGATGCGGGTGACGTTGCACCTCATCGACGACGGACATTCGGTGCCGTGTGACGCGAACGGTATCCCGACCTAGCCCTCGGCCTCCGTCAGGAGCAGTCCCGTGACCCATCGACCGAGCAACCCCCGCCCGGACTCACCGCGGTACCTGACCGACGACCGCATCGCGATCCGCGATCTCGCCCGCGACTTCGCGATGACGCACGTACTTCCGGTGGCGAACGAGCTCGACCCCGTGCAGGGCAGGATCCCCGAGTCGCTGAAGAAGGCGATGGCCGACATCGGTTTCTTCGGCATCCTGATCGGCGAGGAGCACGGCGGCCTGGGACTCGGCGTGTTCGAGTACTGCCTCGTCGCCGAAGAATTGTCGCGGGCGTGGATGAGCGTGTCCGGTCTGCTCGCCCGGGGAAACGGAATGGGCGGCGGATTCACGGCCGAACAGCAGGCCGCGCTGCTGCCGAGGGTGGCCGTGGGCGACTACCTCGGCTCCTACGCGCTGTCGGAAGCCGACGCCGGGTCGGACATCGCGAACATCGCGTGCCGCGCGACCCGCAGCGGCGACGACTGGATCGTCACCGGAACGAAGATGTGGTGCACGTACGCGGACGAGGCCGACTACATCGTCTTGTTCGCGAGGACGGATCCTCGTGTCGACCCGGCCGCGCCGCACCGCGGTATCAGTGCGTTCCTCATCGACAAGGAGCGTGGATCGTTCCCGGCCGGCATCCGCGGCACCGCCGCCCGGACGATCGGATATTTCGGCTGGAAGACATGGGAATTGGCGTTCGACGAGTTCCGAGTCCCGGCGCCGAACATGCTGGGGGAGGAGGGCCGCGGCTTCTACCTCGCGGTCAGTGGACTGGAGGTGGGCCGTGTGCACACCGCCGCGCGGGCTATCGGGCTGGCGCGCGCGGGACTCGAGGACTCGATCGCGTACATGCACACGCGTCGCCAGTTCGGACATCCACTCGCGGATTTCCAGCACCTCCGCTTCAAGATCGCGACGATGGCGGCGGATATCGAGGCTGCCAGGCAGCTGATGTATTCCGTCGCCACCGATATCGACACCGGGCGGCGCTGCTCACTCGAAGCGTCCATGTGCAAACTCGTCGCGACCGAGATGGCGGAACGGGTGACCAGTGAGGCCGTCCAGATCCACGGGGGTGCCGGCTACACCACCGACTACCAAGTCGAGCGACATTGGCGTGACGCACGGCTGACCAAGATCTTCGAAGGAACCAGCGAGATCCAGATGCGGATCATCTCCGACGAACTGCTGGGGCGGGCCACGTAGCTCCGCGTGGGGATCGGGCCGTCGGGGTACACCGTCAGTTCGAACGACAACCTCGGGAGCGACGCGTGGCCCATGACATCGGCAGCCGGGTATCGGCCGCTGTCCGCACCATCGTTGCCGACACAGGGAATCTCCCTCTGCCCGGCTCGGGTGCTACCGGCGAGCGGTGGACCGCGCTGACGGACTGGACCCGCGCCGACACCGTCGTGGGCAGACTGCTCGAAGCGCACTACGACGCTGCCGCGATCCTTGCCGAGGCAGGCGCTGATCCTGTGTCGTCGGGTCAGCTGTGGGGCGTGTGGGCAGCCGAGGTGGCCCCGGCGGTCGAGGCGCGACGACTGGCCGACGGTTCATGGACCCTGTCGGGTCGTAAACAGTGGTGTTCCGGGGCGCACAGATGTACCCACGCCCTGGTTACTGCTCGGGCCGACGGTGTTTCACGCCTGTTCGCGGTCGTGCTGGACCGGTCGACGGTTCGTCCCGAACCCAACTCCTGGCCCCCCGTCGGTATGCATGACAGCGATACCGGAGCAGTGTCCTTCGACGGTGCTCGTGCCTCCGCGGTCGGGGACCCCGACTTCTACACCGGTCGCGCCGGGTTCTGGCACGGTGCGATCGGAGTTGCGGCGTGTTGGTTCGGAGCCGCGTCCGGAGTTGCCGAGCCGCTGTATCGCCGAGCCGGAGAGGGCCGCGCCGGGCCGCACGCGCTGGCTCATCTCGGAGCAGTGGACGCGGCACTGGCAGCCTGTAGGCACACTTTCGAGGGAGCTGCAGCGGCCGTCGATCGACACCCGGACTCACTCGAGGATGCGCGAATCCGTGCGTTCCGTGTTCGGGCCATCGTCGAACGCGCTGCACAGGAGGTGCTCGACCGGGTAGGCCGCGCGCTCGGGGCAGCGCCGTGGGCTCTCGACGACGCCCATGCCCGGCGAGCCGCAGATCTGACGGTGTACCTGCGGCAGAGCCATGCCGAGGTCGATCTGGAGACGCTCGGGCATGCTGTTGCAGCCGGGTGGGAAAATCGGTGAGCGTCGAGCGGTTCGCCGACCGTCCGATCGCCGCCCGCGGCACGCCGGAATCCGTGTGGCTGCAGGCGGGCACGGTCTTTCCGCTCCTCGACGACAGCGCTTGTTCACACCTGGTCGTGGTGGCTCCTCATCCGGACGACGAGGTGCTCGGAGTGGGCGGATGGGCTGCGGCACGGGCGGCGGCCGGCGCTGCGGTCACTCTCGTGGCCGTGACGGACGGCGGTGCGTCGCACACCCCGAGACCGTCTCGAACCCGGCGCGACCTCGAACGGCTGCGGGTCGCCGAAAGTGACGCCGCACGCGAGGATCTCGGGGTGCGCAATTCGGTGCGACTGGGTGTGCCGGACGGGCAGGTCGACAAGCACGAACGGGAACTGGCCGAGCGTCTGCACGACGTCCTGACGACACTCGGCGGAGGTGAGAACGTCTGGTGTGCGACGACACTGCGCACGGACGGACATCCGGATCACGAGGCGGTCGGCCGGGCATCGGTCGACGCGGCGACCGCCGCCGGGTGCGTGGTGGTGGAATACCCCATCTGGATGTGGCACTGGGCGGAGCCCGCCGATCCGCAGGTTCCCTGGACCTCGGCCCGGACGGTGCTCACGAGCGACGAATCCTACGACCGAAAGTTGGCTGCAGTGAGCAGGTTCCACACACAGATCCGCGCCGACGACGATGACGAAATCCTCCCGCCGTGGGTGCTGGAACGGCTCACCCGTCGTCACGAGACGGTGTTCGTATGAGCGGGATGTCCGGGCAGTACTTCGAGCGTATGTACGACGCCGACCCGGACCCCTGGGGCTTCGAAACCCGGTGGTACGAGCGGAGGAAGTATGCGCTGACCCTGTCGATGTTGCCGGACGAGCATTACCGGTCGGCGTTCGAGCCCGGCTGCTCGATCGGGGTGCTGACGGAACTCCTCGCGAGCCGATGCGACCACGTGCTGTCGACGGACATTGCGGAGGCGCCCCTGCGTCGTGCCCGTGAACGCGGAATCGCCAACGCGACGTTCCGTCGAGAATCCCTCCACGACGGGTGGCCGGACGGCCGTTTCGCCCTCGTCGTCCTCAGCGAGATGTGCTACTACTTCGACCCGTTCGATCTCGACCGGTTGGCGTCGTCTGCAGTGTCGGCGACCGAGCCGGGTGGCGCAGTATGTATCGCGCATTGGCGTCACGACGTGCCGGAGTACCCGAGTACAGCGGACCAGGTGCACACCGCATTCGGGTCCGCATCGGGGATGACGATCGTTGCGCAGTACCGCGACGACGACGTCCTGATCGATGTGTTCCGGGTGGATTCCTGACCGCGTTCAGGCGGTGATCGCGGGCGGGTCCGTTTCCTCGGCGAGGGTGTCGAGAAACGACGCGAATCCGCCCGCTGTCCGCCGGCTCGAGCGCGCGGAGGTGATCACCGACGGCGCGCCCTCGCTGCGCACCCGGAATCCTCGGCGTTCCAGTCGGTCGACCAGATCGACATCTTCGTGTTCGCCGAGAGGGCGGAAACCTCCGACCGACCGATAGGCATCGGCGCGGACAGCAAGATTGGCCCCGTGGACATGCCGCAGCCCACGACTGTGTTCGGCTGCATAGTCTCGTTCGTATCGCCGCGCGAGAGCAGTGGAGCGGTGCGCCCATTCCGACACACGAACGGATCCGGTGACGACGTGTGCGTCGCGGGCGCACTCCGCCAATGTCCGGAAATGGTCGCGGTCCACGACGGAATCGGCATCGGTACTGACGCACCAGGTCGACGCGCTGCTCGTCACCTCTGCGGCGCGAAATCCGATCTTTCGGGCCGAACCGACGTTGCGCGCATCGGTGACGACGACGTCGACCCCGGTGCCGACCACGTCGGACGTGCCGTCCGTGCAGGAGTCGAGTACGACGACGATCCTGACCGGGATCGGCGATGCTGCACGAGCATTGCGCAGGGCGACCAGGCACCGGTGAAGTAGTTCGACCTCGTTGTGCGCAGGGACGACGACGACGAAGCGGTCTGGGCGGACCGGAGTGAAGTGCACCCCACCGAGATGCCCAGTTCCGTGTTCTGCCAATCGTGAGCGAGTACGAGTCACGGCCGTCGAGCCGCGAGGGGCCGGGAATGGTTGCGCGGACGGCGGGTGGGGCATTCATCACCTCGTACATCCGGATTCCTCGACGAGAGCAGAGAACATGACGATGCCCAGCGATGCCGCAGACGCAGTACCCGCCGCAGGAACCAACGAGGGCCCGCGGGACCACGACGCGGACACCGAGCACACGGCATACGTCGACGAGGAGAACGTGCCTCATCCCGGCGACGCGAACGAGAATTCCTGACACCGACGCAGTAGCGACCCGCGTCCGGTCGCGGATCGCCCCGGTCGGTGGTGGGATGACGACGACAGCGTCTTCCCACCACCGAGAGGTCACCCGATGTGCAACCAGGAAGTGCAGTCGACTGCTGCCGAGGTAGCAGCGTGAACGCGCCCACCGCCACCACGGCCGTCAGACTGGCGAAGAAGCGTCTCGGGTTGTCCTGGAAGGACATTGCCGCCGCGCTGGGGTCGCCGACAGCGTGGACGGTGTCGGCACTGTACGGACAGCATCCCCTGGACGACGCTCAGGCTCGGGTGCTGACCGATCTGCTGGAACTACCCGACGGGTCGCTCGACGAGCTGACGTTGGCCCCGTACCGAGGCGCTCTGAACCTCGAGTCGGATCCGACCGTCTACCGTTTCCACGAAGCGCTCCAGGTGTACGGGCCGGCCCTGAAGGAACTGATCTACGAGGAGTTCGGCGACGGGATCATGAGCGCCATCAACTTCACGGTCGATGTGTCGCGGAGGCCCCACGAGGACGGCGACAGAGTCGTCGTCACGTTCGACGGGAAGTTCCTCGACTACCGGTGGACGACGTGACGTGCGCCGTGGGGCCTGAGTAACCGGTCACGCACAGAACGCTCGGCGCGCCGTGAGGGCGAGAGCGGCTTTCCGACGGTCGTGCACGGAAGTCTCTTCGCGGGTGTCCGCCGTGTGGACGATCGCTGACTGCGCCCAGGTCGCGGCCAGGGCGACGATCATCGACCAGAGGTCTTCCGGGGTGATGTCGTCGACCAGCACCCCGCGTTTCTGCGCGTCCCGTAGTGCGTCCAGAACGGGACGGTCCGGGTCGCCGCGGTGGCCGAACAGTGCTCCCCGAGGTGTGCGCTCGAGACGGGCCCACGTGAGGAGCCGCACCAATTCCGGATCGCCGAGGTACATGTCGTACAGAGCCGTCACGTACGCGAGAATGTCGTCCGGATCCAGTGCGACCGTTGCGATATCGACGTCGACACGGTGATCGAACACCGCGTCGAACAGTCCGTCCTTGCTGCCGAAGTACGCGTAGATCTGCGACTTGTTGATCCCGGCGCTCGCGGCGATGCGGTCGACGCGCGCGCCGGCGATGCCGTATTGCGCGAATTCGGTCACGCCGGCGTCGAGTAGCCGTTCTTTCGTCATCGCCGCATCTCCCATGGGCACGAGTGTAGGCAGGCCACCAACCAGTTGGTTGGAAGGGGTAGGGTGTCGATAAACAACTAGTTGGTTGGAAACGACCGAGGAGGCACCATGAGGCCCACCACCGGATATCGCGCGCTCACTACGGGAGCGACGCTGGAACGGTTCGCCTTCACTCGCCGCGCGCTTCGTGACGACGACGTCGCGGTCCGCGTCACGTTCTGCGGTGTGTGCCACTCGGATCTGCACGCGGTGAACGATCCGGCCGGACACTTTCCGCTGACCCCGGGCCACGAGTTCGTGGGCACGGTGGTAGCCGTGGGGGACGCAGTCACGGACTTCTCTACCGGGGACGAGGTCGCCGTGGGCAACATCGTCGACTCCTGCGGTCGGTGCGACATGTGCACCGCGGAGCAGCAGAACTTCTGCCGCGACTTTCCCACCCTCACCTACGGCGGCACGGATCGAGTCGACGGCACGACGACGGTCGGCGCGTTCAGCGCGGAGTACGTCGTGCGTGACAGGTTCGTCTTCCATCGGCCCGCGGCACTCGATGCCGCCGCCGTCGCACCGTTGATGTGCGCGGGCATCACGGTGTGGGAACCCCTGCGGCGCTGGAACATCGGACCCGGGTCGCGCGTCGGCGTCGCCGGACTCGGCGGGCTGGGGCACCTGGCGGTCAAGTTCGCCCACGCGTTGGGAGCGCAGGTCACGGTATTCACGACGTCGACGACCAAGGCGGACGAGGCGCGCGCACTCGGAGCGGACCACACAGTGCTCTCGCGGGACGGCGACGCCATGGAGGCGGTGGTCGGATCATTGGATTTCATCGTCGATTGCATTCCGGTCTCGCACGACCTGGCGCCGTACCTGGCGAGCCTCGCGCTCGACGGAACACTCTGTACCGTCGGCTTTCTCGGGCCGATCTCGGTGGACACTCTCGGTCTTCTGGTCGGACGCAAGTCACTGAGTTCCGCCGGCAGCGGCGGGCGCACACATACTCGGGAGATGTTGGCCTTCTGCGGTGAACACGGCATCACGGCCGATGTCGAGGTCATGCCGTCCGCCCGAGTGGGCACGGCACTCGAGCGTCTCGAGGCGGGGGACGTCAGGTATCGATTCGTGCTCGACATGAGTGATCTCGAGTGACCTGGACGGGTCGGACGCGATGGCTCGATTGCGCAGAACATGGGGAATGGTTTACTTTCGTTTGAGGTAACCCTCACCTAACTTCGCGCCTCGACCAGAAGGATCTCATGTCCCACGCGTCACGGTTCGCCGTGCTTTCCGCCGCGCTCCTGGTCACTGTCGGCCTCACGTCGTGCTCCACGTCGACGGAGTCGAACGACCGGAACAGTGCCGCCTCCGACTGGACACCCGTCACCATCGAACACGCTCTCGGGACGACCACGATCGCCGAGAAACCCGAGCGGGTCGCGACGGTCAACTGGGCCAACCAGGAAGTTCCCCTGGCGCTGGGCATCGTCCCCGTCGGGATGGCGTTCGCCGACTTCGGCGACGACGACGGTGACGGCGTCCTTCCCTGGGTCGACGCCAAGCTCGACGAGCTGGGTGGCGAGCGACCGGTGCTGTTCGACGAGACCGACGGAGTGGACTTCGAGGCTGTCGCCGACACCGACCCCGACGTCATCCTTGCCGCCTATTCGGGTCTCGACCAGGAGACATACGACCAGCTCAGCGAAATCGCACCGGTCGTCGCCTACCCGGAGACCGCGTGGGGGACGCCGTGGCGGGACATGATCTCCGTCAGCAGCCGTGCGCTCGGCCTCGAGGACGAAGGCACGCGGCTCATCGCCGATCTCGACGCACAGATCGACGAGGCCGTTGCCGCTCATCCGGCCATCGCCGGGAAGTCGACGATGTTCCTCACCCACGTGGACACGACGAATCTTAGCGAAGTCAGCTTCTACACCACGCACGACACCCGGACCATGTTCTTCGAGGACCTCGGCATGGTCACGCCGCCGAGCGTCGCGACCGCCTCGGCGACGACGGACAAGTTCAGCCTGAAGCAGAGCGCCGAGCAGGCCGACGCGTTCAACGACGTCGACATCATCGTCACCTACGGCGGCGACGAGCTGGTCCGATCGCTCGAGGCCGACCCCCTGCTGTCACAGATGCCCGCGGTGAAGAACGACGCCATCGTCGCCCTTCCCAGCGACGGCACGCTGGGTACCGCGTCGAATCCCACCCCCTTGTCTCTCTCCTGGGTGCTCGACGACTACCTCGGACTCCTCGAACGAGCAGCACGACCGACACAGTGACATCGGTCGTCGGGCCGGCACCGTCGTCCGCGACATGGGCGCGCGGCGCCGGGCTGCTCGCCGCCGTCGGTGCGCTGGCCGTCGCGGTGTTCCTGTCGGTGACCATCGGCTCCCGCGATGTGGGTATCGACGACGTCGTCGCCGCACTCGGTGGATCGACGGAAGGATTCGACCGAGCTGCGGTGGCGACGCGTCTTCCGCGGACGCTGCTGGCGGTGCTCGCCGGCGCAGCCCTGGCAGTGTCGGGCGCCGTCATGCAGGGCGTCACCCGGAACCCGTTGGCGGACCCCGGAATTCTCGGAGTCAACATGGGTGCGTCGCTCGCCGTGGTCACGGGACTGGTGTTCTTCTCTCTGTCGTCCGCGACCAGCTATCTCTGGGTCGCGATCTCCGGAGCCGGTGTGACCGCCGTATTCGTTTATGCCGTCGGCTCTCTCGGCCGCGGTGGGGCGTCGCCATTGAAGCTGGCGCTCGCCGGCGCGGCGACGTCGGCGGCCTTGGTGTCGTTCGTCAGCGCCGTTGCGCTACCGCGTAGCGACCTCGCCGGTGGCATCAGGTCGTGGCTCGTGGGGGGAGTCGGCGGAGCCACCTTCGAGCGGACGTCGATGATCCTGCCGTTCCTGATCGTCGGCGGAGCGCTGTGTCTGGCATCGGCACGGTCGCTCAACTCGCTGGCTCTGGGCGACGATCTCGCCGCGGGACTTGGGGAGCGCGTGGCTCTGGTGCGCGCGACCTCCGCTCTCGGGGCAGTCGTCCTGTGCGGCGCCGTGACGGCCGTGGCGGGACCTATCGGATTCGTCGGACTTGTTGTGCCACATGTGTTCCGGCTGCTCGTCGGAGTCGACCACCGATGGTTGCTCCCGTACTGCGCGGTGGGAGGCGCGGTGCTGCTGACCGTCGCGGACGTGGCAGGTCGCATCGTCGCCAGGCCCGCCGAGATAGACGTCGGCATCATCACCGCGCTCCTCGGTGCCCCGTTCTTCATCGCGATCGTCCGTCGACGGAGGGTGAGTGCGCTGTGACGACGACACTCGAGCGTGTCGTGGCAGGCCGCCGTAGTCGGTCGACGCGTCGCCGAACATCTCTCGCCGTTCTCGCTGTACTCGTCGTCGCCATCGCAGTCGTCAGCCTCACGGTGGGACGCACCTACTACCCGCTGGACGACGTCGTCCGCGTGATCCTCGGCCAGGACGTGCCCGGTGCGTCGTACACGGTCGGCAGGTTGCGACTGCCTCGCACGGTTCTGGCAGCGGTCGCGGGACTGTGTTTCGGGATGGCGGGAGTGGCGTTCCAGACCATGCTGCGCAATCCGCTCGCCAGTCCCGACATCATCGGCATCAGCGCCGGGGCAAGCGCCGCAGCGGCATTCGCCATCATCACGCTGTCCCTGGGTGCCACACAGGTCTCGGTGTTCGCTGTCGTCGGCGGACTCGTCGTCGCCGTCGCGGTGTACGTGCTGTCGTTCAAGGACGGAGTCGTCGGGACGCGACTGATCCTCGTCGGCATCGGTATCGCGGCCATGCTCGACAGTGTCACCGCGTACGTGCTCTCGCGTGCGGCTCAGTGGGATCTGCAGGAAGCCTCCCGGTGGCTCACCGGCAGCATCAACGGTGCGACATGGTCGAACGTCGTCACCGTCATCGTGCCGTTCGTCCTTCTCGCGCCCGTCCTGATGAGCAGGAGCCGCGACCTGGCCGTCACCCGACTGGGCGAGGACATGGCGCCGGCGCTGGGCGTGCGGGTGAACCGCACTCGACTGGTCGTCATCGTCAGCGCAGTCGGCCTCATCGCGTTCGCCACTGCGGCAGCAGGACCCGTGGCCTTCGTCGCGTTCTTGTCCGGACCGATCGCCGCACGCATCGTGGGCCCGGCCGGATCCTTGCTGGTCCCGTCCGCTCTCGTCGGCGCCCTGCTGGTCCTGGCGGCGGACTTCTGTGGCCAATACGCCTTCGGGACCCGGTATCCCGTGGGCATCGTGACCGGGATCCTGGGCGCTCCGTACCTCATCTATCTCATCGTCCGCAGCAATCGCGCGGGAGGATCCATATGACCACCGACCACACCCTCACGATGCACGATCTCGTTCTCGGGTACGGAGATCGCACCGTCATCGACGGCTTGGACCTCGACATCCTGCCGGGCCGCGTGACCTCGATCGTGGGTGCCAACGCATGTGGGAAGTCGACCCTGCTGCGATCGATGTCGAGACTTCTGAAGCCCAGTGGCGGTCGGGTGTTGTTGGACGGACGCGACGTCCACCGCACCCCGGCCAAGCACCTTGCTCGCACACTGGGGTTGCTTCCGCAATCGCCCCTCGCGCCCGAGGGGATCACCGTCGCCGACCTGGTCGGTCGGGGGCGGCATCCGCACAAGTCGGCCTTCTCTCGCTGGAACACCGCCGACGACATCGCGGTCGCCGATGCGCTGGACATGACACACACCGCCGACCTCGCCGATCGGACCGTGGACGAATTGTCCGGCGGTCAGCGTCAACGTGTCTGGATCGCCATGGCGCTGGCGCAGCACACGGATCTTCTCCTGCTCGACGAGCCCACGACATTCCTGGACGTCAGCCACCAGGTCGAGGTGCTCGATCTGTTGACAGATCTGAACGCTGCGCGGGGAACGACCATCGTCATGGTGTTGCACGACCTGAATCTGGCGGCGCGCTACTCCGACCATCTGATCGCGCTGTCGGAGGGCACCATTCACGCTGCGGGGGCGCCTGTGGACGTCCTGACCGAGTCGTGCGTCCAGGCTGTCTTCGGCCTCGATTGCCGCATCATCACCGATCCCGTGTCCGGCACGCCCTTGATGCTTCCGAGGGGCCGCCACCATCTGGTCCGCGCTGCCGACGAGCAGACGCCCGGACACGAGGAGGCAGCGGTGTCGTCGCGGTCGACGTGATGACGACGGTGGAAGTTCCGCGGTCGGCCGCTCAGCGCACACGTCCGTCGGCCACCGCAGTTGCGATCATCGGGTAGAGCGGAAGGCGAGGAATCAATGTCGCCTGGATCGCGTGATAGAGATCGGGCCTACCCGACCACACTGTGTCGGTCGGCTCGTTCCGCTCGTCGAGTTGATGCCTCCACGAACCGTCCACCGGATCGATCATCACGGTGGCGACATAGTCCCACCACCGGCGGTAGTGATCGGCGTACATCCGATCGCCCGTTCTGCGGTACAGCGCTGCGGCCGCCGCGATGGCTTCCGCGGCGACCCAGTGCATCCTGTCGCGGACGACGGGTCCGCCGTCCCAGTCCGTCGTGTAGACGAATCCTGGTGCGCCGTCGACGGACCACCCGTCGGCAGCAGCCCGATGGAACAGGTTCCGGGCAGCATCGAGCAACCAGTCGCTGGTGGTCTCGCACGCAGCCTCCGTGTGCAGCATCAATCTGGCCCACTCGAATCCGTGACCGACGGTGGCGCCGAACGGCTTGAACGGGTGGCTCGGCTGGTCGCGGTTCAGATCGAGATCCGGCTGCCATGTCGCGTCGTAGTGCTCGGGGATGCGCCACGCACGGTCCTCCGAGGACTCCACGACGAAGCGGCACACGCGTTCACTCCGCGAGATCCAGTCGGCGTCACCCGACGCGGATGCCGCCGCCAGCATCGCCTCGACCGCGTGCATGTTGGCGTTCAGCCCTCGGTAGTCGTCGGGCGCGGTGAACGCGGTGTCCCACATGTCGATACACAGGCCGTCCGATTCACTCCAGAACCTGTCCAGGAACACCTGCTGCGCCTCGGCGAAGAAAGCGTCGGCTCCCGCGATCCCCGCCCGAACCGCCGACGACGCGGCGAGAAGCACGAAGGCATGCTCGTAACAGGACTTCCCGTCGGCGTGCTCACCGGAACCGTCTGCCGAGGAGAACCATCCGCCCGCATCGTCGTCGTGGAGCAGCGTGCGCAGCCCGTCCATGCACTGCTCGGCGATCGGACGCGATCCCGGAATCCCGAGCAGGCTTCCCAGTGCGTAGACGTGGGTCATCCGAGCCGTGACGTAGGTATGGATCGGCTGGGCAGGATCGATCGATCCGTCGTCGGTGAGCCAGCCGGCCCCTCCACGAGGGTCGGCGACCCGGCGACCGAAGTTCAGCAGAGCGCGGGTCTGCGAATCGAGCCACGTCGAGTGGGTAGAACTTTCCAGCCAGGAATCCATGGTGCCATTCGACCCGTCGATCGGTGTCCGAGGCAAGGGTCGATCGGTCACTCCCCGGCGGTGGGCCGTCCGACGATGTCGGTGATGACGTCGGCGGCTATGTCACGGAGCTTCCTATTCTCGTGCTGTGAACGAGTCGCGAGCATGTCGAAGGCCGCGTCGGCATCGATGCGGTGGATGGCCATCAGCATTCCCTTCGCCTGCTCGATGGGAGCTCGATGTTCCAGCGCGAGACGTAACCCGTTGTACTGGTCCAGGAGTCGATCGAATCGCTGGTAGTGCCCGACGGCGTGCGAGAGGGCGTCGGTCAGTGCCAGCGCGGTGTCGACGTCGGCGTCGGTGAATGCCGAGGGTGCCTCGCCGTACAGGTTGAGAGATCCGAAGCGCGTCTCCGGCGTATGCAGCGGTGCTGCGAGGAACGACCGGATGTTCTCGCTGCGCGCGGACGCGGCGAATACCGGCCACCGCTTCTCGGCGTCGATGGCATCGACGCGCACGACGGTTCCGGTGCGGGCCGAGTGCAGGCACGGACCGTCACCGGCTTCGTACTGTTCGGTGTCCACGATCAGGGTGCGGGCGTCACTGTGCGCCGCGGTGAACGAGCGACCCGACACCGAGACCGAGATCCCGCAACTTGCGGCACCGTCGATGGTCTTGTGGGCGAGGCCCACGAGGGTGCGGAGCGCCCGCGCGAGCTGCTCGTCGCTGTCGATCTGTCCGCCCAGGGCGTCGCGAAGGTCGGCGCCCTGTTCGGGACGACCCCAGCGCACGACCGGGACGGGTGCCTCGAGCTGCGAGTCGGCGACCGCAGCGCGTGCATCATCTGCATGCATGTCACTGATTATGACCGATCGAACCGACCTACCGAACCGCAACGTCGAAGCGCCTCCGAAGCACGTCGAAGAATGGCTCGAAAAGGGTGTTGCGTCAGGTTTCGGTGGTGTCGACCGGACTGCGGCGCCGATGCACGACGCCGGTGACGACCGCCGCGATCGCCCCCACAGCCAGGACAATTGCGGAGGCGAAGGGAAGTCTGGTGTCGACGAACCCGACCACGATGACGACGGGAATGGCCAGAGCCGGCCACGGGAAGACCGTCCGCCAATGGCCGGAACTCCATCCGAGAATGGCGCAGACCCCGGTGACGAACAGTGCGACTCCGCCGCACAGTACCCAGCGTCCGGTGTCGGTCAGCTCGCCCACCGGGTGCAGGACGTACTGCTGGATTCCGACGCCGAGAAGGGCCACGCCCAGGGTGAGGGGGAGGTGTCCGTAGACGTATCCGTCGGCGCGACCACTGCCGACGGCGCGGTCGTCGTCCTGGATCTCCGTCTTCGCCTCGGCACCGCCGATGTCGAAGTACATCCACCACACAGCCGACGCGATGGTGAAGCCGAGGGCAGCCACCGCCACCGAGGAGAACGCCCAGTGCGTGTCGTGCATCCCGAGTACCACCGCGGAGATGGACTCGCCGAGGACCAGAATGACGAACAGGCCGAAGCGTTCCGGCAGGTGTTCGAGGTGCAGCGGCACGTCCGGGCCCCACCGGGTCGCCGCGAACGGCGCCGCGGCTTCGATGGCGATCCCCACCGCCCAGAGGATGTACGTGATCGGTGACGGGGTGAGCAACGACAGAGCCCAGATCACCGCGCTGACGACAGTGGCGGCGAGGTACAGATCGACCGTGACGCGCACATCGGGAATGTGACGCCGCGTGCGCAGGTACAGGAGGGCGAGGATCACCCGCGTGGCGATGTACCCGACACCGAAAGCGACCGTTCCGTCGCTGCCCACCGCCGTCGCCGCGCTGGCGGCCATCACCGCCACGGCGAAGGTGGCAGCAAGCTTGAGCAACCGGTAGAGGACGTCGTTGGTGTCGAACCGGTTCGCGTACAGCGTCGTGGTCACCCACGACCACCACGTGACGGCGAAGAGCCCGGCGAACTCCGCGACGCCTTGCCATCGCAGATCGTCCTTCAGTGCGAGCGCGAGCTGGTGAACTACCAGGACGTACGCGAGGTCGAAGAAGAGCTCCAACCTGGTCGCGACCCGGTCGTCCTCGAGACGCAGCTTCGGCGGTTCGAGCAGGGGAGTGGACTGATCGGCACCGGCGTCGCTGTCGGCACCGTCGTCCGGTTGTCGTGCCACGTGATCTCCACTCCGAGAGCTCCGACAGGGCTCCGCGGTAGTGCCCGAACGTGGAACGGGCAAACCTCGCACGCTTAGGACCGGAGGGTCAGGGTATGTCCGGGTCATGAGCGAAGCGCACGGACGCGGTGGTTCCCAGCGTCGCGGCTTGATTCCTCCGGTCTTCCACAACGACACCGTGCAGGCGGTCGGTCGACGATTGGTCGGCATCGACGACCTCGGTGAGCGGCGGGTGACGGAAGTTCGTACCGACGAGCACGGAGTCATCGCCGTCGGCATGCTTCCCGACGACACCCCGTTCGCAGTGAGCAACGTGTGCCGACACCAGTTCGGGAAACTCGGGCGGGGAATCGTCACCGACGACGGGTGCCTGCAGTGCCCGTGGCATCGAGCGGAGTTCGACGTGACGGACGGATCCATGCGCAGCGGGCCCAAGGGCGTCGTGTTCGGCTTCCCGCCCTACTCGGCCGCAGTGACCGCCGTCGGACGGATCGCGACGCTGTCCACCTACGCCGTCGAGGTGCGGGACGGGTTCATCTGGCTGACCGGCTGACGACCCCGACACAGAACTCGGGTGCCGGGGTCGTCGACGTGCGGCGGCTCAGCCGATGACGCGGGACAGCACGCCCTTCGTCACTTCCTCCGGCCGGAACTGCTCGCTCGCGTACGCGGAGACGGCAACGATTCCACCGGTCAGCGCCGGAACGACCCACTGCAGAGCCTGCAATTTCTTCTGCGCTGCAGCCACGTGGGGCGGCGTCGACGCCGTGGGCGTGGTGCCGTCGGCTGCCGGAACCGACCCTTCCCTCGAGATGGTCTGACCCAGAAGACGGCTGTACCCGGTGACTGCCAGCGCGGCAGCCGTGAGGGTTGTCTTGGCGACGGCCATCGTGGCGACACCGTCCTGCGTCTTCATCCGGCCGTAGTCGTTCTTCAGCAGCGCGGCCGCGCCGGCGAGGTGAACCCCGATCGCCGCAGCGTTGACCGGCGTCCAGCGATCCCACCCTTCGTTGGCGACGGCACCCGTCGAACCGGCGGTGTCCGCGCTCGACGCAGCCTTGTTGAGGGCGACAGCATTCGCGAGCGTTCCGCCGAACCATGCAGCGATCCCGACGTCGTGAAGCAGGTGGGCAAGGGTGGCACGTGCCATGAGAATCTCCTCTGTTGTGACGTACCTCGCTCTACCCGCGGCCGGTGCCTCGAAACGTGGGGGTGGGGCTTGGGCGTTGCAGATAGCGGTGTGGTGGTGCGGATCGACGTACTCCCTCCAGTTCCAGCAATTTGCTCTGGTTGTAACCGGTGAGCCTTGCTGGAAGGGGAGCGGGTGCGCGGTTCCCAGAACGCGGGTAGCCATGGATCCGGTTCTGCAGACTCTTCGATGCGCTGACCAGCGGTTTCAGCGCTCGAAAAAAATACTCGAGAGTGTGCGTAACGGAATCGGAGCCCCGTGCGACGTAGTAGTCATGAGCGCATCAATCGACTTCGCCGCCGCATCCTTCACTCGCACCGATGACGTGGACGTCACCGCCGCCGAGCACGAGATCGACGCGATGCATGACGAGATCGAGCGCCTCGACGCCACGATCCTCGCGGCAGTCGAGCGTCGCAACGAAGTTGCCCGCACGGTCGGGCTCGCCCAGGCCGCGCAGGGCCGGTCGGCGTCCAACGTTCGCGAGATGTCCGCACTCCAGCGCTTCGGGGACCTCGGCCAGGAAGGTCGCACCCTCGGGATGCTGCTCCTGCGTATGGGCCGCGGCCGCATGGCTCACTGACCTCCCACCCACCCGCTCTCACGACAGCACCCCATACGTCCTCGGACGTGTGGGGTGCTGTCGTCTGTGCAGGTCACAGCGGGTGTTGCCTACGTCACACCGTCGTATCGCGAGACTCGGTAATGAAAGTCGGGCGCCGGGCGATGTACTGATCATGAGCGCATCAATCGACTTCGCCGCCGCATCCTTCACTCGCACCGATGACGTCGACGTCACGGTTGCCGAGCAGGAGATCGACGCGATGCATGACGAGATCGAGCGCCTCGACGCCACGATCCTCGCGGCAGTCGAGCGTCGCAACGAAGTTGCCCGCACGGTCGGGCTCGCCCAGGCCGCGCAGGGCCGGTCGGCGTCCAACGTTCGCGAGATGTCCGCACTCCAGCGTTTCGGTGACCTGGGCCAGGAAGGTCGCACCCTCGGGATGCTCCTCCTGCGCATGGGCCGCGGCCGCATCGGCCAGTAGGTTCGTAGTAGTTTCACCGACCTTGACGCGGTCGGTGCGTCCGGCCAGACTTCTGGCTCATGCGACGCCCCGCCGCACACGGCCGCTCCGCCCGCATGGATGCGCTCGAGTCGGCTACTTCTGATCTCGAGCCGCCCTTCGCGGTAGTCGACCTCGACGCGTTCGACTCCAATGCCGCCCGTCTGGTCGCTCGCACCGGCGGTTCGGCCACCATTCGGTTGGCCAGTAAATCAGTCCGCTGTCGCGGCCTCATCGACCGCGCGCTGTCCCTGGACGGCTACCGCGGAATTCTCGCGCTCACGCTGCCGGAAGCGATCTGGCTCGCCGACCAGCACGAGGACATCCTCGTCGGATATCCGACTGCGGATCGCGCTGCGTTGACATCGTTGTGCAGTGACGACCGTCTGGCCTCTCGGGTGACGATCATGATCGACTCGACCGACCAGCTCGACTACATCGACGAGGTCGTGCCTTCTGTGCGGTCATCGATTCGCGTCTGCATCGATATGGACGCCTCCCTCGAATTGCTGGGTGGTTGGGTACATCTCGGTCCTCTGCGATCTCCCGTGCACTCGGTTGCTGCTGCCACCGAACTGGCGCGACATCTCGACAAGCGACGCGGCTTCGATCTGGTCGGCGTGATGTCGTACGAGGGACAGATCGCCGGAATCGGAGACGATCAGCCCGGGAATTCTCTTGCTCGCGCAGCACTGCGAGCCGTCCAGGGGACATCCGCCCGTGAACTGCGCACGCGCCGAGCCGAGGCCGTCGCCGCGGTACGAGCGATCGCACCGCTGCAGTTCGTCAACGGAGGCGGTACCGGATCGATCGAGCAGACCGCGTCGGAAGCTGCGATCACCGAGGTCGGCGCCGGGTCGGGTCTCTACGGGCCCGCGCTCTTCGATCACTATCGACGCTTCCGGCCCGAACCCGCCGCATTCTTCGTCAACTCCGTCGTGCGCAAGCCGTCCGCGTCCACCGCCACTGTCCTGGGTGGCGGATGGGTGGCGTCGGGGCCGGTCGGCACGGATCGATTGCCGACGGTGGCGTGGCCTCACGGACTGGAGCTGACCAGTCGTGAGGCGGCCGGCGAAGCGCAGACGCCCCTTGTCGGACCGTCGGCCGCGTCGCTTCGGGTAGGAGACCGAGTGTGGTTCCGTCACGCCAAGGCAGGGGAGCTCTGCGAGCGAGTCGATGTCCTGCATCTGGTCTCGGGCGACCGACTGGTCGGCGAGCTACCGACCTACCGCGGGGAAGGCTTCGCGTTTCTCTGAGGGCATTCCTCGATCAGCGGAACGGGCCCACTTTTCCGGCACGCGACTCGTGCTCGCCGGGGTGCAGGCGGTTCAGAGCAGGCTTCTCGGGCGACGGGATGTCGACGAGGAAGTCGTGCTCACGCAGGGACGACGGGCGGTAGGAGCCGCGGAAGGTCACGGTCACCGAGCCACCACGTACCGACACGATCTCCGAGTTGGCTTCCGGGCCCGTGTTGAACGTTTCGGCGATGTCCCGTCCGTCGCTGCCGACGGTGATGGAGCCGTTGTGCAGGAACTGGATGAAGGTGCCGTTGGTCGCGGCGACGGTGCCGGCGACCTCGGTCTCCCGGTCGGGCGTCAACGCCACGGAGTAGTCGGCAGCAGGCGCCGCAGCGGTGGTGGTCTCGCTCGCAGACAGGGGGCGTCCGACGCCGAGCGTGACGAACTGGCCGAGGGCACTGTGCCTGCCGACCTCGACGATCTCCCAGCGGTGATCCCTCGAGGTGACCTTGATCCGGCCGTCGTGGAAGACGGTGACCGAATCGGCCTCATTGCTCAGTACTGCTCGTTTCGAGTTGGACGCCATGTGGGTCAGTATGAAGCACTGGCGGCCCTCGGACGACCAGCTCCGGCTGTCGATACCTCCGCGAAGACGGCTTTCAGGACGTCATCGCAGCGTTGATCGTGTTCTCGATGCCGCCGGGGTCGTCCACCGTGAGGACGAGTCGGTCGTATTTTCCGGTGCCGTCCAACTCGATGACGACGTTCCGCACGGGGTCGCTGACGTTCCAGAACGTCTTCTCCCCGTCACGGTGGAACGTTCCGGCGTACTTGCCGGGAATCGAGAGGCCGGGGGCGCGGATCCCCTTGGGTTCCCGTTGGACACCGGAATCGGCGGTCGCACCTTTCACCTGCGACAACGGCACGTCGAGTCGGCGAGTGAAGCTCCACAGCTTGTCCAGGCCACGAGGGCTGACGACCAGCCGTCCACCCTCGATCGTCACGGTGTTCACAGTGCTTCCTCTCGTCGGATGTCGGCGCGGGAGAGCAGTGCGGTGCCGAGTGCGCGCTCGTCGATGCCCCTCTCGGCGAGGGTGGCGGCGAGCTCACGGCGTAGTGCCGCGTCGGTGGGCGCGAGTTCCATGAGTGCGACGAGGAGAAGGTCCATCGTTGCTCTGTCGGAACGAAGCGCCGTCAGGAACAGTCCGCGCTTGCTCCCGAACGCGTTGTACAGACTGGCTCGCCGGATGTCCGTCGCGGCCAGGATCTGATCGACCGACGCGCCCCGATAGCCGTGCTCGGTGAATACCGCCACGGCAGCGGCCACCACCTCATCGGTGTCGAACGCGCGAGGTCGAGCCATGCGCCTATTTTAGACTGAACAGTCAAGAACGGCTACTCGTGACCGTCCGGACAGGTGCTGGGCTAGTTTCACTGCATGGCCGACGCACCGGGACAGATCGCATTCATCCAAGCAACATGGCATCGCGCCATCGTGGACAAGGCCCGAGAGGGTTTCACGGACCGGATGCTCGCTCTCGGACACCAGCGCGACAGCCTCGAGTTCTACGAGGTCCCCGGCGCCTTCGAGATTCCGCTCAAAGCCCAGCGACTGGCGCGCACCGGACGTTACGACGCCGTCGTCGCGGCAGGTCTGGTGGTGGACGGAGGAATCTACCGACACGAGTTCGTGGCGACGGCCGTGATCGACGGGCTGATGCGCGTGCAGCTCGACACCGATGTGCCGGTGTTCTCGGTGGTGTTGACCCCGCACCATTTCCACGAGCACGAGGAACATCTGACCTATTTCCGCGACCACTTCGTCACCAAGGGTGCCCAAGCGGCGGAGGCCTGCGACGCGATCGTGAAGGCCGAGGCCTGATCCGTCAGTCGGCCACGACGTTTCTCGGCTCCCGCGGGCGTTGTATGTTCCGGCGGGTGGTGCAGTCACCGCGGGAACACGGAACGCCCGCGGGAACGTGAATCACCCGCGACGCAGCAAGCGAACGGCGCGGGTGATCACCGCGGCAGTCACAACCCAGGGTCCGGCGACGATGAACGGGTCCATCCACGCGTGGTTGGTATCCACACGCGTCGTGCCGCGCCGGGCTCGAAGTCCGTTGTGTGTGAACTCCGTTCGTACTCCGGTCTGAGTGATCGGGTTGTCGGGATGCAGGCCGAGGAACGACTGGGCGTGCGATTCGATCGCGTCGACGCGATCGGCTGCGAGGAGCATCAGCCAGTGCGCGGCCCTGCCCTCGCTGTATCGATAGGCGAATCGTCGCATGGTTCCGGACGCGCCGCGAAGGGGTGCGGTGGTTCCGAAGACGGGCGTCAACATCTTGTGCTCGACGGACCGCTCACGCGGGCGGAGCTCCGGTTGCCGTTCGGGGAAGTCCCAGTGCGCACCGGTGCCGGCCGGGTCGATGCGCTCACGGGGGACGGAGGGCCGGTCGGCTGGATCGCGGTCGACGCCCCAGCCGGGGATGCGAGCGCGGAGATCCTCTATATCGGGGGTCGACGGGTGATCGGCGGTGTAGACCATGAGGGGCCCTCTCAGCTCGCGTGCGGAAGGATGATCGGCTTGATGCAGTCGTCCAGTTTCGACGAGAAGATGTGATACGCGTCGGCAATGTGTTCGAGCGGAATGCGATGCGTGACAATCTCGCTCGGCTTCAGGTAGCCGTTCTGGATGTGCGAGAACAAGCGTGGCCACTGGCGCTTGACCGGGCACTGGTTCATGCGCAGTGTCAGTCCCTTGTTCATCGCGTCGCCGAACTTGACCGCACTGAACATGGGACCGTACGCGCCCATGACCGAGACGGTCCCACCTTTGCGGACGCTGTCGATCGCCCAGTTCAAGGCGATGGGTGAGCCGCCCTGCAGCTTGAACTTCGCGGCGGTGACGTGCTGGAGAGAGTTTCCGTCGGCCTCCGCCCCCACCGCGTCGATGACTCGATCGGCGCCGAGGTGATCCGTCGTCCTCTTCATCGTGACCACGACGTCGTCCTGCTCGGCGAAGTTGATCGTCTCGGCATGCGCGAACGTCCGCGCCTTGGCAAGTCGATTCTCCAGATGATCGATGACGATCACTCGACCGGCTCCCATGAGCCACGCGGACTTCGCCGCGTAGAGGCCGACGGGTCCGGCGCCGAACACTGCGACGGTGTCACCCTCGACGATGTCCGCGAGTTGGGCACCGAAATATCCGGTGGCCAGAGCGTCGGTACAGAGCAGCGCGTCCTCGTCGCTCATCCAGTCGGGAATGATCGAGGGTCCCACGTCCGCGAACGGCACACGGACGAACTGTGCCTGACCGCCGTCGTACCCACCGCAGGTATGCGAGTAGCCGTAGATGCCGCCGACGGCAGTCGCGTTCGGGTGAACGTTGTGGCAGTTCGAGTACAGACCGCGTGTGCAGAAGAAGCACGAACCGCAGTAGACGTTGAACGGCACCATGACTCGATCGCCGCGCTGCAGGTTCTGCACGGACGGACCGACTTCTTCGACGACGCCGATGAACTCGTGGCCGAACGTCATCCCGACACGCGTGTCCGGCATCATGCCGTGATAGAGGTGGAGGTCGGATCCGCAGATCGCCGCCATCTCCACGCGCACGATCGCGTCGTTCGGGTGTTCCACGGTGGGCATGTCCTTGTCCTGGACGCGGACCTTGTACGGGCCGCGGTACGTCATTGCTTTCATGCCGTGCGAACTACCCTGTGATATTGCCCTCAAACAGAACTGCCCCGAAACGTTCGTCCGAATTCGACGGCGGACGGCTGACGGGGCGCCGCGGGTCGGATCAGGCTTCCAGCTTGAACCCGACCTTGACGGTCACCTGGAAGTGCGCGACCGCACCGTTCTCGATGTGGCCCCGAGTCTCGACAACTTCGAACCAGTCCAGTTCTCGGAGACTGCTGCTCGCGCGGGAGATGGCGTTGCGCACGGCGTCGTCGGTGCCCTCGGTGGACGTGCCGACGATTTCGGTGACGCGGTAGACGTTGTCGCTCATTGTGGTGTCCTCGACCCTCTTCTCGGATGTACCTGCGCCGTCATCGTGCGCTCGGTACGGCGCTACGTCCAGGATTCGGATCAACTCGGTCGCAACGGCTTCGAGGGCCCCGTCGTTTCGGGACGGCGGGAGCCGGGTAGTTGACTGGCGGCGGCGACGTCCGCGTCGCCGCCCGGGAGGTTGAGACCACAGCTTCCCGACGGAACTGCCTTCCCGCCCGGACGTATCGCGCGGGGAGGCAGTTTCCACGGTCTATTCGACGCGGACGGCCTACCGGACGAGATCGAAAGACCGGGTTCAGTCCTGGACGACGAGGCCGTGCGCGTGGACGTAGGCCAACGCCTGGACCGCATCGATACGAGCGCCGTCCAGCGTCGCCGACGTCCAGAACGTCGCATCGGCCGTACTTCCGCGCAGGTCCGCGTCGTTCAGGCGTAATCCCGAGGTGCGCGCTCCGCCGAAGTCGGCGTTGCGGAGCACGGACGACCGTAGGTCGGCGCCGACCAGGTTGGACTCCCGGAATCGGGCACCCGTCAAGTCAAGGTTGCGCAGGTCGAGGCCGCCGAGCGAGGCGAGCATGAAGTCGACCTCGTCGAAGGTCGACGGCTTGATCCGAGTGTCGGAGATGGACGATCCGAGAAACGATGTACTGCGGAACGTGCTGTGCCACAAGCGGCTACGTCGGAACTCGCAATTGCGGAACGCCGTGCCGGTATGCGAGGAGTCGGTCAGGTCGACGCCCGAGAAATCGCACCCCGTGAAGACGACGCCGTGGGTCGAGAGCCCGCTCAGATCAGCGTCGATGAACGAGCACGACGTGTAGGTCCTGCCGGTCCACAGCTCACCGTGAGCGTCGATCTCGTTGAAGTTCTCGCTCTCGAACGACTGGTCCGCGTTTTCGTCAACCACCGCAGCGACCTTAGACGCTGTCCGTGTCCTCCGGTCGTGCGGTGGGTCCGACACGCGGTGTGCTCGCGGGCAGAACGGCGCTCACCAGAGCGGCTGCTCGCGGATCGACATCGGCGTCGGTCTGGGCGATGAACGTAGTGGTGCTGGTGCACGCATCCTCGCCGCGCGAGGTGATGTGATTCTGGACGACGATGATGTCGTTGCCCGCGAACTGGCGCACCGAGATCACCTGGAGTTCCGACACCAGGCGGTCACCCTGCAGCAGTGGGCGGTGCAGGGTGAAGCTCTGGTCCGTCTGCAGCACTGCCGTGATCTCGTACTCGACCAGGATGTGCGAGAACAGGTAGTCGATGGCGATCGAGCCGACGACGCTGACGAACGTGGCCGGAGCGATCAGACCGTCGTATCCCAGCTCCGCGGCAGCTGCTTCGTTGTGGTGAGCCGGGTGATTGTTCTGGATGGCCCGCGCGAGCTCGCGAATCTTCTCGCGACCGACCTCGTAGTAGTCAGGGATGACGTATTTGTGCCCGACGAGCGTGGTGGTGCGTTCGAAGCGGTGGTCCACCTCGTGGGGAACGAGGGGGCGCGTCTCCTGCACTGCGTCAGGTGCCATCGACCCGATGTCACCGGTCACGCCGAAATCCTGTTCACGTGGAACCTTCCCCTATGTCGTACGAGCGACGTTGTCTGTGATCACAGCCTACTGAGGGTGTGAGTAACCACAACCGGGAACCCTCAACCGGACCTCGAGGTCTCCCGGCCGCGCCGACTGTCCAGGTAGGCGCGCGCCCGGAGGGATCGCAACCACTCGGGGCCCGGGCGGACGCTGCTCGGGGTGCGCCGGACCGGATCGAACGAGACCTGCCCACCGGAGTTGTCGACCGAGGTCAGCGACAGTCTCGCCAGCGGCTGGTAGTCGTCGGTGCCGGGGGACTGCTCGAGCTCGATCACGAGGGGTCGGAAAAGGACGGCGTCGGATATCGACTCCAGCGTGGGCAGTGTCGGAGCGCTGACGACGCCGGCGCGCAGCCACCAGTTGCGACCGTCGTGGCGTAACGGCATCAGCGACGAGTACGACGCGGAGTCGAACGAGCCGACCGGCAGGGGGATGCACCGCGTGACGACGTCGCGGCCGGCGCTCGCGAGCAGGATGTCCCACGCCGAGTCGGCGAGGTCCGTGGGTGGCAGACGCATCGCCAACCCGGCCACGTCCGGAACCGAGCGGGGCAGACCCAGCGCGGACGACAGACGGACCAGCACGTCGTCGGCCGATCCCACCGGCAACCCGGCGCCGTCGGCAGCGATCCGCTCGAGGGTGCCGCGGAGAACGATGCCTTTCGGATGGAACAGCTTCGCGTGCCGCACTGCCGACCCCAGGCCGAACGGGGCCGCCAGGGCGCGGACGAGCAAGGAGTCGGACACGGACGCGGTGTTCCCGCGATACGGCCCGCGAAACCGGGGGAGTGCGTCAGGCCGCGTCGTGAGCTCGCTGCAGATCGGCGATGACGATCTTGCGCATGGACAGCATCGACTGCATGACCCGCTGGGACACCTGCGGATCGGGGTTGCTCATCAGGTGCATCAGCTGGACGGGCACGATCTGCCACGACACTCCGAACCTGTCCTTGCACCACCCGCACTGCGACTCCGCGCCGCCGTCGGACACCAACGCATCCCAGTACCGGTCCACTTCCTCCTGTCCGTCACAACTGACCGACATGGAGATGGCCTCGGTGAAGGTGAACATGGGGCCGCCGTTGAGGCCGTTGAACCGCTGACCGAACAACTCGAAATCCACGATCATCGCGCTGCCGGGGGTGCCCGGGCCGTCGTCGCCGTAGCGGCTGACATTCAGGATCGCGCCGTCGCCGAAGGTGGAGATGTAGAACTCGGCGGCTTCCTCGGCCTTGTCGTCGTACCAGAGCGTGGGGGTGATCTTCTGCATGGGAAGCTCCTGATGTCACAGGTGGACGGTGTACCGACTCTGACTGCGCGTTACGAGGAAACTCATCGCGCGATGCCCTCGGTCAGCAAGGTGGCCAGTTCGCGATAGGCGTCGGCGTCGTCGAGTCCGGTGCGCCGCACGAGTGCGCGACTCTGGATCGAGACCATGACCGAGGCGGCGACGTCGGCTACGAATGCCGCGTGCACGTCACGTACGTCCCCGGCGCGGACTCCGTCGTCGATGATCCGGCGTACGCGTTCGGCGGCGATCGCCGTGTTGCGCTCGTAGACCGACCGTGACGGCTCGAACTCCGCGAGGTCCGTCATGAACTGTTCCGATGCGGGAGCCAATGCCTCGCCCACCGCGCCGAGGTAGGCGGCGATGCGCGCGCGGGTCCCGTGCGCTCGGGCTGCCGCCGCATCGACCGAGTGGGCCGCCGAGGTGAAGAAGTGCACCGTGGCGGTGCGGACGAGCTCGTCCTTGCTGGGCGCGAGGGTGTACAGGGTCGATTTGGAGCACCGGAGTCGAGCGGCGATGTCCTCGAGCGTGAGGTGCGCGAAGCCTTCGGAGAGGAACAGCGTGACGACGGCGTCGAAAAGCTGTGCGCGCCGAGCCGTCGCGTGAGCTGCTGTCATGAGCGCCGATAGTACTGGAGCCGCCGATACAGTACTGTCGATAGTACTGAGAGAGCCGCCGCAGTACCGGTGCGCTCACGACCACCGACGGAACGAGGACCGGACATGGCTGTCGACCGCCTGCTACCGAACGACGACGCGCGCGATCTGCTGCAGCTGACCCGCGACATCGCGGACAAGGTCCTCGACCCGATCGTCGACCGGCACGAGAAAGAAGAGACCTACCCCGAGGGCGTCTTCGCGACGCTGGGCGAGGCGGGACTGCTCAGCCTTCCGTACCCGGAGGAGTGGGGCGGCGGCGGTCAACCGTACGAGGTGTACCTCCAGGTGCTCGAGGAACTGGCATCGCGGTGGGCCGCCGTGGCGGTGGCGGTCAGCGTGCACGGGCTCTCGTGCCACCCGCTGATGGCGTTCGGAACCGAGGAGCAGAAGCAGCGCTGGCTCCCGGACATGTTGAGCGGCAGCACCATCGGCGCCTACAGCCTATCCGAACCCCAGGCGGGAAGCGACGCGGCCGCCCTGGCCTGCAAGGCAGTTCCCGGACCCGACGGGTACACGGTCACCGGATCGAAGGCGTGGATCACCCACGGCGGCAAGGCCGACTTCTACACCCTGTTCGCCCGCACGGGAGAGGGGTCCAAGGGAATCTCCTGCTTCCTCGTCCCGGCCGATCTCGACGGACTCTCGTTCGGTGCGCCCGAGGAGAAGATGGGGCTGCACGCGGTCCCCACCACGGCGGCACACTACGACGGGGCGCTGCTGGAGAAGGATCGGCTCGTCGGCGCCGAGGGACAGGGCCTGGGTATCGCGTTCAGCGCACTGGACGCCGGCCGGTTGGGTATCGCCGCCGTCGCGGTCGGGATCGCGCAGGCGGCTCTGGACGACGCCGTGGCCTACGCGCAGGAGCGAACGACGTTCGGCAGCAAGATCATCGACCACCAGGGTCTCGGCTTCGTACTGGCCGACATGGCCGCGGCGGTGGATTCCGCCCGGGCGACCTACATCGATGCTGCGCGACGCAAGGACGCCGGATTGCCGTTCTCCCGCCAGGCCTCGGTGGCCAAGCTCGTCGCGACCGATGCCGCGATGAAGGTGACGACGGACGGCGTGCAGGTCTTCGGCGGCTACGGCTACACCCGCGACTTCCGGGTCGAGCGCTACATGCGCGACGCCAAGATCACGCAGATCTTCGAGGGGACGAACCAGATCCAACGACTGGTGATCAGTCGGTCACTGGGGCGATAGCCTGCAGACATGACCTCGTTCACCGGCATCCCGGAAGCCGCCCTCGACTTCTACGAGGACCTCGAGGCCGACAACAGCAAGACGTGGTGGGCCGAACACAAGCACACCTACGACGAGTCGGTCCGTGCGCCGATGACCGCGCTGACCGAGGTGCTGGCCGACGAGTTCGGCAGCGCCAAGCTGTTCCGCCCGCACCGCGACGTCCGCTTCTCGAAGGACAAGGTGCCGTACAAGACTCACCAGGGCGCCTATGTCCAGGTGGCGCCGTCCACCGGGTACTACGTCCAGGTCGACGCGGCCGGACTGATGGTCGCCGGCGGCTTCTACGCATCGACGTCCGACACGATCGCGCAGTTCCGCGCCGTCGTCGACGACGATGTGAGGGGCGCCGAGCTGGAGAAGATCGTCGCCGACCTGGAAGGACGAGGGTACGACCGCGGCGGTGACCGCCTGAAGACGTCCCCTCGTGGATACGACGCCGATCACCCGCGGATCGACCTGCTGCGTCACAAGTCCCTGACCCTCGGCCGCAGTTTCGGGTGCCCGCCCTGGCTGGACACCGAGGCGTGCGCCGATCATGTCCGAGCGGCGTGGCGGGACTTCACGCCGTTGATGGAATGGTGCCGTCAGGTTCTGGCCTGACGGGCCCATACCGCCAGCTGGATCTCCATCAGCAGACGCGCGGCGGGGTCGGACAGATCGGTCCGCGTGATCTCCTCCACCCGGCGCACCCGGTAGCGCAACGTGTTCGGGTGGACGTGCAGTTCGGCAGCGGCCCGCCGGACATCTCCGTAGTGCGTCAAGTACATCCGGGTGCTCTCGCACATCGACGACGACGTTCTGGCGTCGTACTCGACGAGTGCGCTCATCCGCGGATCCTGCAGAGTGGGGTGGGCCGCCACCATGTCCACGATCTCTCCGAGCAGTACCGACGTGCGCGAATCGGCCAGCGTCGTCACGCGGTCACCGGTGGAATCCGACGTTCCGTCCAATACACGGTCCACCTCGGTCCGTGCAGCCGCCACCTCGCCGAGGGCGGCGACGGGCGATGCGACCGCTGCGCGGAGGCGGACGGTCGTGCGCGCGTCGATGCGGTCCAGGAGTTGGCGCGTCCATGACTCGACCGACGTCTCGGCGCGTGTTCGCGGTATCAACACGTAGATCCGGTCGCCGATGGTGGTCACCAACGACAGGCGGTGGAAGGAGCTGGCGTGCAGACGGATCGCCGTCGACAGATCGGACGTCGCGGTGGCGGACGTGGTGCCGGTGGCTGCCAACCCGATCACCGCGGCAGGCCCGTCGGTGGGAATGGACAGTGCGGCGGCGAGTGACGGGACGTCGACACCGCCGCCGCGGGCACCGAGCAGACGCTGGATCTGCAGTGCCTCGTTCGTCGGGGCTTCGATGATGCGGGTGATCAGCCGTGCGGCCACCGCGGCGGCTCCGCGCAGCACGCTGCCGGCGTCGTCGGCCAGAGGTCGCTGTCCCTCCTGGATCCACAAGGTGCCCAGCAACTTCGGCTCGGACGAGGTCGTCCTGATGCCCGCGACCAGCCGTCGTCGGATGCCGAGATCGGGGTGCGCCGGAACCTCGACGACGTCGTCGGACCGCCGGACACTGTCGTAGACACCCCACTGTTCGAGACGCCGAAGGTACTCGGACGGGCCCTCCCTGCCGAGGATCGACAACGTGCGCAACTCGTCGGCCTGATCGTTCGAGGCGGAGTAGGCCAGCACATGCGACCGCTCGTCCTCGATACTCACCATGCCCCGGGTGAGAACGGCGACCGTGTGCGCGAGGCCGAAGAGGTCGGTGTCGGCACCGAGTACGCCGCCGAGGTCGGAGGGTCCGGTCGGGACGATGTACTGGTTCGACTGGTCCAGCACCCCGCGCACCATGGACAGCAACCGGTCCCAGCGCGTCTGCGAATGCACCGCGATCAGCGCAACCCCCGCCACGCGGGCAGCGTGCTGCATCAACGTCGACGACGCGGCGGCCTTGCTCATGACAGCGACCGGTCGTAGGTCCGCGCTGCGCGTCCCCACTTCCTCGAGCCACGTCACCGCGTCCGCCTCGCGGACACCCGCCAGAAGATAGAGATCGGCGGCCGCCGCCGTCGTGTACGCCTCGGCTGACAGGTCGTCCGGATCCACCAGCGTGACGGACGAGATCGGAACCTCGAGACCCGCCGGGGCGACCAGGACCTCGACGAAGGCGGCATGTAGCGCGCGCACCACCGCGTCGAGGGTCGGCGCGTTCCGACGGGACACCATGCCTCGACGGTAACAATCCTTTGTCCGATCGGACAGAGCATCGGACGAACTCTCGTCGGATCGGCTGAATATTCGACGGGTGTCCATGGGCTTGAGTGATCACACCCCGATCGACGAGAACACCCGGAGGACCCGAGATGGACGCCGTCACCGCCGTACCCACCCCGACGAACGAACCCGTGCACACCTACGCACCGGGAAGCGCCGAACGAACCAGGCTGACCACCGAGCTCGATCGACTGGCCGGCACACCCACCGAGATCAAGCAGGTGATCGGCGGGGTGCACCGTGATGCGAGCGGCCCGCGCGAGAACGTCGTCCAGCCCCATCGTCACTCGTCGGTCATCGGATCGTTCACCGGCGCCACGCACCAGGACGTGCGCGACGCGATCGATGCCGCGGCCGCGGCGGCACCCGCCTGGCGATCGCTCCCGTTCGACGAGCGTGCCGCGGTGTTCCTCCGCGCCGCCGATCTGCTGTCCGGCCCGTGGCGCGAAACGATCGCTGCGGCCACCATGCTCGGACAGTCCAAGAGTGCCTACCAGGCCGAGATCGACTCCCCGTGCGAACTGATCGACTTCTGGCGTTTCAACGTCTCCTTCGCCCGCCAGATCCTGAGCGAACAGCCGATGTCGTCGCCCGGTGTGTGGAACCGCGTCGAGTACCGACCCCTCGAAGGATTCGTCTATGCCATCACACCCTTCAACTTCACCGCCATCGCCGGCAATCTGCCCACCGCTCCCGCCCTCATGGGCAACACGGTGCTGTGGAAGCCGTCGCCGACGCAGGCCGTGGCCGCGTACCTGACTCTGCAGCTGCTCGAAGCCGCCGGGCTGCCCGCCGGTGTGATCAACCTGGTCCTCGGTGACGGTCCGCTGGTGTCGGAGGTCGCACTGGCCGACCGTCGATTGGCGGGAATCCACTTCACCGGATCGACGCCGACCTTCCAGCGACTGTGGCGTGAGGTCGGCGAGAACATCGCGAACTACGACAGCTACCCGCGACTCGTCGGCGAAACGGGCGGCAAGGACTTCGTCGTCGCCCACAGCTCCGCCGACCCCGACGTCCTCACCACGGCCCTGATCCGAGGCGCCTTCGACTACCAGGGCCAGAAGTGCTCGGCCGCGTCACGGGCGTTCGTGCCGAAGTCTGTCTGGGCGAAGATGGGGGACACCCTTGTCGACACCGCGTCGTCCCTGACCTACGGCGACGTCACCGACCTGTCGAACTTCGGGGGAGCAGTGATCGACCGGAAGGCGTTCGACCGCAACGCCGCAGCTCTCGACCGGGCGAAGTCCGCCCCCGGCCTGACGATCGCCGCCGGTGGTGCCTGCGACGACTCCGAGGGCTGGTTCGTCGACCCGACGGTGCTGCTCGGCGACGACCCGAGCGACGACGCGTTCCACACCGAGTACTTCGGGCCGATCCTCGCCGTCCACGTGTACGACGATTCGATACCCGGGGCATTCGCCGACACCCTCGCCATGGTCGACAAGGCCTCCAGGTATGCGCTCACCGGATCGATCATCGCGACCGACCGCGTCGCCGTGACGCAGGCGACCGACGCCCTCCGCTTCGCCGCCGGGAACTTCTACGTCAACGACAAGCCCTCCGGAGCCGTCGTCGGACAACAACCGTTCGGTGGAGCCCGAGCCTCGGGGACCAACGACAAAGCCGGGTCACCGCAGAACCTGCTGCGGTGGGCGTCGGCACGCACCATCAAGGAAACGTTCGTTCCCGCAACCGATCACACCTACCCCCACCAGGGAGTCTGACGATGCCGACCAATCCGCTCCGTCCCGTCCTGCTCGCCGCCGGGCGCTCGCACCGACTCGAACGCGTCGTCGCGAAGTCGGCGCTGACCCGTTCGCTGGTCCAGAGGTTCATCGCCGGAAGCACCGAGCCGGAGGTCCTGGCATCGGTCCGCGGCCTGCTCGCCTCCGGTCGCGCCATCAGCGTCGACTACCTCGGCGAGGACACCACCGACGCCGCGCAGGCCACGGCCACCGTCGACGCCTACCTGTCGCTACTGCACTCCTACGCCGCACTGCGAGCGCCCGGTGAGCACGCGCTCGAGGTGTCTCTCAAGTTGTCGGCCCTGGGGCAATCGCTGCCGGGGGACGGCCACGACGTCGCGCTGGCCAACGCACACAAGGTCTGCGCCGCCGCGGACGCCGCGGGCGTCTGGGTCACCGTCGACGCGGAAGACCACACCACCACCGACTCGACGCTGTCCATCGTGCGGGAGCTGCGCAAGGACTTCCCGTCGTTGGGCACCGTCCTGCAGGCGTACCTTCACCGCACGGAGCAGGACTGCCGCGACCTGTCCGGCCCCGGATCGCGAATTCGCCTGTGCAAGGGCGCGTATCGCGAGCCGGAGGCGGTCGCATTCCAGAAGAAGGAGGACGTCGACGCCTCCTACGAACGGTGCCTCCGGGTGCTCATGGAGGGCGACGGCTACCCCATGGTCGCCTCCCACGACCCACGGATGATCGACGCTGCACTCCGCGACGCCGCCGAGCTCGGCCGCGGTCCCGGCGACATGGAGTTCCAGATGCTGTACGGAATCCGCGACGGCGAACAGGTCCGGCTGGCGTCCGAAGGTCACCGCGTCCGCGTCTACGTACCGTTCGGCACCCAGTGGTACGGCTACTTCATGCGTCGGTTGGCGGAGCGTCCGGCGAACATGACGTTCTTCCTCCGCTCCCTTCTCTCCCGCTCCTGAGTCGGTTCGCGCGCCCGTCGAAACTCCCGTCCCGACACGACTCGCCGAGGGCGGGAGTGAAGATGGTGTCACCGCACGTGCGGCAATAGTGCGTGCGGTGGTGGCCGATGCCGCACGAGCATGCCCGCGCGCCGACCAGAACCGAACGGGCCTGCAGCGCATGGCCGTTGGTGCAGGTAGCGGGCGCTTCCTCGTGCCACACCCCGTTCATGAGATGCAGCTGCCGACGGCGGTTCATCACGGACGTCTCCTCGGGAATCACACGTCACGAGGGAAGGTCTGACGTCGGGCGGTGCAGTGACATCACCCTACAGCACATCGAACATGTGTTCGACAGCGATGCGTCAGGCGAGATCGACGCGCGCGACGGCACCCGAGGTGGGGAACGGCGAACCGCCCGCAGGTTCGACGGTGACCGACAAAGCGGTGGCGTCGTCGACAGGAACGGAGGCCGGCACCGCCAGGGCATCGGCGTCCATGGTGCCGACGGACACGGGTGTGCCTTCGATGAGCCAGACCTGGTAGACCGAGCCGGCGGGAGGCGCCTCCACTCCCGTCATGTGCACGATCGCGCGATCCTGGCCGGGTACGTAGTCGACGGTCATCGTTCCGCCGCCGACGACGGGTGATTCCAGCGGAGCGGCCACCGCCACGACGGGCGCGTCCGCAGTCGTGTTCTGCTGGAACGTGACTGCGCCTCCGACGGCGACCACGGCGGCCGCAGCAGCGACCAGGGCCGCGGTGCGTCGACCGCGACGGCGAGACGGGCGGAGCGGAACGACGGTGGCTCCGGCGACCGGCACCTGGTGCGTGTCCTCGACGGCACCGAGAATGCGATCGCGCAGTTCGGCCGGTGCGGGCACTCGTGTCGACTCGGACGTGACGGCCATGGTCTCGCGGACGTCGCGCACGATGGCGTCGAAGCGGCGCCGCGTCGATGTGTCGGAGTTGTCGAGTCGAGTCATGGTCTCGAACTGCTCGGACGCTGCCATCGCATCCAGAGCGCATACGTACGCGAGCTCGAGGAGATCTCTGTCAGGCATCCTGAGAGGCTGATCGGGCGAACCGTGGTCGCTCATCTCGAAGTGCCTCCATGTGTCGAATAGGGCTCAGGCAGAGAGTGGGCGACACAGAACCCCCGTTACATCCACGGCCGTCTCTCCTGGCAAGTACACCGGGTATTCGGTGCGCTCGACCGGCCGGATGGGCACCCCCTCCGCAGGCGGTCACCCGCCGTCCACCAAGCGCGGCCGTAGGTGTTCGAAGATGAGGATCGTCTCGGTCGAGGCCACGGAGGGATGAGCACTGAGGTTCTGGACGACGAAGTCGCGGAGATGTGCGGAATCCTGCATCGCCACGTGGATCAGATAGTCGTCCGCTCCGGCGATGAAGTAGACGTCGAGTACCTCCGAGTGCGCGGTGAACGATTCCGCGAACTCGCCGAGGTGGCGCCGCGCTCCGGCGAGCAGGCGGACGGCGATCATGGCTTGGAGACCCTGCCCCAGGGCGGCCGGGTCGATGTCGGCGTGGAATCCGCGGATGACGCCGCGGTCGACCAGTGACCGCACGCGGCCGAGGCACGTGGACGGGGCGATGCCCGCTCTGCCGGCCAGTGTGTTGTTGGGGATGCGGGCATCGACGGCCAGTTCCCGCAGGATGACGCGGTCGACACGGTCCAGCGTCGAGGGCCGAAGATTGTTCGACGTGACCGGGTCCGACAGGCCGAGGTCCGACGATTCGATGTCCATAACGGCATCATAGAGAATTATCTTCACTCGAATCGCGGAGATCGCGAACAAAGTTCACGATATGGGGACGTATTCCGACTGGAAAGGACCCGTCATGAAGATCGGCATCCCCCGTGAGCTGAAGAACCACGAATACCGGGTGGCGGCGGCGCCGGCCGGTGTCCACGAGATGGTGGGCCGCGGGCACCGGGTCCTGATCGAGACCGGCGCGGGCGAGGGCTCCTCGTTCTCGGACGCCGACTTCAAGGCGGCCGGTGCGGACGTCGGGCGCTCCGCGGACGAGGTCTGGGACGAGGCCGACCTGCTGCTCAAGGTCAAGGAACCGATCGCGGCCGAGTACACGCGGCTCCGGGCCGGTCAGACTCTCTTCACCTATCTGCACCTGGCCGCGTCGGCCGACTGCACCGACGCCCTCCTCGCGTCGGGAACGACGGCCATCGCCTACGAAACGGTGACCGGGCGCGGCGGCGGACTCCCGTTGCTCGCGCCGATGAGCGAGGTCGCCGGCCGCTTGGCGACGCAGGCCGGCGCCTACCACCTGATGAAGCAGGCCGGTGGCCGCGGAGTGCTGATGGGGGGTGTGCCCGGAGTGAGTCCGGCGTCGGTGGTCGTCATCGGCGCCGGGGTGTCCGGCTCGCACGCCGTCTCGATGGCGCACGGTCTCGGAGCGGACGTGACCGTCTTCGATCTGGACGTCGACAAGTTGCGAGTGATCGACGCGAGATACCGCGGCCAGGTCAAGACTCTGGTGTCCACCACGTGGGAACTCGAGCAGGCAGTGGTGAACGCCGACCTCGTCATCGGTGCGGTCCTGGTGCCCGGGGCGAAGGCCCCCACGCTCGTGTCGGACGCATTGGTGGCGCGGATGAAGCCGGGATCCGTCCTCGTCGACATCGCCATCGATCAAGGTGGCTGCTTCGAGAGCTCACACCCCACCACCCACGACGATCCGACGTTCGCGGTGCACGACTCGCTGTTCTACTGCGTCGCCAACATGCCGGGGTCGGTTCCGCGCACGTCGACGCAAGCGCTGATCAACGCGACCCTGCCCTATGTGCTCACGCTGGCGGACCAGGGATGGGAGCAGGCGTGCCGCACGATGTCCGGTCTCGCCGACGGTCTCAGTGTCCACGACGGCGACCTGCTCTCGGACACCGTGAGAACGGCGCTGGGTCGCTAGAGTCGGCCGGTATGACTGTCATCCAGGTCGACACCGGTACCGATCGCATCGACGCGACACTCGCGACACCGTCGGGAGAGGGGCCGTGGCCGGCGGTCGTGATCGTGCACGACGTGTTCGGCATGTCGGACGACGTCCGCAACATCGCGCAGCGGTTCGCGGACAAGGGGTACCTGGCACTGGTGCCCGACCTGTACGCACGAGGCGGCCGGGCCAAGTGCGTCGTGGGGGTGTTCCGGTCGCTGTTCGCCCGCCAGGGTCAGGCCGTCGACGATCTGATGGCGTGTCGCGACGCGCTGGTTGCGCGGGACGACACGACGGACTCCGTGGCCATCGTGGGGTTCTGCATGGGCGGCGGGTTCGCCTTGGCCCTGGCGCCTCGTGGATTCGACGCCAGCGCGCCCTTCTACGGTGTGCTCCCCAAGAATGTCGAGGAGGCACTCGAGGGCGCGTGCCCCATCGTCGCCAGCTTCGGTAAGCACGACCCGGTTCTGCAGGGAGCCGGCAAGAAGGTCGAGAAGGTGTTGCAGGACAAGGGGATCGAACACGACGTGAAGACGTACCCGGGTGCCGGCCACAGCTTCGCGAACGATTCGGCACGAGGTCCCGCCGCACTACTGCTCCGCATCACCGGGTTCGGCTACAAGCACGAGCAATCGGAGGATGCGTTCGCCCGCGTCTTCGACTTCTTCGGGCGCCACGTGAAGAACTAGCGCCCGACTCCCGGCCCCTGCAGCGCGCCGCGCACCTCGCCGGTCTTGGGCTCGATGGCGCCGCGACTCTTGACCCATCGGCTGGGCAGCTTGCCCACCAGCTCGCCCAGCGGGTTCACCGCCGCGGCGAGAACGTCGACGGTGTCCTGCAGGATCTCCACGCTGGCGCTCATGCGTTCGAGGTTGGGCGCCAGCGAGCTGAGCGACTCGGCGACGGTGACCAACTGATCCAGCGGGCCGTTCTTCGCCGTCAGTCGTTTGATGGCGCCGTCGTCTCCGAGCAGCGTCTCCACCAGGCCGCCCTCGGCGATGGCCGTGTCGATCACGCCGTTCTTCTTGGTCAGCGCCTCGATGACGCCGCCCTCCTTGGTCAGCAGCTCGATCGGACCGTCCTTCGCCGTCAACCGCTCGATGGGACCGTCGACAGCGGTGAGCCGGTCGAGCAGTCCTCCCTCGGCCAGCAGTCGATCCAAGGCACCGTCCTCGGCGAGGACTCGGGTGAGGGGACCGTCGTCGGCCAGGATGCGTTCGAGCGGACCGCCGGGTTCGAGCAACCTGTCGAGGGTGCCGCCCTTGCTGGTGAGTCGGTCGACGGCGCCACCCGGCTCGAGGAGGCGATCCAGCGGTCCACCGGGTCGCAGAGCGTGGCCGAACGCCCGGTCGTCCGAGGTGAGTTCGGCGAGTTGACCCAGAAGGGCCAGCGGTCCGCCGCGCGGATTGGCCAGCGCGAAGGCGTCGATCGAGCCGGACGCTCCGGCGGCCAGAGCCATCCTCGTCGTCGCGACGGCGGATTCGGCGACGCCGACTGCAGACTCGGCGACCGCCAGCCCGACGCGCACCGGCAATGTGACTGCGGACACCCAGTTCATGGGGTCACTGTAACCCTGCATCCGACGTGGCGGATCAGTGCGCGAGCTTCAATCCGATCACGCAGCCGACCAGGCCCGCGATGAGCGCGATCTTGATCGGGGTGGCGGACTCGGTGCCCGACACCATCGCGTAGACGACGGTGAGGGACGCGCCGATCCCGACCCACACGGCATAGGCCGTGCCGGTGGGAATCGTGCGCATCGCGTAGGCCAGCCCGCCCATGCTCATCACCAGCGCCGTGCCGAAGACGATGGTGGGGACAGGTCGAGTGAAGCCCTCGGACTTCCCCAGTGCGGTCGCCCAGACGGCCTCGAGGACGCCGGACAGTACGAGAACGATCCAAGCCATGTGTCGTCGACTCTCCTGGCACCGTCTTGTCGCTGGCCGGGTACGGTGCGCTCGTCCGGGTCTGTGTCAGCAGTCTGTCCTCGACCGTAGCAAAGTCGCCGCGGCTCACAGCAAGCTCACAGCGACGCCCCGGGTAGATGTCAGCACCGACGGACACGATGGCAGTCGTGAGCGAGAATTCCACCATGACGACGTCGCGCCCCTCCACCACTGCCGAGGCCAAGGTGCTCGTCGTCGACGACGAGCCGACCATCGTCGAACTGCTGTCGGTGAGTCTGAAATTCCAGGGCTTCGAGGTCCGCACCGCGTCGGGCGGCCCGGCGGCGCTCGACGTCGCGCGAACCTTCAAGCCGGACGCCCTCATTCTCGACGTCATGATGCCGGACATGGACGGCTTCGGGTTGCTGCGACGACTGCGCGCCGATGGTATCGACGCACCGGCCCTGTTCCTCACCGCACGAGATTCGGTGGAGGACAAAGTGACCGGGTTGACGATGGGCGCCGACGACTACGTCACCAAGCCGTTCAGTCTCGAGGAAGTCGTCGCACGGCTCCGCGTGATCCTGCGCCGGTCGGCACCCGGGCCGCTGACGCAGCCGTCCCGGATCGTGTTCGCGGACATCGAACTCGACGACGACACCCACGAGGTGTGGAAGGCCGGCGAACCGGTGGCGCTGTCGCCGACCGAGTTCACGCTGTTGCGCTACCTGATGGTCAACGCCGGAACGGTGCTGTCCAAGCCGCGCATCCTCGACCACGTCTGGCACTACGACTTCGGCGGCGAGGTGGGCGTCGTGGAGTCCTACGTCTCCTACCTGCGCCGGAAGGTGGACACGACGGAACCACGGTTGATCCATACGCTGCGCGGGGTCGGGTACGTCCTGCGGGAACCGCGACGGTGAGGCGCCGTCTCGGGGCCGTCCCGCTCCGCGTCACGCTGGTGGCGGTGCTGCTGCTGCTCGTGGCGTTCGGCCTCGCGGGCTCCGGCGTGGCCGTCACGAGTGCTCTGCAGAACACGCTGACCCAGCGTGTCGACGAGCAGTTGATGGATGCTGCATCGGGATGGGCCAAGCCGCGTGGTGACCGCTTCCTCGGTCCGCCTCCGTCCGAGGCGAATCCGCTGCGACCGCCGGCAGCGTTCTACGTGCGCGCCGTCGGGGCGGACGGGTCCGTCCGCGAGCCGGTGAGCGACCTCGGCGACGTCCAACCGGATCTCAGTGGCGCGGTGTCCGCGACGCCCCGAACGGTCGGGTCTCTGGACGGAGTCGATCAGCAGTGGCGGACGGTGACCGTGACCAACTCCGACGGCGAGACCACGGTCGCCATTCCGCTGACGGGAAATCAGGCCATCGTCTCGAGCTTGGTGAGGCTGCAGATCTTCATCGGGCTCGGGGTCATGCTGATCCTGGGTGTCCTCGCGTACTTCGTGGTCCGGCGCAGTCTGCGGCCGCTGCGTGAAGTGGAGACCACGGCTGCCGCCATCGCCGCCGGAGATCTGCACCGTCGCGTCCCGGAATGGAATCAGCGGACCGAGGTGGGACGACTGTCGGCCGCACTGAACGGGATGCTCGCCCAGATCCAGCAGGCGTTCGCGGCCACCGAGGCGTCGGAGAACGCGGCCCGTGAATCGGAGGACCGGATGCGTCGCTTCGTCGCCGACGCGTCCCACGAACTGCGGACACCGCTGACGACCATCCGCGGATTCGCGGAGCTCTACCGTCAAGGCGCGATGACCGACACCGAGATGTTGATGACCCGCATAGGCGGTGAGGCGGCTCGGATGGGGCTGCTGGTCGAGGATCTGCTGATGCTCGCGCGCCTCGACGCGCAGCGCCCGGTCGAGCAGAAGCCCGTCGACCTGCTCAGGATCGCGGCCGACGCCGTGCACGACGCGTCGGCGACCGCGCCCGAGCGGGCCGTGCGCCTCGAGGTGATCGAGGCCAGCGACGTACCCGAGGTGCTCGGCGACGACGCGCGGCTACGCCAGGTCCTGAGCAACCTGGTGAGCAACGCGTTGCGGCACACCCCGGTCACCGCGTCGGTCACCGTCGCCGTCGGAACCGTGGGTGAGAAAGCGGTTCTCGAAGTACGCGACACCGGGCCGGGCCTGAGCGAGGACGATGCGCACCGGGTGTTCGAACGCTTCTACCGCACCGACAGGTCACGCACGCGCGAGAGCGGCGGCAGTGGACTGGGGCTCTCGATCGTGTCGGCTCTGGTCGCGGCGCACGGCGGCCACGTGTCCGTGCACAGCGTGCCGGGGGAGGGGGCGACGTTCCGCGTCGAGCTGCCCCGACTCTCACCACTCGCCGACTCAGCCGGATACCAGTCCCTCGACCAGGACGACGGCGATGAGGAGCATGACGACACCGATCACGACGTCGAGGACACGCCAGGCGACGGGCTTGGCGAAGATGGGCGTCGCGAAGCGGGCGCCGAAACCGAGAGCCGTGAACCACACCACGCTGCCCAGGACAGCGCCGGCAGCGAACCACCAACGCGCTGAGCCGGTTTCACGATTGGCCACCGATCCCAGAAATACCACGGTGTCCAGATACACGTGCGGGTTGAGCCAGGTCAGAGCCACACTCGTCAGAATCACCGATCGCAGGGACGCGCCGGTCGCAGTCTTCTCGACCGTCAGCGCGGACGGGTGCAGGGCGCGTCGGAAAGCGGTGAGGCCGTACACGGTCAGGAAGACGACGCCGGCGACGGTCACGACGGTGACGGCCGTCGGGTAGGTCTCGACCACGACGCCGATGCCGGACACACCGGCAAGAATCAGGATCGCGTCGGACAGCGCGCACACCAGCACCACCGCGAGGACGTGCTGCCGGGCGATTCCTTGACGCAGCACGAATGCGTTCTGTGCGCCGATGGCGACGATGAGTGAGAGGCCGACGCCGAAGCCGACCAGCAGGGATGACATGCGACGAACGCTAGGGCGTGGTCGTGATGCAGTCCAGCTCATGTTTTTCAGCAGTCATGAGCGTAGCTTCATATCATGCAGTCCGACCAGCTCGAAGCCCTGCGCGCCGTGGTCGACGACGGCACGTTCGAGGCTGCCGCTCGCTCGCTTCACATCACGCCCTCGGCCGTGAGTCAACGCATCAAGGCGCTGGAGGTGAGTGTCGGCGCCGTCCTGGTCACGCGAACGAAGCCGGTGGCGCCCACCGAGTCCGGGGCCGTGTTGTTGCGTCTCGCCCGTCAGATCCAGACGTTGACCGACGGCGCCGTGCACGAGTTGCGTGCGACCGACGGCGTCGCGCGCGTGTCCCTGGCCGTCAACTCCGATTCGCTGGCCACGTGGGTACTGCCGGCGTTGGCGCCGCTCGCGGGTTCGGTGATCCTGGACATCCACCGCGACGACCAGGACTACACCGCGGACCTTCTCCGAGGAGGGACCGTCACCGCCGCGGTGACCTCGGTGGATTCCGCCGTGCGGGGATGCTCGTCCACCGCGCTGGGCTCGATGCTCTACCGACCCTGCGCGACAAAGGGTTTCGTTGATCGGTTCTTTGCCGACGGCATCACGCCCGCGGCGCTGTCGCACGCCCACGTGATCGCGTTCGACGAGAAGGATTCGCTGCAGGATCGCTACCTGTCGCTCCACGGTGTCGGCGCGTACACCCCGCCGCGACATCTGGTGCCGTCATCGACCGAGTACGCGCGGGCGGTGGGCCTGGGCTTCGGATGGGGGATGGTGCCGGATCAACAGCGAGACGATCTGGACGTCGTCGAACTGGACGACACCGTCATCGACGTGGCGCTGTTCTGGCAACAGTGGTCGCTCGCATCACCGGCCCTCGACGCCGTCGCCCACGCCGTCATCGGAGCGGCGCGGACGATGCTGGCCCGGGTCAGCGCGTCGGAACGTGCTGACCGTGACCGAACGAGGTGAGGGCAGCCGTGATCTTCTCCTGTGCCTCGTCCAACGACTCGGGCGACGGTGAGGTGTCGGCCTTCGTGATGTCGAAGTCAGCCATGTCGAACGCCGGGAAGACGTGCAGGTGCAGGTGCGGCACCTCGAGACCGGCGATCAACAACCCGGCACGCGGCGCCCCGAATGCTGTGCGCACCGCCTTGCCCACCGTCTGCGCGACGGACGTGAGAGCGCCGAACGTGGCGGGATCGATGTCCTGCCACTGATCGATCTCCGCTCGGGGAACGATCAACGTGTGGCCCTGCGTGACCGGGGCGATGGTGAGGAACCCGACCACGTCGTCGTCCTCCCAGACGAAGCGACCGGGGATGTCGCCGGCGATGATTGCGCTGAACACGGATGCCATGATGCGACTGTAATGGTCGGGCGCGGTCCTGCGCGGTGGCCTGACGCTCCCGGGTAACTCCCGGGTCGAGCCCGGGGCGGTCCCGGGGCGCGGAGCGAGTGTTCAGGTCATGACAACTGATTCCATCGAACGGCCGGAGTTCCGGGCGCGGCGGCGCGGGGGTGTGGCCACCGTCGAGGTCGTCGTTCCCGTCTACAACGAGCAGGACGGCATCGAGGCGTGTGTGCGCCGGCTGCACGCCTACCTCGCCGTCGATGTCCCCTATTCCACGCGCATCACCGTCGCCGACAACGCGAGTACCGACGAGACGCGCGCCATCGCCGAGCGGCTCGCCGCGGAACTCGACGGGGTCGCAGTCCGTCATCTCGACGAGAAGGGGCGCGGCCGAGCACTCAAGGCGGTGTGGCTCGAGTCGGACGCCGACATCGTGGCCTACATGGACGTGGACCTGTCCACCGATCTACGAGCGCTCATGCCGCTCCTGGCACCGCTTGCATCCGGCCACTCGGACCTGGCCATCGGGTCCCGCCTGGCGACGTCGTCGCGGGTCGTCCGAGGAGCCAAGCGAGAGTTCATCTCTCGCAGCTACAACGTGATCCTCCGCACGTCGTTGCGCGCGAAGTTCTCCGACGCCCAGTGCGGATTCAAGGCGATCCGCACCGACGTCGCCCGGAAGATCCTGCCGCTCGTCGAGGACGCCGGATGGTTCTTCGACACGGAGTTGCTGGTGATCGCCGAACGCGTCGGGCTGCGGATCCACGAGGTGCCCGTGGACTGGATCGACGATCCCCGCTCGAGCGTCGACATCGTCGACACGGCCGTCGCCGATCTCAAAGGGTGCTGGCGCGTCGGTCGAGCACTCGCGACGGGCGTACTCCCGGTGGCAGACCTGCGTCGCAGCCTGGGACGCGAGCCGATCGGTCCGGTGACAGGAGTTCCCGTGGGCATGGTCGGACAACTGGTCAGGTTCGGTCTCGTCGGCGTCGCCAGCACCGTCGCCTACGCGGTCCTGTATCTGATGTTGCATACCGTGCTCGGCGCCCAGGGCGCCAATTTCGTGGCACTGCTGGTGACGGCCGTGCTGAACACGGCGGCCAACCGCGCCTTCACCTTCGGCGTCCGCGGTTCCGGCGGCGCAGCGACCCATCACCTCCAGGGACTCGCGGTATTCGTCGTCGGCTGGCTCATCACCGCCGGCTCCCTGTTCGCGCTGCACGACTGGCTCCCGGATGCGTCGAAGCACCTCGAGCTGGCGGTACTCGTCCTCGCCAACCTGGTTGCCACCGTCACCCGCTTCATCGCCCTGCGATGGGTCTTCCGTACTTCGACGACCGATACTTCTACGACAGTTATGGACACGAACCGATGACCACTCTCGTCACCGCTCCCGAAGATCATGCGCGCGGCTACACGCCGCCGTCCCGCCATCGCCGGTGGGAGCCCCTCGCCGCAACCGTCCTGATCGTCGGTACGGCCGTCGCCTACCTGCTGAACCTGAGCAGCAACGGGTGGGCCAACTCGTTCTACTCCGCTGCGGTACAGGCAGGTTCGCAATCCTGGGAGGCCTTCTTCTTCGGCTCGTCCGACGCGGCCAATTCCATCACCGTCGACAAGCCCCCGATGTCGCTGTGGCTGATGGAACTGTCGGTCCGGGTCTTCGGCCTGAACTCGTGGGCGATCCTGGTGCCGCAGGTCCTGCTCGGTGCGGCGTCCGTGGCGCTGATGTGGCGCACGGTCCGCCGCCAGTTCGGTCCGGCGGCCGGTCTGCTCGCCGGACTGGTTCTGGCGGTGACTCCCGTTGCGGCTCTGATGTTCCGGTTCAACAATCCGGATGCCCTTCTCGTCTTCCTGATGATCGCCGCGGTGTGGGCGATGCTGCGCGCGGTGGAGGACGGTCGCACCCGATGGTTGGTTCTCGTCGGAGTGTTCGTCGGCTTCGGCTTCCTGACCAAGCAACTCCAGGTCATGCTCGTCGTGCCACCGATCGCCGCGACCTACCTGTTCGTGGGGCCGGTATCGGTACGCGCTCGGATCGGGCAATTGTTCGTCTCGCTCGGCGCGGCGATCGTCGCCGCAGGCTGGTGGATCGCGATCGTCGAACTGTGGCCCGCGTCGTCACGCCCCTGGATCGGTGGCTCGCAGAACAACTCGATCCTCGAACTCACGCTCGGCTACAACGGCCTCGGTCGCCTCAACGGTGAAGAGACCGGATCGGTCACACCGGGTGGCGGCACCGGCGGCGGGAGCATGTGGGGTGACACCGGCATCACCAGGATGTTCGACTCGTCCCAGGGCGGCCAGATCGCCTGGCTCATCCCGGCCGCGTTGATACTCGGTGTCGCCTCGATCGTCCTGCGGGGCAGGGCTCCTCGTGCCGATGCCCGCCGTGCCGCGCTGGTGGTGTGGGGACTGTGGCTGTTGGTGACCGGACTGACGTTCAGCTTCATGGCCGGCATCTTCCACTCGTACTACACCGTGGCGCTGGCACCTGCTGTCGCCGCCGTCGTGGGCATGGGCAGCGTCGCGTTGTGGCGGGCACGTGAGCAGTACTGGACCCGTCTCGTTCTTGCTGCGGCAATGGGGGCAACCGTCGTCATCGAGTGGGTGTTGCTCTCGCGCAGTGCGACATTCGTGCCGTGGCTGAAGGTCGTCGTCGCCGTGGTCGGGGTATTCGCGATCGTGGCCCTGCTGATTCCCCGCCTCACCCGTGGTCGCCTCGCGACGGTGGCTGTGCTGGCCGCTCTGTTCGCCGGACTTGCCGGACCCACGGCCTACGCGGTGGACACCATCGCGACCGCTCACCAAGGTTCCATCGTCACCGCGGGCCCGAACAGCGGCGGCATGGGCTTCGGCCGCGGAGGCGGTAGGGACGACGGCCGCGGAATGCGTGCCGGTCAGGCTCCGGGTGGTCAGGCTCCGGGTGGTCAGGCTCCGGGTGGTCAGGCTCCTGCAGGTCAGGTTCCGGGAGCCCAAGCTCCGACCGGTGCGATGCCCGGCGGCGCGGACGGCGGCGGTATGGGCGGACTGCTCAGCGGCAGCACGCCGAGCGCGGAACTGACCGAGCTGCTCGCGGAGGACGCGGACAGCTACACCTGGGTTGCTGCGGCGATCGGGTCGAACTCGGCGTCCGGGTACCAGTTGGCGACGCAGGACCCGGTCATGCCGATCGGTGGGTTCAACGGCAGCGATCCGTCACCGACGCTGGCGCAGTTCCAGGCCTACGTGCAGCAGGGCGAGATCCACTGGTTCATCGCCGGCGGCGGCATGGGTGGCCGCGACTCCGGAACCTCCGCGGAGATCAGCGAGTGGGTGACAGCGAACTTCACCGCACAGACGGTGGACAACGTGACGCTGTACGACCTGACCGCCTGAGGACCTGGCCGGCAATCCGGTGCGGAAACGTTCGCGTGACGAACATTTCCGCACCGGATTCTCATCGTGTCAGCTCGCCGGCGACGTCCGCGGACGCCAGCATCAACACCAGCGCCGGAACGACGGTCTTCGGTGCCAGGCGGTAGTCCCCGCGGCCGTGCTGCTCGACGACGCGGGCGGACGTCAGTGTCTTCAGGTGGTGGTAGAGCTGGCCCACCGAGGACAACCCGACCGCGGACTGCAGGTCGGTTGCGGTGGCAGGGCCGTGCAGCAGCGCGCGGACGACGGCGAAACGCACAGGGTGCCCCAGCGCGGCCAGGACCTCGACCGACCGATCCGGCGGCAGGTTCAGCACGCCGTCGGGGGAGTAGCCGATGGACCAGGAGACGTCGCCGAACAGGTGAACGTCCCCCGCGTAGGAGATCGAGCCGCCGGTGCCGGGTGATGCCTCACCACCGGATCCCTCCAGCGCGGCGACACGGGCCTCCAGGGCCGCCACCCTCTCGGCGAGATCCGGTTCGTCGTTCACGACACGCAGGCTATCCGTTCCAGCGTCGCGGGATCCGAGACCGCCTGCAGCAGCAGTCCCTGCTGGGCCGCGAGATTCGACACGGCGGCGGTGTACTCGGCGGTGTCCATCCTGCTGGTGAGCCACACGGCAACGGCGTCGGAACCGTCGGACCTGCGGAACTCGAATGCCTGCGTCAGCACTCCGGGGAGGCTGCCGCCCTTGAATCCCATGGCCGTGAACCCGTCCGGCGGCTCCTGATACTCGAGCTGACGCCGCACGTCGTCCACGCCAGGCCCGAACGAGCCGTCGGCAATGGCGCCGTAGAAGCGGGCCAGGTCGGCGGCCGAGCCCCGTGGCCCGACGCGGTCGAAGTAGTCGACCAGGTCGGACTCGGTCGTGGGCGCCGAGTCCTGGCCGTACGTCGCTCGGAAGTCCGTGTCGAAGGCGAATCGCTGGGCGAGCGGCCACAGCTGGTCGGCAGGGACATCGCGATCGAAGACGCCGATCGTCGTGCCCACGAGGGTCGGTGGCTCGAAGTCGGTCCACCCACCCGCTGCGGCGGCATCCCGCAGGGCGTCGTCTCCGAGGCGGTAACGGAGATAGTCGGGGACGGTGTTGTCGCTCTCGCGGACCATCGCGGAGACCATGTCGTCCAGGCGAACGGTCGCAGCGGGGTCCAGCGCAACCGTCGAGTCGTGGGCGATGCCCAGGCGATCCAGCGCGGCGATATGTGCTCCGCCGTCCGTTCCCGGGGCGTACCAGCGCTGCCATTCGGACACCGGCACCTGCTCGTCCGGATCGAGTACCCCGGAGGCGACGGCACGGGCGTACGCGCCGAGGTGCACCACCTTCACCGCCGACGCCAACGGTTGATCGCGGTCCGCCGCGTGCACGGCGGTGGTGCCGCGGCCGTCGTCGACGGAAAATGACACCGTGTCGGGATTCTCGGCGGCCAGGCCGATCCACCCGTCCAGCGTCGTGACGTCGGCGGCAGGGGCTGCCGAACACACCGTGGTGTCCGATGCGCTGTCGGAGTCGGGGGTCGCGGCGGTGCATCCCGCAAGAACGGCGGACAGGGCGGTGAGCACTGTGACGGTCCTGATCATCGACGTCCTCCATGTGTTCGACTATTCCGATATTCCGGAATAACGACAATAACAGCATGCCGGTCGCGGAGTCGAGGTCGCAGTGCGCGTGCCAGTACGCTGCTCTCGTGCGAGTACTCGTCATCGGTTCCGGAGCCCGTGAACATGCCCTGCTCATCGCCCTCGCGGCCGATCCCGACGTCAGCGCGGTGATGTGCGCCCCCGGCAATGCGGGGATCGCGACGATCGCGCCGACCTTCGCGGTGGACGTGGCGTCCTCGGAGGCTGTCGTCGCGCTCGCCCGCGAGCGTGCCGCCGACCTGGTCGTCATCGGTCCCGAGGTTCCGCTCGTCCTGGGGGTTGCCGACGCGGTCCGCGAGGCCGGCATCGCGTGCTTCGGCCCGTCCGCCGCAGCAGCACGCATCGAGGGATCGAAGGCCTTCGCCAAGGACGTCATGGCGTCGGCGGGAGTCCGCACCGCGCACAGCGAGATAGTGGACACCCCCGCGCTTCTCGACGCGGCGCTCAACCGCTTCGGCCCCACCTGGGTGGTCAAGGACGACGGGTTGGCCGCCGGCAAGGGCGTCGTCGTCACCGACGATCGGATGAAGGCTCGCGCCCACGCTGCGGAGCTGCTCGAGCTGGGCCATCCCGTGCTGCTCGAGTCGTTCCTGTCGGGTCCCGAGGTCTCGCTCTTCTGCTTCGTCGACGGAGAGACGGTGGTTCCGTTGCTGCCCGCACAGGATCACAAGCGGGTCGGCGACGGTGACGTCGGCCCCAACACCGGCGGTATGGGCGCGTACACGCCGCTGCCGTGGCTGCCGCAGGAGATGGTGACGCGCATCGTCGACGAGGTCGTCGTGCCCGTCGCTGCCGAGATGGTGGCGCGCGGATGCCCGTTCACCGGACTGCTGTACGCGGGCCTGGCCGTCGACGCCGAGGGTCCCGCTGTCATCGAATTCAACTGTCGCTTCGGCGATCCCGAGACACAGGCGGTGCTCGCCCTCCTCGACACGCCGATCGGGGCTGCTCTGAAGGCGACCGCGACGGGAACGTTGGCGGACCTCCCTGCGCTGCAGTGGAAGCCGGGGTCGGCCGTCACGGTCGTCGTGGCCGCCGAGAACTACCCGGGCCGCCCGCGGACGGGGGATGTCATCACGGGCGCCGACCGTTCCGGAGTGCTGCACGCTGGCACCGCACTGGGCAAGGACGGGGCGTTGGTCTCGGCCGGCGGCCGGGTGCTCAGCGTGGTCGGAACGGGTGCCGATCTGGCCGAGGCCCGCGCCGACGCCTACGACGTGTTGTCCCACGTGTCGTTGACCGGCAGCCATTTCCGCACCGACATCGGGCTGGCTGCCGAGCGGGGCGACATCGCGATCCCGTCCTGACATGAGGTCGGACAGCCGGCGCTCCCGTATCGAGCCGTTCCACGTCATGGACGTGTTCGCCGCCGCCGCTCGCCGGCAGGAGACGCACGGCGACGTGGTGTCCCTGGCGGCCGGTCAGCCGTCGACACGAGCGCCGCGCCCGGTACTCGACGCGATGCGGCGAGCGCTGGACGAGGACGTGATCGGGTACTCGGAGTCGCTCGGCACGGCAGTGTTGCGTCGAACCATCGCCGAGTACCTGACCGGTCGTTCCGGCGTGGCGATCGAGACCGAGGACATCGTGGTCACCACCGGATCCTCGGGTGCGTTCACGCTGCTGTTCCTCGCGGCCTTCGATCCCGGAGACACGGTGGTGATGGCCCGGCCCGGCTACCCCGCCTATCGGAACACGTTGTCGGCGTTGGGCGCACACGTGATCGAGCTGGACTGCGGCGAGGACGTGCGCTTCCAGCCGACCGTCGCGATGCTCGATGCCCTGGACGAGCCTCCGGCGGGACTGATCGTCGCGAGCCCGGCCAATCCGACGGGCACCATCATCGACCCCGCCGAACTGGAGGCGCTCGCGCGCTGGTGCGACGCGCACGGGACGCTGCTGATCTCCGACGAGATCTACCACGGCATTTCCTACGGAGACCTCGACACACGGAGTGCGCGGGAGTTCTCCGATCAGGCGGTCTCCATCGGGTCGGTGTCCAAGTACTTCTCCATGACGGGATGGCGACTCGGCTGGATGGTGTTGCCGCGCAGTCTCACTCGTGCGGTGGAGCGACTGGCGTCGAACATGACCGTGTGCCCACCGACGGTGTCGCAGCTGGCGGCCGTCGCGGCGTTCTCGGACGAATCGATCGCAGAGCTCGACGGTCACGTACGCCGCTACGCCGACAACCGGGACGTGCTGCTCGGCGGGCTCCGCGCGGCCGGCATCACGCGGCTGGCTCCGGCGGACGGCGCCTTCTACGCCTACGCCGACATCGCGCATCTGACCGACGACTCGATGCAGTGGTGCGCGCAGGTGCTCGGGGAGACAGGAGTCGCGGTGGTGCCCGGCGCGGACTTCGACACCGTCGACGGTCATCACACGGTGCGGTTCTCCTTCGCGGGGTCGACGGAGGACATGTCGGAGGCACTGCGTCGGCTGGCGCCCCGCCTCCGAGGCTGACCGGCATCCCGCCGTTTCCCCTCGACGGCCGTCGGGTCGGTGGCAGCATGTGTAGCCATGTCGACCGGCTCCGCTTCGCGCTCGACGCCCAAGGGTCGGCGTCGGCGGGAAGCCCTCATCTCCGCAGCAGCCGACCTGCTGCTCGCAGGGGGGTACGACGCCGTCCGGCACCGCAGCGTCGCCGCGAAAGCTCGGCTTCCGCTGGCGTCGACGACCTACTACTTCGACTCCCTCGACGACCTCGTGACCCACGCGTCCGAACTGAACGGCGCCCGGGAGCACGAGTTGATCCGTCAGCAGATGGACGGCTTCTCACCGACGGCACTGGACACTGCCGGGACCGTAAACTTGATGGTCGACCTGCTGATCGGACCCGTCGACAGCGACGCCGACCGCCACGATCTACTGGTCGCGCGGTACGAGCGAGTGCTGGCCGCGGCGCGTCATCCCCAACTGCAGGAACTGCACTGCCGGTTGCGTGCGGACCTCGAGGACATGCTCGTCGACGCACTGTCCTGCGCCGGGCGATCCACCGACCGGGACCACGTGCGACCGTTGTTGGCGCTGGTCGACGGCGTGGTGATGGCCGCGTTGGGTGAGGGCGGAGCCGATCCTCGGGCGCGTGCGCGGGAGGTGCTGCTCGACGCGGTGGACCGTCACGCACCCCTGACTGCCGGGCCGTAAACTGGCCGCTCGTGAGCCGTATCCCGAATGTCCTTGCCAACCGTTACGCCAGCCCCGACATGGCACAGCTGTGGTCGCCCGAACACAAGATCGTGCTCGAACGCCAGCTGTGGATCGCCGTGTTGCGCGCGCAGGCGGAGTTGGGTGTCGACGTTCCGGCCGAGGCCATCGCCGACTACGAGCGAGTTCTCCACCAGGTCGACCTCGGGTCCATCGCCGACCGCGAGCGCGTTACCCGACACGACGTCAAGGCGCGCATCGAGGAGTTCAACGCCCTCGCCGGCCACGAGCATGTCCACAAGGGTCTGACCAGCCGCGATCTGACGGAGAACGTCGAGCAGCTGCAGATCCTGCGGTCGTTGGAATACGTCTACGACCACGGTATCGCGGTGGCGGCGCGGCTGGCAGAGCGCGCGGCCGAGTACACCGAGATCGTCATGGCCGGCCGCAGCCACAACGTCGCGGCGCAGGCCACGACACTCGGCAAGCGGTTCGCATCGGCGGCCGACGAACTTCTGGTCGGTCTCACGCGTCTGCGTGAGCTGATCGCGCGGTACCCGTTGCGCGGGATCAAGGGCCCGATGGGCACGGCCCAGGACATGCTCGACCTCCTCGGGGGCGACGAGGAGAAGCTCGCCACGCTCGAGAACGCCGTGGCCCGGCATCTCGGTTTCGCCACCGTGTTCACCAGCGTCGGCCAGGTCTACCCGCGCTCGCTCGACCACGATGTCGTCTCGGCTCTGGTGCAGGTCGGCGCCGCGCAGTCCTCGTTCGCGCACACGGTGCGGTTGATGGCTGGCCACGAGCTGGTCACCGAGGGCTTCCAGCCCGGCCAGGTCGGATCCTCCGCGATGCCGCACAAGATGAACACCCGGTCCTGCGAACGCGTCAACGGCCTGCAGGTGATCCTGCGCGGATACGGGTCCATGGCCGCCGAGTTGGCGGGGGCGCAGTGGAACGAGGGTGACGTGTTCTGCTCGGTGGTACGCCGCGTCGCACTGCCGGACGCCTTCTTCGCCATCGACGGGATGATGGAGACCTTCCTGACCGTGCTCGCGGAATTCGGTGCGTACCCGGCCGTGATCGCCCGCGAACTCGACCGCTACCTTCCGTTCCTGGCGACGACCAAGGTGCTCATGGCCGCGGTCCGCGCGGGCGTCGGTCGGGAGACCGCCCACGAGGCGATCAAGGAGCACGCCGTCGCGGTGGCGCTGGCCATGCGGGAACAGGGCAAGGAGCCCGACCTCCTCGACCGACTCGCTGCGGACGAGCGGTTGCCGCTCGACCGCGCGGCGCTCGATGTGGCGCTGGCGGACCGGTCGGCGTTCATCGGGGCAGCGCACGCTCAGGTGGCCGCTGTCGTCGCCGCGGTGCAGGCACTAGTCGACACCCGGCCGGGCGCTGCCGCCTACAGTCCGGCACCAATTCTGTGATGTGAACCATGATCGCGGAAACGCCCCCCGGTAGAACTGGCAGCAGTTAGACCTTACGGTTTCAGGCGTGAGCAAAGTTATCGTGATCGGAACGGGTTACCTGGGTGCTACGCACGCAGCATGCATGGCCGAGATCGGCCACGAGGTGTTGGGTGTCGACGTCGACCCGAGCAAGCTTGCCAAGCTCGAAGCAGGAGAGGTTCCCTTCTGGGAGCCCGGCCTCGGCGAGGTGCTTCAGCGCAACATCGCCGCGGGTCGGCTCAGGTTCACGGCGTCGTACGAGGACGCAGCGGCGTTCGGTGACATCTTCTTCCTCGCCGTCGGCACGCCCCAGAAGAAGGGGGAGTACGCCGCGGACGTCACCTACGTGAACTCGGTCGTCCAGAGCTTGGCGCCGTTGATCACCGGCCCGGCCGTCATCTTCGGAAAGTCGACTGTTCCGGTGGGTACGGCCGAGCGACTGGGCGCCATGGCGCAGGAGTTGTCGCCTGCCGGTGATGGACTCGAGGTGGCGTGGAACCCGGAATTTCTCCGTGAGGGCCATGCAGTCGAGGACACGCTGCATCCCGACAGGCTCGTGCTCGGCGTCGACCGGAACCATCCGGGTCGCGCCGAAGCGGTAGCTCGCGAGGTCTACGCCCCGCTTCTCGCCGAGGGCATCCCGTTCATCGCGACCGACCTTGCCACCGCCGAACTGGTGAAGACATCGGCCAACGCGTTCCTCGCGACCAAGATCTCCTTCATCAATGCCATATCCGAAGTGTGCGACGCAGCCGGCGCCGATATCACCGTTCTTGCCGACGCAATCGGGCACGACGACCGGATCGGGCGGAAATTCCTGAACGCAGGGATTGGTTTCGGTGGGGGTTGCCTGCCGAAAGACATTCGAGCCTTCATGGCTCGCGCCGGTGAATTGGGCGCCGATCAGGCGCTCACATTCCTGCGCGAGGTGGACAACATCAACATGCGCCGACGCACCGGAATGGTGGACGTTGTCCGCGACACGGTCGGAACGCTCCTCGGCACCCAGGTGGCCGTACTCGGTGCCGCATTCAAGCCCGACTCCGACGACGTGCGGGACTCTCCTGCCTTGAATGTGGCTGGGCAGCTGCAACTTCAAGGTGCCGGTGTCACCGTGTACGACCCGAAGGCCAACGACAATTCGCGGGCCCTGTTCCCCACGCTCGGCTATGCGTCGTCGGCGCTCGAGGCGTGCGACAAGGCCGATGTGGTGCTGGTACTGACCGAGTGGCGGGAATTCCGTGATCTCGTTCCCGCGGATCTGGACGGCGTCGTGCGGGAACGGCGCATCATCGACGGACGTAACTGCCTCGATCTCCAGATGTGGCGATCGGCAGGATGGGTCTATCGCGGACTCGGTCGTCCCTGATCGAATTCGAGAATTCAGGGTCGGCCCGACCGATTGGTACACTTTTCCGGGTTTGTGAACGATTGACGAGCAAAGGAATTATGTGTCTGCTGAGCTCGGTGGTACCACAACGAGGAAACACCGCTCCACACGCCGGGGCGGACGCATACCGATGTGGGTCTGGGTCGTTCTTCTCGTCGTGCTGGGTCTGGTGGCCTGGTTCGTGTGGACCGCCTACTCCGCGTACCAGGGGCTGAGCTCGGCACGTGACGACGCCCTTGCAGCGCGGTCCTCCATCCTTGCCGGCGACGCCGAGGCCGGTCGCTCTCATGTCGACGATGCGACCGCGTCGTCCGCAGATGCGTTGGATGCCACCGAGTCGCCCATCTGGAAGGCCGTCGCGGCGATTCCTGGAGTGGGCTCGCCTCTGAAGGTCGTCGGTCCGTTGACCGGGTTGGTCCACGACCTGACGGTCGACGTCCTACGGCCCGCTGTCGACGTCGGGGCAGTGCTGAACCCGAGCGAGCTCCGTGCGGACGACGGCACCATCGACCTTGCCGCGCTCCGTCAGGCGGCGCCCACACTCGAGCAGGTGTCCGTATCCGCGGATGCGTTGAATGCTCGCGCAGAGGCCGTCGACACCGATACCTACGTCTCGCAGGTCACGGACGCGGGCGACTCGTTGAAGGTTCAGTTGGACGATCTGTCGAATCTGCTGACCAACACCAGCTTGGCAGCGAAAATCTTGCCGGACATGTTGGGGGAGTATTCGCCCAAGAGTTACTTCCTCGCATTCCAGACGAATGCAGAATCGCGCGGAACAGGCGGTCTGATGGGCGGATTCGCCATCATCGACGCCGATCGCGGCAAAGTCGGCCTGGACGAACTGGCGAAGAACAGCGAACTACGCCGAAATTACGATCCGATAGATCTGGGCTCCGACTTCGCCAAGAACTACGGCAATCAATACAACGCCACGGCGAACTGGCAGAACGCCAACGTCAGTCCGCACTTCCCGTACACGGGGGAGATCCTCCGCTCGATCTGGGAGCAGGAGTCCGGCCAGCGCGTCGACGGTGTGCTGGCGACGGATCCCGTGGCCCTCGGCTACATCCTGGGTGTCGTCGGGCCTGTGACACTCGCAGACGGTGAGCAGGTCACGGCGGACAACGTGGTGGATCTGACGCAGTCGGAGGCGTACTTCCGTTTCGCCGACGACAACACCGCGCGTAAGGACTACCTCCAGCAGATCGCTGCACGAGTGTTCTCGAAGGTCGAGGGCAAGATCAGCAACCCGACCAAGTTGCTCGACGCCATCGGCCGAGGGGTCAGCGAGGGACATACCGCGGTATGGTCCGCCGATCCCGCCATCCAGAGTGTGCTGTCGGGAACCAAGATCGCTCACGAGGTCCCCGACGATCCTGCGCCGTACGCCTCGATGGTGGTCAACAACGGCGCCGGCGGCAAGCTGGACTACTACTTGAAGCGGGACATCACCTACACCGCGTCGTCCTGCACGGGGGACACGCGTACGTCGCAGATCACTGCCACCGTCACCAATACCGCACCGGCGCAGGACTATCCGCGGTACATCGCCGGTCGGCAGAACGAGACCACGGCGTACGAAGGCCCACCTGGAACCAACCGCTCCGTCGTCGGCATCTTCACCACCACCGGGTCGACGCTGAAGAAGGCAACCGTCGACGGGCAGCAGGCGTTGCTCTTGACCGGTCAGGAACGCAACCACCCGCTCTTCTACACTCCACTGGTCGTCGAGCCGGGGCAGACCAAGACGATCGTCCTCGACCTGGTCGAGCCGACGGCGCCCGGCGCCGCGCGTGTGCCGATCCAGCCGCAGACGTTGGACGGAACAGCGACGGTCGACGTGCCGGACTGCTCCGCATCGTGAGGGTTCCTGTCCTCGCACGACGGTCGCGCCGCGGCACCCGAGCGGGGCCACTCGTGGCTCTGCATGCCTTGTCCGCGCCCGACGGGACCACCGGGTTCATCGATCTGATGATGGCCTCGAGCCGGGATGACATCGTCGTGTTGCCTTTCTCGTGGCGGACCGCGCTTTTCGGCCACTACGACGTACTGCACGTGCACTGGCCGGAATTCTTGATGCGGGGAAGTACCCCGACTCGAACGGCTCTCAAGCGAGTAGGTACGGCAGCACTGGCTTCCCGTATCGCGCTGACACGCACTCCTGTGTTCCGAACCGTGCACAACATCGCACCGCATGAAGGCGTCAGGACACTCGAGCGGTTCCTCGTCGCTATGTTGGCATCGTTGACACGTGCGAATATCGTTCTGAACTCGGCGACGCCCGTCGACGGCTCACTGCCGACCTTCGTCATTCCGCACAACCACTATCGCGACTTCCCGAACTTCTCGCCCGTGGGTGGTCAGGGCAACGGGGTTCTGCTCTACTTCGGCCTCATCAGGGACTACAAGGGCCTCGACGATCTCACGTCCGCGTTCGACGAATTGACCCGACGCGATGCTTCACTTCGGATAGTAGGTAAGCCGAAGAGCGTCGACGTGGTCGCTCGGGTGAGCGCCTTCGCCGAATCGAGGTCGAACGTGACGACGAAGTTCGGGTATCTCTCCGACGAAGACCTCGCAGCGGAAGTGCGACAGTCGTCCGTGGTGGTCCTGCCGTATCGGGCGATGCACAACTCTGGCGCCCTGCTGCTGGCGCTGAGCATGGCACGCACGGTCGTCGCGCCTCGCACGCCGAGCACCGAGCTGATACGCGACGAAGTCGGCGCGGAGTGGCTTCATCTCTACGAAGGGCCGAGCGTGACACCCGGGGACCTGTCCGACGCCCTCGACGCCTCTGCCGCACGTGCTGCGGGAGCTCGCCCTCGTTTCGTCGGGCGGGATCTGGCCGACGTGGGTGCCGGACATTCGGCCGCGTATCGACGCGTTCTGGGAGGTCACGACAGCGAGGATCGGACGATGCTTCACTATCTTGTCGGCGGCGTGCGGATCTCGCTCGGCAGCCCCTCCAACACGCCGGGGCCGAGAACTCACATTCTGAACTTCCTGCGCGCCGCGGGGGAACGGAACATCGGAACGCGGTTGTTCCTCGCGTCCGAATTCCCATTGCTCGGGCGCTTTTCCCGTGTCGAGCAGACCCAGTATCAGAACATCGGTACTGCGCGCACTGTGACGGTGGATGTCGTCAGATGCGTAATCATGGTCTGGTCCGGTCTGGTGACGTTTGCGCTCAGTTGTGGTCGGGAGTGTCCGGCCGTCCTCTATGAGAGGTTGTCCGTATTCCAATCTTTGACATCGTTCCACCGCTACAAACGCAGTGCCGTTCGAGTCGTCGAAGCCAACGGCATTCTCTCGCGGGAGACCTCACGTGATCGAAACATATCGAAGGCGGAGTGGCTGACCCGAGCTATCGAGCGTCACGTTCTACGGCGCGCTGATGTTGTTGTCGCTGTCAGCGATTCGCTCGCTTCGGAGCTGGTCGACTTCGCGCGACTCGATCGTTCCAGGATTCTCGTGGTGCCGAACGGGCTGGATTCGTCGCTCCTGACGGTGCCCCGGACCACGGCGACGCACTTCACCTTCGGCTTCGTCGGGTCCGTGGTGGCATGGCACGATCTGAACACGGTGGTGGCGTCGATCTGCAAACACTTGTGCGAGAAGAAGGTACTCGTCGACGGCCGACCGGTAGCCGTCGAGATCATCGGCGACGGCCCGGCGCTGGCCGATCTCCGCGAACTGGTCGAGACCGCCGGGTGGACCGAGTTCGTGTCGTTCGCCGGCCGACTCCCACAGGCAGATGCGATCAAGCGCATGGCGGGTTGGGATGTAGGAATCGCCGGGCACCGAGCGTCGTCGAGTTCTACCATGTATCACAGCCCGCTCAAGCTCTACGAGTACGCAGGACTCGGTCTCGAGATCGTGTGTACTCCCTCCGCCGATGCGCGCGCGTTGCAATCGTCCGGAGCCGCCGTCCATCTCTACCGAACCGAGCAGGACCTCGTCGCTATCCTCGAGCACCCGGAAGGCTTCGGGCGTTCCCCGCGCGACATTCAGGCATCCCGGCAGTCGGTGGCAGATGACCACACATGGGAGCGCCGGGTCGACGCGGTAGTCGATGCTGCAGAGGCGGTGCGCGCATGAAAAATGCACCTGCCGTCGTCGGGCTTCTCCTGGGAACCGCCTCTGCGGCCGTGGGCGTGCGTTCGATCGTCCCGGGAATTCCGTTGCGCCCGTGGCACATACTCGTCTTCGCGGCTCTCGTCCTGGCCTGGACGGCGCACAGTCGACGCACCACGCCCCGCATCCGCCCGCTCTTGTCGGACGTCGCTCTTCTCGCGTTCGTGGGGCTGTCCGTCGCTGTCGAGTTGTGGAACGTAGCGACATCCGACATCCAGGCGAGCATCACCAACGCGATCTATCCGCTCTACTTCCTCGTCGGATACGCAGCGGTGCGGCTCGTCGTACGCCACCGCACCGACGCGATGGCTCTGCTGGTGGCCTTCACCATTCCGGTCGTTCCGAGCGCGGTAGCCGCACTGGCTCAGCTCGCATCGAGGGATCTCGCACGACTGGTGCTGACCGTTGCGCCTGCGGGCGGATTGTCGGATCGGATCGACGACGGTCGCACCTTGCGTTCGACCGCCTTCATCGGCCACTGGACCGGTGCCGGAATGTATTTCTGCGCGATTCTCGCGGCCGTGGGTTGCGTTCTGCTCATGCGGCCGCGCCGCCGGAGTGCTCTGGTAATGGTGTGGACGGCCGCCGTAGCAGCGATCGCGGGTGCGCTGGCGTCAGCCACCATCTCGGTGATCGCAACCGCGGCCGCCCTGTGTCTCGTCACGGCCGTGGCCGGCGGGTGGCGCCCACTCGTTTTCCTGAGTACCTCGGGCATCGTGGCCGGCGCGCTATCGTTCGTTCTCACCAGGCCGGTCTTGCAGGCCCGAGTCGATCAGCAGACGACTCCGGCCCGGACGAGTAGCGGACCGCCCACAGGGCCCGTCGCCGATCCGGGAAGTTCGTGGATCCCTAGTACTCTCGCGTACCGCTACCGGGTCTGGACCGAGCAAACGTTACCCGCGATCGCGGACCGACCGGTCACAGGTTGGGGGGCTGACGTCTTCGGGTCGTCGGCGAGGCCTCCGGTTCTCGCCTGGGGCTCGGCGGAGTCGCAGTGGCTGGGTGTCGCGTTGTCATTCGGGGTCCCGGCCATGGTGGTGTTCGTCCTCGTCATCGCAGCGATCGCGTCGGTCCTGTACCGCTCGGCGTCGCGTATGTCTGCACCGGTAATGACCCTGTTCGCGTGCAGTGTCGCGTCTGCCTTCATCGTTCCGGTCTTCACCAATCGGGGGTTGCCGGTGCCCTTCTGGATCCTGCTGGGCGTGGTCGTCGCGCTGTCACCGGTGCGGCATGCACAGCGTGAACGGAGCGTGCGGACGAACGAGTACACGGGTACATGACAGAACCCACGAATATTTCGGAAACATCGTTGGGACGTACGGCGGCTCGCGGTGCCGCGTTGTCGTTCGGTGGACAGGTATCGAAGATCGTGGTCCAGCTTCTCGGTCTGATCGTGTTGTCCCGGTTGCTCGGACCCGAGCAATACGGGCTCATCGCCATGGTCACCGCCATCATCGGAGTGGGCGAGCTGCTTCGAGACTTCGGCCTCTCCTCGGCAGCTCTGCAAGCGAAGGTGCTCACCCATCGGCAGCAGTCCAACCTGTTCTGGATCAACACCGGGATCGGTCTTGCCCTGGGAGCGGTGGTTGCTGCCTGTTCCGGCGTGATTTCGGCGTTCTACGACCGGCCTGAACTGCGGGTGATAGCGCTCAGTTTGTCGGTGACTTTCCTGATGAGCGGATTCTCGACACAGTTTCGCGTCCGTCTGAACAGGAACCTGAGATTCGGTTCGCTCGCGTTGATCGACGTCGCCGCACAACTGATGGGCATCGGTGTCGCGGTTGTGGGCGCGCTGGCGGGCTGGGAGTATCACGCGCTGATCGCCCAGGTCATAGTGCAGTCGGCAACCGTGGCTGTTGCTGGACCGGTGGTGTCTCGGTGGTGGCCCGGTCTCCCGCGGCGTGGCCACGACATGGGGCACCTGCTCCGTTTCGGCGGGAACGTGGTGGCCACGCAACTGGTCGCATACGTCAGTCGTAATGTCGACTCGGTCTTGATCGGAGCCCGATTCGGTTCGGTCAGCCTCGGGCTGTACGACCGGGCATTCCAGATCTTCACGTCCCCTCTGAACCAGATCCAGGCTCCGGCGACGAGTGTCGCGCTCCCGATTCTTCGACGCTTGGACGAGGACGACGACCGGTATTCGGCGTTCCTTCTCCGTGGCCAGGCCATCCTGATGCACGTTCTTCTCGCTGCATTCGCTCTCGCATGGGCCAATGCGACGTGGTTGATGAACACGGTCTTCGGTGCGCAGTGGGTGCCGGCCGTTCCGTACCTTCAGGTTTTGCTGATCGCGGGCGCGGCGCAGGTCGCGTCCTACGCGACGTATTGGGTGTTTCTTTCCAAGGGGCTGCCGGGATCGAATCTCCGGTTCACTCTCGTCAGTCGAGCATTCACCGTTGCGTTCATCGTGGCGGGATCGCTGGTGTCACCTATCGCGGTGGCGTGGGGTTTCGCACTCGGTTCGATTGTCAGTTGGCCTTTGGGACTGTGGTGGATATCGCGTGTGACATCGGCGCCGACCGGTGCCATGTTCTGGTCCGGATTCCGTGCCGTCGTGACCTATTCGATCTGTGCGGCCACCGCGTACCTCATGCCCCTCGAGGACCTGATCGATGCCGGAGCCCTTGTGGCTGTCTGTCGGGCCGGCGTCTTCGCCGTCTGTCTCGCCGTCGTGTGCGGGTTGTCTGCGCGGGTGCGATCCGACATCCGTTCGGTGATCTCCACCGTCCATCTCGTGCGTGCGAAGCGCGCCGGGACGGTCGGATAATCAGGCGGCCAGAGCGATTCGCCGAGCTGATCTGTCCAAGGTGACGCGATCGGGGGCCGACAGGTCGAGCTCGAAAGCCAACCCTCGTCTGGTCATCTCGTCTGCGATCTGACGCTGGTGATCGTCGACATGTTCCGAGGCTTCTCGCTCGCGCACGACTATCGACGGGGTGATGCCCATGTCGAGCAACTGCATGATGCTCCCGACTCCGGCATGCGTGACCGTGATGTCGGATGTGGCGGCGTAGTGATGGAATGCTGCCGGTGAGATCTCGTTGTGGACTGTGCCCGGTAGGTCGTGCCGCGTCGTGCAACCGAGTTGCCAGACCACGTCGTCGTCCGGTCGCGTCACGCCCAGCACTGCGTCGATCGCTCTGTCGAAGCGATACGGCTTGATCGTCCCCAGTGTCACAAAGATCTTCCGCGGAGTCACCACGTCGTGACGAGGATGCGATGTCCAGGTGTCGAGCACCGATCCGATCCATTCCCAATTTTTTCCAGCCCATGACCGGTGCTGTGTGTATGTATTGATGCGAGGCACGCGATGCAGAAGTCGGCCGGTCACGGAGGGCCCGGCCACTCGGGAGACCGATTCGATGTAATGCGTAGAGATTCCGCGTGCTGCCGCGACCGGCAATACCCCGAGGGCCAGAGCGGCCCCCGTGCTGATGCACATGTCGAAGTGCTCACGAGCGAGGAGGGATTTGGTGAGCGCGGCCGCACGCCCGACACCCCGCCAGTCGCGCGGGGCAACATAGGGGAAGTACGTCTTCTCGAATCGTGTTGCAGCACCCTGCGTCTGAGGTGTATCGAAGGTTACCCAGCGGGAATCGGCGTGTGCGGCCGACGCATCCGCGAAGCGAGACAATTGTGCGAAGTGGCCTCCGGAAGACGCAACCCACAGAACCTTTGATCCCGGCGGAACTACCGTCGACAGTATGTCGTCTTTCATCGAACATCCTTCGTACTGCGGACGTGAGTCCGTCGAGTGATCGAATTCCCGCGCCCCGACGGCACATTTCAACGATGCCTTTGCTCACAGTAAAGGGATGGCACTACGGAGGACAACCGCGACGGATCGCCGATCGAGTAACGGCTGCGGCTCGAACCGTGCAATGGATTGTTTTGGTCAGGAGAATTAAACGGACTGATTGGTTCGTGTTCGTTTTACCCTAGTTACGCCTCGCTCGACGTCGTCGATCGGCATCCGTGCCACAATCGGGCCGCGCGAACAAATTACAATTTTGTTACTGCCTCAGTGGGCGCTGTCGAGCCCGTGCAGATTGTCGAGCGCAGACCGCCGAACGCGGGGCAGCCGGGCGCGCAGGTCATTCGAGACCGACTCGCGGTCGGCGAGTATTGCGTCGAGAGCAGCTGTTATGCGTTCTGCCGCACCGGGTCCGGCGTCGAGGCAGAGTTCGTCGCGATCGAACAGTCGCGCTAAGCCCTCCACCTTTCCTTGCGAGGCGAGTATCAGCGCTGGGACTCCGCTGAAGAGCGCATTTATTGCCAGGTGCATTCGTCCGGTAACGACCACGGTCGCTCCCTCCGCGATGCCACGGATCTCGGCGGGTGACACGACGTCGCCCTCCCATAGAGCGACGGAGTCCGAGTGGGCGGGGTCGACGGCACGTAGGACGGCTCTGCACGCCTCACGGTCGCCCGTGAGTGGGCGGATCACATGAGGCAGTAGAAGGACCGGGAGTCCGCGCTCGACCAGATGAACCACAACCCGCGCGAGATCATCGGCCCGGACGTGCGACGCGAGAAGGCCGCTGGCGTTGACCACTGCGTAAGCGCCGGCGAACGGGACCAGGGAGGAACGTGCAATGGGTGACACGGATGTCGCGGCGAAGACTATGTCGGCAGTCTCCACCACGCCGCTCACCCCGTCGACGCGAGCGCGTTCGGCCGACAGCGGATCGCGAAGGCACAGTCGGACGCCCGCGTCCCCTGCAGTGCGCAGCGAACGTAGAGCCGACCGCGTTGGATGACTGCTCCAGCTGAATCCGATCACTCGTGTGTCGAACCCGGCCCTTCGAGCGCACGTGGCTATGTCCGAACGGCGCACAGAGGTTCTGGGGTTGTACGCCCCGTCCATGATGTCAGCGCCGATCACGGAAACTGTCCGCGCGTCCCCGAGCAGCGCGGTGAATCGCCGAACTGCCTTGGCGTGTAGCCGTCCACGCCCGTTGAGGAGTCCGTCGATGGGAACGATGCTGACGCGATTCGCCAGATCGGCGGGCACGGACAGATCGTCGGCGTACCGAGTGACCAGGACGACTGGGTGGACGGAATTCTCGCAGAATGCTTCGACCATGCTTTGATCTCCCACGTTGCCCTGGCCGGGCGGCGCAACGAGCACATGGTTGCGTCGGGAGCTCGACGCCGAGCTGACCCCGTCGCGACCGAAATTCCGGCGGGTGATTCGACTGTCGATCCCGGTGGTGACATCCAGAGTGCGAAGCATTCGTCGGGCGCGTGCAAGCCCAGCGAGAGGCAGTTGTCTCAGCTCCATCGTCTGCATAGATCAAGTCTGGCCGATACCGCTGACCGCCCGCGCACCGCCTTCTGGGACAACTCACCTACAAGGATCGATCCGACGAGACCATTGCGCTCCGCCCCAGCCATGGTTAGGCTCGCCTTACAGATCGATTCCGCAGGGATCGGAGTCCAGGCGAGGGGGTTGCGATGTCCACGGCGTTCGAGATCGACGCGGACTCCATCGTCGAGCCGGGCTTCTACGCCGCGACGGTCCAGTCGGTGAGCAGGTTGTCACCGAACCTCGTGCGCGTGGTGTTCGGCGGGTCTTCTCTGCGCTACTACGCCGGCCTGGACGCACCGGACGAATGCGTGACCATCCACTTCCCCTCCTCGGTCGAGGCGACACTGCCTCCGATGACCCTGGTCGGCGGGACCTGGGGCTACCACGACGTGGCGACGCGTCCCGAGTGCCGCAACTACACGGTGCGTACCCGCGACGACTCCACTGTGACCGTGGACTTCGTGTTGCACGAGACCGGCGTGGCCTCGTCCTGGGCACGGTCGGTGCAGCCGGGTCACAGCGTGGTGCTCTCGCGTCCGCGGAGCTGGTATTGCTGCCCCGAGAACACCGACTGGCAGGTGCTCGTCGCCGACCAGACAGGGCTGCCCGCCGTCGCGCGTGCGCTCGAGACCCGTCGGCCGGGGCTGCGTACTCACGTGATCCTCGAAGTTCTGGACGGAGCCGACGTCCAGGAACTCGCCGTCGACAGCGACGTCACGGTCGAGTGGCGGATCGGTACCGGCAACGGGCTGACCCCCAGCGTTCTGCCCGACGCGGTGGCGTCCTTCGATCGTCCCGACGGCGTCGGATACCTGTGGTTCGCGGGCGAGGCACGTTCGTCCCGCTTGGTGCGCTCTCACGTTCGCAAACAGTGGGGCTTCACCACTCGTCAGTGTTCGGTCATCGGTTACTGGCGGGAGAAGGCCGAGGAATGGTTGGCCTCCTACCGCCGCTACGAGGCGATGGCTCTAGCCGGGTACCGCCGAGCGCTCCGCGAGGGCAAGACCGAGGCGCAGGCTCAGGAAGAATTCGAAGCACTGCTCGAGCGCGTCGGACTCTGACCGGACATCGGCGGCATCGCGAACGCGGCCACCAGCATCAGGACGGCGCCCGCGACGACGGTGTAGAAGACCAGGTGGATCGCGTCGGCAAGATCGGCCGGTGACGGATCTGCACCCACGTTGGCATTCACGATGGCGCCGCACACCGCGATTCCGACAGCGCTCCCGATCGACCGCGCGAACGTGTTGGTCGAGGTGACGACGCCCCTGTCGGACCAGTCGACGCTCGACTGCGCCGCGATCAGCGCGGGGCTGGCCACCAGGCCCATCCCGGCTCCGATCACCAATGCGCCGAGGCAGATCTGCCAGATGGGCGACGTCTCGGTCCAGCCCAGTGTCAGGAACGCTCCCACAACGACGATGCACGCACCGATCACGGCGGTGCGACGGAAACCGATCCGCAGGTAGAGCCGGCCGGACTGCGACGACATCAACGGCCAGGACAACAGCAGCGGCGCCAGCGTGAAACCACCGGCCAACGCTCCGAAGCCCAGGACGCCCTGGACGAACGTCGGAACGTACGTGGTCAGGGTCAGGACGATGGAACCGATCACCGCACCGACCGCGCTGGTGGCGACCAGGACGCGGCGCGTCAGGACCCACAGGGGCAGGATCGGTGTCTCGACGCGGCGTTCCACCAGGACGAATACCCCGAGGCAGGCGGCACCGAGGGCGAACACCGCCACGGACGTCGGGGAGTTCCACGCCCACGACTGGCCGCCCTCGAGCAACCCCAGGATCACGGCGCCGGCGCCGACCGTCAGTAGAGCCGCACCCGTGTAGTCGATGCCTCCTCGTGTGCGCGCCTCCGCGGGCTTCTCGTCGAACTTGCGCATCAACATCACGGCCGCGACGGCGCACAGCGGGATGTTGACGAAGAAGATCCACCGCCACGACAGGTACTCGGAGAACAGTCCGCCGAGCGTCGGGCCGACGATGGACGACATCGCCCACACGCTGGCGAGATAGCCCTGGGCCTTGGCGCGCTCGCGGACCGTGTAGATGTCGCCGGCGATCGTCTGGACCATCGGCTGGATCGCGCCGGCCCCGATTCCCTGGATCGCGCGGGCGACGATCAGCGAGGGCATGCTCCAGGCCAGACCGCACAGCACCGATCCGACGGCGAAGACCGCGATCCCGAACAACACGAGCCGCTTGCGGCCGAACAGGTCGGCCAGCTTGCCGTAGATCGGAACGGTGACCGCCTGCGCGAGCAGATACACCGAGAACAGCCACGGGAACTGCGAGAAGCCGCCCAGGTCGTCGACGATGGTCAGAACCGACGTCGCGATGATCGTCGAGTCCAGCGCGACCAGCGAGTTGCACAGCATGAGGGCAGCGAGGATCGGCCCGCGTTCGGACCGGAATCCGACCTGCACCCTGTCCGTCGTCGTCACCGCCACACTCCTTCGTTCGCCTCGCTACCGAGGCTCCCTTCGCAGACTGCCAGATACCGCCACCACGGCGGATCCCGGCACGACTACGCTCGATCGACGTGCGCCCTTCTCTTTCCCAGTACCCACACCTGGCCGCCGGTAAGGTCCGCGATCTGTACCGGATCGACGACGAGTACCTCCTGCTGGTGGCCAGCGACCGGATCTCCGCCTACGACCACGTGTTGTCGACGCCGATTCCCGACAAGGGGCGGGTGTTGACCGCCATGAGCGTGTTCTTCTTCGCGCAGCTCGGCGTTCGAGATCATCTCGCGGGCGATGCCGACGACCCCCGCATTCCGCAGGAAGTCCTGGGCCGGGCACTCGTCGTCCGAGCCCTGACGATGGCGCCCGTCGAGTGCGTGGCTCGTGGGTATCTGACGGGATCGGGATTGATCGACTACCGCGCCACCGGATCCGTGTGCGGAGTCGCGTTGCCCGACGGTCTGACCGAGGCGAGCAAGCTTCCCGAGCCTATCTTCACGCCGGCCAGCAAGGCCGAGATCGGCGACCACGACGAGAACATCGACTTCGACGCGGTCGTGCGGACGGTCGGAGCCGGCACCGCGGAGAAGCTGCGCAGCGCGACACTCGAGATCTACGCGCGCGCCGCCGAATTCGCGGCCGGTCGAGGAATCATCCTCGCCGACACGAAGTTCGAGTTCGGTCTCGACTCCGACGGCGAACTCGTGCTCGCCGACGAGGTCCTCACTCCGGACTCCTCCCGGTACTGGCCGCTCGACGGCTACACGGAGGGCCGGGTCCAGCCCAGCTTCGACAAGCAGTTCGTCCGCGACTGGCTCACGGGGGAGTCGGGGTGGGACCGGCACGGTGACGACGCTCCGCCGCCACTGCCGCCGAGCATCGTGGACCGTACTCGTGCCCGCTACATCGATGCGTACGAACGCATCTCGGGACTTTCCTTCGACGATTGGGTGACCCCGTGACCGACTCGATTTCCCTGAACGGCTCGACCTCCCCCAACGGGCCCATGGCACCGATCGCGAAGACGGTGCCCACGACGCGCACGCATCACGGCGATGTGGTCGTCGACGAGTACGAGTGGCTGCGCGAGAAGTCCGATCCCGAGGTCGTCGCGTACCTCGAAGCCGAGAACGCCTACACCGAGGCGCAGACCGCCCACCTGAAGCCGTTGCGCGAGAAGATCTTCGACGAGATCAAGTCGCGGACGCAAGAAACCGATCTCTCGGTACCGACGCGTCGCGGGCAGTGGTGGTATTACGGTCGCACGCTCGAGGGCAAGAGTTACGGCATGCAGTGCCGGTGCCCGGTCGCCTCGCCCGACGACTGGACGCCTCCGTCGCTCGACGCCGGCGTCGACGTGCCGGGCGAGGAAGTCGTGCTCGACGCGAACATCCTCGCCGAGGGTCACGAGTTCTTCTCCATCGGTGCGTTCTCGCTGAGCGAGGACGGGCATCTGCTCGCCTACTCCGTCGACACCGAGGGGGACGAGCGGTACACGCTGCGCATCAAGGATCTCCGCACCGGTGACCTGTTCCCGGACGAGATCGCACAGACGGCACCCGGCGCCACCTGGTCCGCCGATCAGCAGTACCTCTTCTATCAGACGGTCGACGAGTCGTGGCGCCCCGACAAGGTGTGGCGGCACCGGATCGGCACCCCGACGACCGAGGACGTGGTGATCTTCCACGAGCCCGACGAGTCGTACTGGGTCAGCTTCGGTGAAACGCGCAGCGAGAAGTACCTGATGATCTGGGTGGGGTCGAAGGTCACCACGGAGGGCTGGTACCTCGATGCTCACGACCCCACCGGTGAGTTCACGGTGATCCTGCCGCGTCGTGACGGTGTCGAGTACAGCGCCGAGCACGCGGTGGTCGGCGGACAGGACCGCTTCCTGATCCTGCACAACGACGTCGTCGACGGGGTGAAGGCCGAGAACTTCGTTCTCGCCGATGCGCCTGTCGAGGACCCGTCCGCGATGACGATCCTGATCGAGCACCGCGACGATGTCCGACTCGAGGACGTGGACGCGTTCGGGCGACACCTCGTGCTCTCATACCGTCGGGACGCCGTGCCGCGCATGGCGTTGTGGCACCTCGACGACGACGGGTTCGGTGAGCGCCACGAACTCGAATTCGACGAGGAACTGTTCTCCGTGGGTCTCGGGTCGAATCCGGAGTGGGACGCACCGCTGCTGCGCTTCGGGTACACGTCCTTCATCACGCCGTCGCGGGTGTACGACTACGACCTCGCGACGGGCGAGCGGATCCTGCGCAAGTCGCAGCCGGTCCTCGGAGACTTCGATCCGGCCCGATACACGCAGTCGCGGGAATGGGCGACGGCCGAGGACGGCACCGAGGTGCCGCTGTCGGTGATCAAGCGTGTCGACGTCGAGGGACCGGCACCCACCCTGCTGTACGGCTACGGATCCTACGAAGCCAGTATGGATCCCGGCTTCTCGGTGTCGAGGCTGTCCCTGCTCGACCGCGGCATCGTCTTCGTCATCGCCCACGTGCGCGGCGGCGGTGAGATGGGCCGTCTGTGGTACGAGGACGGCAAGATGCTGAACAAGAAGAACACGTTCACCGACTTCGTCGCGTGTGCACGCCATCTCGTCGACACCGGCGTCACCACAGCCGATCGGATGGTGGCCGACGGTGGCAGCGCGGGCGGTCTGCTGATGGGTGCCGTCGCCAATCTGGCGCCCGAACTCTTTGCCGGGATCCTCGCCAACGTGCCGTTCGTGGATCCGCTGACGTCCATTCTCGATCCGTCGCTGCCGCTCACCGTCATCGAGTGGGACGAGTGGGGAAACCCGTTGGAGAACAGGGACGTCTACGACTACATGAAGTCGTACAGCCCCTACGAGAACGTGGAGGAGAAGGCCTACCCGGCGATCCTGGCGATCACGTCGATCAACGACACCCGTGTCCTCTACGTCGAGCCGGCGAAGTGGATCGCGGCGCTGCGCGTGAAGAACACCGGGTCCGAGCCCATCCTGTTGAAGACGGAGATGAGTGCGGGTCACGGAGGCGTGAGCGGCCGGTACGAAAAATGGAAAGAAATCGCCTTCGAGTACGCCTGGGTTGTGGAACGTACAGGAGCCATTGCGCCCGCGGAGGTCGGTGCGGCAGGGTAAGCCGCCGGGGTTTCGCGCCGCGTCCGGCGTGCCGATCCCGAGGAGAACCGCCGTGAGCAGTCGTAGTGATGTCGAGTTCTCGTCCGACGGGACCACGTGCGCCGCATGGTTGTACCGGCCCGAGAACGCATCACCGAACCAACCGATCATCGTTCTCGGTCACGGTCTGGGCGGAGTCCGCGAGATGCGACTCGACGCGTTCGCGGAGCGTTTCACCGAGGCGGGCTACGCATGCCTGGTCTTCGACTACCGGCACTTCGGAGGAAGCGGCGGCGAGCCGCGCCAGCTGCTCGACATCGGCCGGCAGCTGGACGACTGGGCGGCCGCGATCGCGTATGCCCGTTCCCTCGATCGGATCGATCCCGCGCGGATCATCCTGTGGGGCTCGTCGTTCGGAGGCGGGCACGTCCTCGAGGCGGCGGCGCGCGACGGCGGGATCGCCGCGGTCGTCTCGCAGTGCCCGTTCACGGACGGTCTGGCATCCGCGAGGGCGACACCTCTGGTCACCACTCTCAAGATCACCCCGCTCGCCCTGCGCGACGTCCTGGGCTCGCTCCGCGGCAAGCCACCGGTGATGGTGGCGTTGGCCGCGGAGCACCGCGGAACCGCTCTGATGGCCAGTCCCGATGCGCTGAGCGGCTACCTCGCGCTACAGCCGGACGGGTCCACCTTCTCCAACGAGGTCGCGGCGCGGTTCGTGCTCGCCATCACCCGCTACTTCCCGGGGCGTGCGGCGAAGCGCATCACCGCGCCGGTGCTGTTCTGCGTGTGCGATCCCGACACGGTGGCGCCCACGAAAGCGACTCTGCGACATGCGGCGAAGGCGCCGCGGGGGCAGATCGAGGTGTACCCGTACGGGCACTTCGACATCTACGTCGGGGAGGGGTTCGAGCGGGTCGTGGCCGACCAGGTGGCGTTCCTGACGCGCACGGTTCCCGTCTCGACCGGCTAGCGCCAGCGATACCGCACCTGGGGCCGGCCGGCCTTGCCGTACTCGGTGTGTCGGTCCACCAGACCGTCGTCGGCGAGGCGCTCGAGGTATCGCCACGCCGTCACGCGGGACACACCGACGGCCTTGGCGGCCTCGGAGGCCCCCAGCCCGTCGGGCTGCGCTCGCACGCTGTTCGAGATCTCGGTGAGAGTTTGGGGAGCAATGCCTTTGGGGGAGGCCGCGCGTTCGTCGGCAGTGCGGAGCGACGCCATCGCACGGTCGATGTCGCGCTGACTGACCGCGGATTCACCGTCCCGCAGAGCGGTGCGGAACTCGTTGTACCGCTCGAGCTTGTCGCGGAACGCCGCGAAGGTGAACGGCTTGAGCAGGTACAGCACCACGCCGTGCGCGACCGCGCTCCGGACGATCGCGAGATCGCGTTCGGAGGTGATGGCGATGACGTCGGGACCGGGCCGGAGCCCGCCGAGAGCGGCCGCGACGTCGATCCCGTTGGCGTCCGGCAGCCCGATGTCGAGGAGGACCAGGTCGAACGGGGAGCCGTCGGCGATGGCTTTGGCCGCCGCACGCATCGCGGCGGCGGCCGTGTGTGCGACCCCGGCCGCGACGAAACCGGGGACTCTGCCCACGTAGCTCGCGTGCGCTTCGGCGATGAGTGGCTCGTCCTCGACGATCAGAACGCGGATCATGTTCTCACTCATGCGGTGTCGACGCCTCGCGGACCGCAAGGAGCGGGATGGTGGCGGTGACCACCGAACCGTACGTCCGCTCCGACGTCAGGGTTCCGTGGTGGCGATGGATGACCTGGGAGACCAGCGCGAGCCCGAGCCCGCGGGATCCGGACTTCGTGGAGTAGCCACGCGTGCGGGCCTTGGCCAGCGCCTCGGCGTCCATTCCGGGTCCGCTGTCCGCCACCTGGATCACGAGGTCCGTCTCGCTCTCGCGCACGGTCACCTCCACCCACGGGTCGTCCGATTGTTTTGCAGCATCGATGGCATTGTCCATCAGATTTCCGGCGAGAGTGACCAATTCGCGTCGGTCGAACGCCGCGGTGTCGGTCAGCGCAGTGTCCTCCGTGACGGTCAGTTCGACGCCCTGCTCGGCTGCCTGGCTCACCTTGCCCAGCAGCAGAGCCGCGACCGCCGGCTCCTGCACCGTGCTCATGAGCCGGTCGATGAGGTTCTGCGACAAGGCGAGTTCCTGCGTCGCGAACTCGACGGCCTGCTCGGTGCGGCCCAGCTCGACCATCGTGATGACGGTGTGCAGACGGTTCGCCGACTCGTGCGCCTGCGAGCGGAGCGATTCCGCGAACGACGTCATCGAGTCGAGTTCGCCGAGCACCCGTTGGAGCTCGGTGTGATCACGCATCACCGTGACCGTGCCGAGGCGGCGTGACCCGCGGAGCACGGGATCCTGCGCCACCACCAGCACCCGGGTCGACGTGAGGTGCATCTCGTCGCGCACCGTGTCCTCGCCGAGGCGACGCAACGACTCCGGAAGCATGTCTCGGGTCACGGCCCCGTCGGGGAGGTCGAGCAACCGCCGCGCCTCGTCGTTGACGAGCTCCGCTTCGGGGCCGTCGCCCCACACCACCAGGCCCTCGCCGATGGAGTGCAGAACGGCATCGTGGTGGTCGTACATGCTCCGCAGCTCGTCGGGGGCCAATCCGAGCGTCTGGCTGTTCAGGCGCCGATTGAGGAGGTAGCTGGCCGCGATCGCCACGGCCAGCGCGGCCGCGATGATGCCGCCGACCGCAGGAAGCCCGGCGACGAACTGGTCCGAGATCTTCGCTCGCGTGACGCCGGCCGAGACCAGCCCCACGACACGGTCACCGTCGAGGACCGGAGTCACCGCCCGGATCGACGGCCCCAGTGAGCCCCGATAGGTCTCGGTGAACGTGGCGCCCGCGAGCGCCTCGTCGATGTTGCCGGTGAATTTCCCGCCGATCAGTTCCGTGGTCGTGTGGGTGAAGCGGGTGCGGTCGGGCGCCATGACGACGATGAAATCCATGCCCGTCGATCGGCGCACGCGTTCGGTGACCGGCTGCAGCATCGCCGTCGGATCGGCGGACTCGAGCGCGTCGACGGTCGAGGGTGCGGTGGCGACGGAGACGGCGATGTCGACGACCTCGCGGCGGATCCCGTCGTCGCTGTCGCGGCGCGCGTCGACCAGGGCCGCGGCGCCGCCGAGCGTCACCAGCAGCACCACCACGGCGAGCTGTCCGAGAAACAGCTGCCGAGCGACGCTGCGGCCGCGACGGGTGTTCGTGCTGGTCAACGATGCCTCCGGGATCGACTGTTCTGCCCGCGTGATGTGCGTGACTGCACTACACATGAACGAAACGAACTAATACGTGACTCGAGTCACGATCATGGACCACCATTCCAGTCAGACAAGCGTGATCCACCTCACGCCACGATCGTAAGGACAACCATGACCGCCAGCATCGACGCTGAACCGTACGACTCCACACCGCCGCCCAAGAAGAAGCGCGACAAGACCCACTGGCTCTACATCGCCGTGATCATCGCCGTCGTCGGCGGCGTGATCGTCGGCCTCGTGGCTCCGGATCTCGGATCCAGCCTCGGCGTTCTCGGGACGATGTTCGTCTCGCTGATCAAGATGATGATCAGCCCGGTCATCTTCTGCACCATCGTGCTGGGCATCGGATCGGTCAAGGCAGCCGCCAGCGTCGGCAAGGTCGGTGGCCTGGCCCTCGGCTACTTCATCGCGATGTCGACCTTCGCTCTCGCCATCGGCATGGTCGTCGGCAACCTCATCCAGCCGGGATCGGGACTGAACATCCCGGCCGATTCCGATGCCGGTGCCAAGTACGCCGACCAGGCCCACGCGGGCGGCGGAACATTGGAGTTCTTCCAGGGCATCATCCCGACGTCGCTGCTGTCCTCGCTGACCGCGGGCAGCGTCCTGCAGACCCTGTTCGTCGCACTGCTCGTCGGCTTCGCCGTGCAGGCCATGGGCAAGACGGGCGAACCGATCCTCCGCGGCATCGGCCTGATCCAGAAGCTGGTCTTCCGCATCCTCGCCGGCATCCTGTGGCTCGCCCCGATCGGTGCCTTCGGCGCCATCGCCAAGGTCGTCGGTGACACCGGCTTCGACGCCGTCATCCAGCTCGCCACCCTGATGCTGGCCTTCTACCTGACCTGCACCATCTTCGTCTTCGGCGTCCTCGGCACGATCCTGCGCTTCGTCTCCGGCGTCTCGATCTTCAAGCTGGTCAAGTACCTGGCCCGCGAGTACCTGCTCATCGTCGCCACCTCGTCCTCCGAGTCGGCTCTGCCCCGCCTCATCGCCAAGATGGAGCACGTGGGAGTCGAGCGCACCACGGTCGGCGTCGTCGTCCCCACCGGTTACTCGTTCAACCTCGACGGCACTGCGATCTACCTGACGATGGCCTCGATCTTCATCGCCGACGCCATGGGCAACCCGCTCGGAATCGGCGAGCAGGTCTCGCTCCTGCTGTTCATGATCGTCGCCTCCAAGGGTGCGGCCGGCGTTTCCGGTGCAGGCCTGGCCACCCTGGCCGGCGGACTGCAGAGCCACCGCCCCGAACTGCTCGACGGCATCGGCCTCATCGTCGGCATCGACCGGTTCATGTCCGAAGCCCGCGCGGTGACCAACTTCTCCGGTAACGCCGTCGCCACGATGCTGGTCGGCACCTGGACCAAGACCATCGACAACGAGCGGGTCAAGGAAGTCCTCTCCGGCAAGATCCCCTTCGACGAGACCACCATGGTCGACGACGGACACGGAGAGGCCCGCGACCCCGAGGCCAAGCCCGACATGGTCAAGACGCAGGCCTGACACAGGCCTCCTGCTGAGGCACTCACGTCCACGGTTCCCGCCGACATACTGTCGGCGGGAACTGTCGTCGGTGTAGTGCTCACTGGTTACCGGCCGGTACTGTGAGCCCATGACAGATCTGCAGAACGTCGGCATCAACACTCTCGGCGGCGCTCCGACCTCCCTGGAGGAGTACCGGGGTCGCGCTGTGCTGGTGGTCAACGTGGCCTCGAAATGTGGCCTGACCCCCCAGTACACCGCCCTCGAGAAGCTGGCGAAGGAGTACTCCGAGCGGGGACTCTCGGTCGTCGGCGTTCCGTGCAACCAGTTCGGTGGCCAGGAACCCGGATCGGCCGAGGAGATCGAGACCTTCTGCTCGACCACCTACGGCGTCACCTTTCCCCTGATGGAGAAGGTCGACGTCAACGGGTCCGATCGGCACCCGCTGTACGAGATCCTGACGCAGGCACCCGACGCCGACGGCACTGCCGGTGACATCCAGTGGAACTTCGAGAAGTTCCTCGTCTCGCCCGACGGCGAGGTCGTGGGCCGGTTCCGTCCCCGCACCGAGCCCGATGCTCCCGAGGTGTTGGCCGCCATCGACAAGGTGCTCCCGGTCTCCACGCTCTGAGTCGAGTCTTCAGCTCGCGTTCACGTGATCGACGAACCGTCGTACACCTCGGTGTGCGACGGTTCTTTCATGAGTGCACGCCTGATCGTGTCCGTATCGGGAATCCGCGACGAAACCCGTGACGCCGCAGCAGCGTTCGCGGAAGAGATGGACCGACGCGACGTCGACCTGTCACTGCTGGTCGCACCGCGGCTCAAGGACAAGTACCGCCTGACCCGCGACGCCCCGACGCAAGACTGGCTCAGAGAACGACGCGATCACGGCGACGCCGTGGTGCTGCACGGGTACGACCAGGCCGCGACCAAGCGGCGTCGCGCCGAATTCGCCACCCTTCCCGCGCACGAAGCGCAGTTGAGGTTGCGCGCCGCGGACCGCGTCATGGAAGAGATCGGCATGCGCACCCGGGTGTTCGCGCCGCCCCGGTGGGTGGCATCACCCGGCGCGATCTCGGCTCTTCCGACCGTCGGGTTCCGAGTCTGTGCCGGTCTCGGCGGGATCCAGGACCTCGAACGAGGAACCGTCGTGCGGGGGCGCGTCCACGGTATCGGCGAGGGCTTCGGAACCGGAACCGGTGGATACGTGTGGGAGCCCGGATCGAGCGAGCCGTGGTGGTGCCGAGCGCTCGTCATGGGTGCCGGACGCACGGCGCGCCGCGGAGGCGTCGTGAGGCTGTCCGTCAGCGCCAAGCAGCTGGGGAGACCCGGCCCACGGTCGGCGATGCTCGACGCGGTCGACCTCGCACGCTTCCACGGCGCGACGTCGGCCAAGTACGAATGGGTTCCGCGCTCACGATCCGCCGTGGCCTGACACTCGGGCGTCGTAGAGGTCGTACGGATCGACGACCGGCATCCCTAGAGCGCCGGCCAGGGAGTCCGCGGTCCACACCGTCCCCTCCACGTCCGTGTCGACGGCGCCGTCCGAGGTGAGGTTGGAACGGAAGATCCCTGCCGCCGACGCGGGGAGGAAGTCCTCGTACACGATCGGCTCCAGCGAGCCGTTCTCGTCGACGTAGTACGCGAGCCCACGATCGTGCATCTCACGGTCGGTGCGCGGGAAGTGTCGAGCCCATTCCGTTGCGGCCTGGTCGTCGCCGAGCCCGTCGACCGCGATCATGGCCGTGTCGTAAACCTCGCGGCCGCGCCGGGTCAGGGCGACGCCGCGGGCCTCGACCTCGCCGAAACGCACCCGTAGTCGGTCCGAGTAGGTGGATCCCGTCTCGTCGCGGAAGTAACGCGGCTCGGCCAGTGCTCGGAACGATGTCTGTCGAAGGAGGATCGGCGGCCCGTCCCACCGAGGCGGCCCCTGGATGCGGTCGATCATCTCGATGCCTCGATCGCTCATCCTGCGGTACAACTCGTCGATGTCGAGCACCCGTGGTGTCAGGTGATTGATGTGGGTGGACGACACACCGCCGATGTCGGCTGCCACCGACGACACCGCCTCGAGCTCGTCGTACCAGGCGCGATCGACCGGATCCGTTCCCAGTTCGAACACGGAGACGGCGCCCTGCACCAGAACGGACGCGTCGGGTTCCGGTAGGCCGCCGTCCGCGGCGGCGCGGGCGGCAAGAGTCAGCAGGTCGGGTGGGAACAGCGTCCGTGCGGCAAGCGACCGGGACAGCCGCGACTGCAGGTCGGGGGAGAAGAAGCGCCTGTCGTCGACGACGAGCATCGAGCAGAACACCCGGAACGGGTTGCGTGCGAGCTCTTTCGAATCGACGGGTCGGAATGCGGTGGACACGACCGGAATGGGAGTGGCCGCGTCCCGAAGATCGTAGAAGCCCACCGGATGCATGCCGAACCCACCGAACAACACTGCAACGGAGCGCATCTCGTCGACAGTGCCGACTCGGATGGCGCCGTGTCGCTCCGCCGTGACGCGGTCGATGGTGCCGAGGCGCTCGGCCGCGGCACCATCGCGTGCGACTACGTCACCGTTGACCGCCGACGCGACATCGACCAACGTCCGATACGCGGGAACCTCCCGCCCGTACATGTCGGAGAGGGCGGCAGCGAAACGAGCGCGGAGTGTCGAAGCCGGGATCATGGCTGCACACGTTAACCGGTCGTACGGACCGCCACGAGGATGTCGTCGTCGATGTGCGGGGTACCGGGGGCCTGCGGTGCCGGCCGCGGACGCGTCTCGTCGACCACGATCGTCCATTCGGCGGGGTCCAGGGACTGCGCGACCGAGGAAGGACTGTGGAAGTCGGCGGGATCGAACCCCGCCCAGCGGTGTCCGGGCGACGGGGTGTGGCCGACCATGAGCAGCGTCCCGCCGGGCGCGACGGTGTCGACCAGTCGCGCGAGCCCGTCCGCCGGCCCGTCCCGCAGGATGCCGAAGTAGTGCAGCGTCAGCAGATCCGTGGAGTGCGGCGGCAGCGGATCGGTCAGCAGGTCCTGTGCCATCCAGGTCACACCGTCGTGCAGTCCGCGTGCCCGCTCGACGGCGACCTCGGAGATGTCGACTCCCGTGACGGTCCAGCCGCGCTCGGCCAGCCATACCGCGTCGGCGCCCTCACCCGATCCGACGTCGACGGCACGTCCGGGGGAGAGGTGCTCCGCGTACTGGACCAGGGTCGGGTTGGGATTGCCGCTCCACCGCTTGTCCGACTCCCGGTACAACTCGTCCCAGAAGTGCCCGTCCAGCGCCGGACGGGGACGCCCTGCCTGGACCGCCTGGTCGAACTCCTCGGCGATGAGGTTCGCGTTCACATGAGCGCCGGCGAGGGCTCCCTGCGCGGTGGAGGCGATGACCGTGGCCGACGGGTCGGTGACGTTGCCCGCCGCCCACACTCCCGCCACGGTGGTGGCTCCGAAGGAGTCGACCTCGACGACGTCGCCGAGGCCCGTCGCGTGCGGCACGGTGGTGAGGCCGAGTGATCCGAGAAGTTCACTGCGAGCGGTGAAGCGCAGTCCCACGGCGAGAGCGTCGACCGCGACCTCGGTCCCGTCTGCCAGGCCGACCGCACGGAGACGATCCTCCCCGGCGAGCAGCGCGGTGACCTTCTTCTCGACGATCTCGATGCCGCGCGCGGTGAACTTCTCGCGATCCTCGTCCGCCAATGGTCCGCCGTCGGTGAAGAAGATCAGATTCTCACTCCACTGCCGCCACATCGAGGCGTGATGGACGCTGAACGGCCCGGTGCTCAGGACACCGATGCGGCGATCCTGGATCTCCCACCCGTCGCAGTAGGGGCATTGCACGACGTCTCGGCCCCAGCGTTCCGCCAGACCGTCGACGGGCGGGAGCAGATCGGTGAGACCGGTCGTCACCACGATGCGCCGCGCCGAGAAGGTGCGTCCGTCGTCCGTGGTCGCGGTGAAGTGCCCGACGTGACCGCCGAGTGCGGTGACCGTGGCGTCGACGACGGTGACGTCGTACCGCTCGAGGTCGGCGCGGCCGTTCTTCAGGTAGTCGAGCGGTGAGGTGTGGTCCCGACCCAGCACGCCGTGCATGTGCGAGGCAGGTGCGTTGCGAGGAGTTCCGTTGTCCAGAACCAGGACTCGCCTACGGGCACGGCCGAGCATGAGTGCGGCGGACAGTCCGGCGGACCCGCCGCCGAGGACGATGACGTCGGCGTCGACGTGGTGGTGTGAAGTCATGCGGACACTGTGCGCCCGAGTCTGCGGATTTGACAAACATATTTGCTGAAACTGCAATAAGGGGCATGGACGACTTCGACGGAGTGATCAGTGCGATCGGTCCACGCCTGCGCGCTCTGCGCATCGCGGCGGACGTGACCCTCGCGGCGGTGTCCGACCGCACGGGCATCCCGGTGAGCACACTCTCCCGTCTCGAGTCGGGACAACGTAAGCCCAGCCTGGAGCTACTGCTGCCGTTGGCCAAGGTGTACGACGTTCCCTTGGACGACATCGTCGACGCCCCGGAGACGGGGGATCCGCGTGTGCAGTTCACGCCGGTCACGACGAACGGCGTGACCGTCGTTCCGCTGACGCGCCGGGCGGGCGGGTTACAGGCGTTCAAACAGATCGTCCCCGGAGGCCGCTACGAGGAGAACCCGACGTTGGGGTCCCACGAGGGGTACCACTGGATCTACGTGCTGAACGGGAAGCTTCGACTCATCCTGGGAGACAAGGACTTGGTGCTGGGTCCGGGCGAGGTGGCCGAATTCGACACGCACCTTCCGCACTGGTTCGGTAGCGCCGACCGTCGGCCCGTCGAGTACCTGGGAATATTCGGTCCGCAGGGCGAGCGGATGCACGTGAAGGCGACCTACTCGGGGCGCTGAGAGTCCTCGTGCTCCGGAATGTGCAGGAGGCGTCCGACGACCTCACCCATGAGTTCCGGAGGCACCGTTCCCGGCTGAGCGAGTTCCTCGACGGCGAGTCCGTTGCTGAGCGCCAGGATGACGAACGTGACCCACTCGGCGGGCACGTGCAGAGTCGCGCCGGCGCTCTCGGTGACACTGACGACGGCGTCGGTGACCGCCGCACGGAGTTGTGCCCGGTGCTCGGCGAACCGGGCGCCCACCTCCGGGTCGCGTAGCGCTCTCGACCAGTAGTCCATGAACAGCAGATGCCAGTCGCGGTTGTTCGAGATCGCTTCGGTGAGCCGGGTACTGAGCACACGCTGGGCATCGCGCAGGTCGGACGGGAGTTCGGCGAGCAGGTCGACCGACATCCGGGCCCGGCCGAGCACCTGCCGGTCCATCAGTTCGTAGAACAGCCCTTCCTTGGAACCGAAGTTCGAGTAGACCGCGCCCTTGGTGAACCCGGCCTGCTCGGCGATGGCATCGAGGGTGGCGTCGGCGTACCCGCGTCGACCGAACTCCGTCATCGCGGACGCGATGATGCGCTCGCGGACCTCGGCGCGAGGGGGGCGGGTGGTCGGTTCGGCGCTGCTCACTCGGGAAGAGTACCGCTCGATACCGACGGTATCGAAAATTCGGATCGCCGTATACGGTGAGCTCATGGGGATACGAGAGTGCGATGTCGTCGTGGTCGGTGCAGGTCTCGCGGGGCTGGTCGCGACCGCGGAACTGGTGGCGGCCGGCAAGCGCGTGATCCTGCTCGACCAGGAGAACGAGGCAAACCTGGGAGGACAGGCATTCTGGTCGTTCGGTGGCCTCTTCCTGGTGGACAGTCCCGAGCAGCGTCGGCTCGGCGTCAAGGACTCGTACGAACTCGCCCTGCAAGACTGGCTGGGATCCGCAGGATTCGACCGGCCCGAGGACGCGTGGCCACGGCAGTGGGCCGAGGCGTACGTCGCGTTCGCCGCGGGGGAGAAGCGCTCCTGGCTGCGCGAGCGGGGCTGGAAGATCTTCCCGGTCGTCGGGTGGGCCGAACGCGGCGGCTACGGCCCCACCGGACACGGCAACTCCGTGCCGCGGTTCCACCTCACCTGGGGCACCGGGCCGGGACTGGTCGAGATTTTCGAGCGTATCGTGCGCGAGGGCATCGACCGCGGCAGCGTGGTCCCAGCCTTCCGGCACCGCGTCGACGAGGTGGTGGTGACCGACGGCGTCGCGACCGGTGTGCGCGGCGCTGTGTTGGAACCGACCGACGTCGCCCGTGGCGTGTCGTCCTCGCGAACCGTCATCGGAGACTTCGAGATCCGTGCCGGTGCGGTGTTGGTGACCTCCGGCGGCATCGGCGGCAACTGGGACCTGGTGCAGAAGAACTGGCCGAAGCGCATGGGCCGCACCCCGTCTCACATGCTCTCGGGCGTACCGGCGCACGTCGACGGTCGGATGCTGGAGATCTCGCGTGCCGCGGGCGGCAACATCATCAACGAGGACCGCATGTGGCACTACACGGAGGGCATCACGAACTGGGATTCGGTGTGGCCCAACCACGGCATCCGCATCCTGCCGGGTCCGTCGTCACTGTGGCTGGACGCATCGGGTCAGCAGTTGCCCGCACCGTTGTTCCCCGGCTTCGACACGCTCGGAACTCTCGAACACATCGTGTCGACGGGACACGACTACACGTGGTTCCTTCTCGACCAGAAGATCATCGAGAAGGAATTCGGTCTTTCCGGCCAGGAGCAGAATCCCGATCTCACGGGTCGTGACCTGCGCAAACTGCTCGAGCGCGTGCGCCCCGGCGCCCCCGGTCCGATCGAGGCGTTCAAGCAGAAGGGCGTCGACTTCGTCGTCGCCGACACCGTTGCCGAACTGGTCGCCGGCATGAACAAACTCGGCGACGTCACGCTCGACGCCGCCGAGGTCGAGAAATTGGTCGTCGCGCGAGACCGCGAAATGGACAACGACTTCAGCAAGGACCTGTCCGTGTCGGCGATCCACGCCGCGCGCAACTACCGCGGCGACCGCCTGGCGCGGATCGCCACGCCGCACAAGCTGCTCGATGCGTCCGGCCACGCCGCAGCAGGTCCGCTCATCGCGGTGAAATTGCACCTGCTCACGCGAAAGTCGTTGGGCGGGTTGCAGACCGACCTGGACTCCCGAGTCCTGCGCCCCGACGGCACGCCGTTCCCCGGGCTGTACGCAGCGGGTGAGGTCGCCGGTTTCGGAGGCGGCGGTGTCCACGGGTACCGCTCGCTCGAAGGCACGTTCCTCGGAGGATGCATCTTCTCGGGACGAGCGGCCGGCCGGGCGCTGAGTCGGTAGACAAGGTTCTACTCGAGACCCCACTGCACGGCCACGGAGACGCTGACGGTCTGCTGCCCCGGTTCGATGGGCACCGCGGACGAGGCGGAACTTCTGTCGAAGCTCGGCGCCGACTCCTGACCGGTGATGTTCTCGGTGATCGATACGACCTTCCCGAGGTCGTTTCCGGCCAGCGACGCGTACTGCTCGGCGCGGTCGCGAGCATCGGCGAACGCCCGAGACCGGGCGTCGGCGATCAGGTCGGAGTCGTCGTCGATACGGAACGACACCCCGGACACCCGCGTGGTGTTGCCGCCTGCCGTCGTCGCATCGCCCAGAACCGACGACGCCTTCGACAGGTCGCGCACCGTCACCTGCAGAGTGTTGGTGGCTCGGTACCCGGAAATGGTCGAGGTGCCACCGGAAAACCCGTCGGAGTACTGCGGGTCGATCGACACCTGCTGCGTCTGGATGTCCGCGCGGTCGACACCGGCGGCGGAGATCGCGTCGGTCACGGCACTGACCGCGGTGTTCGCCTCGTCGATCGCCGTCGTGACGTCGTCGGCCGTCGTCTCGACTCCGATGCGAGCAGTCAGCGTGTCCGGAGTGCCCTGGACTTCGCCGACTCCGTTGACGTTGATCCCGGCCGGTGTGCCGGTCGCCGCCGTCCCCGCCGAGTCGGTCCCGCATGCTGCGGTCACGGAGACTGCCGCGAGGAGGACGGCCGATGCCAGAGCCTTCGAGGCCCGTGGGTTCCAGTTCATCGGGTCAGTGTCCACGACGGGACCGGCGTCGACCGTGGAACGTGGTCAGACCGACGTCCCCGTCTCCTCGGTGAGCGCGCGGAACTCCGTTCCCTCGCCCGCGAGGCCCGACAGCATGCCGTAGTAGATGCCTCGCGCATCCGGCGCGACGACGGCCTGGTGGATCGGAACGGCCAGTCGCGGCGAGACGGCGCGGAGGAAGTCGATGCCCTCGCCGATCTTCATCCACGGGGCCGCTGCGGGAAGTGCGAGCACATCGACCTCGACGTCGGGAACGAACAGCGAGTCGCCGGGATGCATCAGCTGCCCCGGCTGATCCGGCGTGCCCAGGAGGTACGCGATGTTGTCGATCAGCGGGATGTCCGGGTGGATCGTGGCGTGCGTTCCGCCCGCACCCGTCACCTGCACGCCGCCGATCGAGAAGACGTCGCCTGCGTTGACGGCGGTCCATCCTTCCCCGAGCTGGTCCGCGGTCTGCGGGTCCGCGTACAGCGCCGCGTCGGGGTTGGCCTCGAGGAGGGCGGGCAACCGATCGGTGTCGACGTGGTCCGCGTGCTGGTGCGTGATCAGGATGGCGTCGAGGCCGGTGATGCCCTCGAATCCGTGAGAGAAGGCGCCGGGGTCGAACAGCACCGTCGATCCCGCCATCGACACCTGAATGCACGAATGTCCGAAGTGAGTCAGCTCCATGGTTCCCCAGTATGCGCCGGATTCGTGGTGTGGTTCAGGACTGGGTAAAGTGCCTGCTGGATCTGCCCTCTCAGCTAGGAGCTCTCACGTGGCCCGTGTGGTTGTCGACGTCATGCCCAAAGCAGAAATTCTCGACCCCCAGGGACAGGCCATCGTCGGTGCGCTGCCGCGACTCGGCTTCGCCGGTGTCTCCGACGTCCGTCAGGGCAAGCGGTTCGAGCTCGAGGTCGGCGACGATGTCGACGACGCGACGCTCGACCAGATCGCCGAGACGTTCCTGGCCAACACCGTCATCGAGGAATGGAAAGTGACCCGGCTGTGAGCGCGCGAATCGGAGTCATCACCTTTCCCGGCACGCTCGACGACATCGATGCGTCGCGTGCTGTCACGCTCGCCGGCGCGGAAGCCGTTGCCCTGTGGCACGGCGATGCCGACCTGAAGGGTGTCGACGCGATCGTCGTTCCCGGTGGGTTCTCCTACGGCGACTACCTGCGCGCCGGCGCCATCGCACGATTCGCGCCCGTGATGGGCGAAGTCATCGATGCTGCCAAGGGTGGAATGCCGGTTCTGGGCATCTGCAACGGCTTCCAGGTGCTGTGCGAGGCGGGACTTCTTCCCGGTGCGCTCACGCGGAATGCCAACCTGCACTTCACCTGTCGGGACCAGTGGCTGAAGGTCGAGAGCACCTCGTCCGCATGGTCGTCCCGCTACGAGGCCGGTGCCGAGATCCTCGTGCCGCTCAAGTCCGGCGAAGGTCGCTTCCAGGCGTCCGAGGCCGTGCTCGACGAGCTCGAGGGCGAAGGACGAGTGGTGTTCCGCTACAGCGGTGACAACCCGAACGGCTCGCAGCGAGCCATCGCGGGGATCTCGTCCGCCGACGGCCGCATCGTCGGCCTGATGCCGCACCCCGAACACGCCACCGAGGCCCTGACAGGCCCCAGCGACGACGGGCTGGGCATCTTCTACTCCGCCCTCGACGCCATCGTCACTGCCTGACGGTCACCGCCCAGGAATGCGGCGGAAGGTCGCCGTGGACACCGTCCGCGGCGGCCACCACGTCACCCTTCGCTCGGCGGATCGGTGACTCACCGAGATTGAGGGTGAGCGCCAGTGTCGTCGAGCCGTCCGTCGCGCTCAGCGTCATGGTGGTGTTGGTCAGCGTCGACACCTCCACCGGCGCGTGGTGAAGCCACGGGAATCGCCGCCGCATCGAGATCAGTGACTGGTGGACCCGGTAGTGCGGCCACCCGTACGGCGCGAGGTCGTCCGGGGTGGCAGGGAATTGCGGCCTGATGGCGTCGTCTCCGCCCACTCGTTCCTCCTTGACGCCCCGGAAGCCCTGTTCGTCGCCGTAGTACACCGACGGTGTGCCGGCGACGAAGAACAGCAGTGCCGTCGCGATGTCGACGTCGCGGTCGTCGTCGAGAGTGGACGCGATGCGGGTGACGTCGTGGTTCCCGACGAACGTCGCGGGAACGAACGTCGGCAGAAGCTCGTCGTGCCGACCGAGGGCATGCGCCAGTTCGAAGAAGTTCGCGTCCTTGATGGCGCTCCAGGTCGCCTTCCACAGCTCGTACTGCGTGATCGAGTCGAGGCCGGACCGCCGTACGTAGTCGGCGTAATCGCCGTGGATCATCTCGCCGACGATCCAGGCGTCCGGATGTGCCTCGCGGACGCGGGGCAGTACTGCCGCCCAGAAGTCGGGTGAGACGGCGTACGCGGCATCGAGCCGCCACCCGTCGATACCCCGTGCGAGCCAGTGGTTCATGACGTCGACGACGTAGTCCTGCACCGCCGGATTGGCGTGGTTCAGCTCGACGAGGAGATCGTGGCCCTCGAACGCGCGGGGTCGACCGTCCGACCAGGTGAACCATCGACCGGATTCGGAGTCGGGTCCGTCCTTCTCGGCAGCGACGAACCGCTCGTGGCCGCGACCGACGTGGTTGAAGACGCCGTCGAACAGGACGCGCACGCCCTTGTCGTGCGCCGCGGTGACGAGGGCGTCCATGTCGGTCTCGCTACCGAGGCGTCGATCGATCGAGAAATGGTCGATCGTGTCGTACCCGTGGGTCTGCGACGCGAACACCGGACCCAGTGCCAGGCCGTTGCATCCGAGCTCGAGAACGTAGTCGAGCCAGTCCGTCACATGCTCGAGCCGGTGCTTCCTCTCGTCCACCGCGTCCGTCTCGGCTCCGACGAAACCCAACGGATAAATCTGCCACCAGATGACGTGTTCGACCCAGTTCTGCACTGCCGACCCCCTCTTTCACTCGTGTCGACGACAGTATGTCGACCGGCGGTCTGCTTGTGGTTATCCACTATCGAAGTTGAGTTGCACGGTGACATCCACCATGCGTAACTGGCAGTGACGGACATCCGTTCGTCATCCTCGCGCCAAAGGAGTCGCCATGTCCTCCGACCTCACCGATCTGCTCGATCTCTTCCAGAATCTGTCCGGCATCGTCGATGCCCTCGGTTCCATCTTCGACGGTCTCAGCTTCTTCAGCTGATCGGGGTCCGTCGAGGCAGGTGAACGGCGTTCCGTGGTCCATTGTTCACGGCCGGTTCCGGTCCATTGATCTGCAGTGTGTGGTAGCGGAGTTGCGGGAGGTTCAGGAGTCGACTCGTGAGTCGATTCCTGTCACTGAATTGGGACCGTTCCCGGGTTGCGAACCCTTACATTGTATGGATTACTAATGGTGCCGGGCATAAAGCCCGCCGACCTCACAAAGGGAGAACATCATGCTTGACCTCGCGAGCTTCGTCGATTTCCTCGGTGCACTGTCCGACATCTTCGGTGGTGCCGGAAGCTTCCTCGACGGACTGAGCTTCTTCAGCTGACCCACGACTCACCGGTGATGCCGGGCCCACCCTCGCGGTGGGCCCGGCATTGCTGTCTCCGCACCTTCTCTCTCTACGATCGGTGACCATGGCGTCTCTCACTTCCGCGACCGCGGCCGGACTCTGCTCCTTCGTCGACGCGTCACCGTCGCCGTTCCACGTCGTCGAGACGGTGGCCTCGGAACTGGCGGCACACGGGTTCACCACCGTTGCGGAGACGGACGCGTGGCCCTCCGAGCCCGGCAGGTACCTGGTCGTCCGCGGTGGTTCGATCATCGCCTGGTCCACCGAACGCGCGCCCGACGCGGCGTTCCGCATCGTGGGCGGGCACACCGACAGCCCCAACCTCCGCGTGAAGCAGAACCCCGACCTCGACGTCGCCGGCTGGCAGATGGTCGCGCTCGAGCCGTACGGCGGCGCATGGCTCAACTCGTGGCTCGACAGGGACCTCGGCATCTCCGGGCGTCTCGGCGTCCGCGACGGCGGATCCGTCCGTGAGGTACTCGTGCGCGTCGACCGGCCGATCCTGCGCGTACCCCAACTGGCGATCCACCTGTCCGAGGATCGCAAAGGCGTGCACCTCGACCCCCAGAACAACGTGAACGCGATCTGGGGCGTCGGACGATCACCCCACTCCTTCATCGGGTTCCTTGCCGACGAGGTCGGTGTCGACCCCGGCGACGTACTCGGCTGGGAATTGATGACCCACGACCTGAATCCCGCTGCGGTGGTAGGACTCTCGGACGACCTCGTCAGCTCGCCCCGCCTGGACAACCAGGGCACCTGCTACGCCGGAACCGAAGCGCTGGTCGTCGCAGCCGCCCAAGCCGACGACTGCATCCCCGTGCTCGCACTCTTCGACCACGAAGAGGTCGGCAGCATGTCGGACCGCGGCGCATTCTCCGATCTGATGAACACGGTGCTCGAACGCATCGTGCTCGCCCGCGGCGGTGGCCGCGAAGAATTCCTGCGCGCAATGGCCGGGTCGATCCACGCGTCGGGCGACATGGCCCATGCCACGCACCCCAACTACGTCTCCCGGCACGAGCCCGCGCACCGCATCGAGGTCAACGGTGGTCCGGTGCTCAAGGTCAACCAGAACCTGCGCTACGCCACCGACGCCGCCGGTTCCGCGGCCTTCGCGTTGGCCTGCGAGCGCGCCGACGTCCCACTGCAGCGGTACGTCCACCGGGCCGACCTGCCGTGCGGTTCCACCATCGGCCCCATCACCGCCTCACGCACCGGCCTGTCCACCGTCGACGTGGGCGCGGCGCAGCTCGCCATGCACTCCGCTCGTGAGGTGATGGGTGCACACGACGTCGACATGTACGCCGACGCCTTGGCTGCGTTCCTGGGGGCCTAGGCGCGGGCGCCGGGCTCGACGTGGTGCGCCGGGCGCTGCGCGCGGCGGTCTCCGCAGGGTGCACGCTCTTTGCCAGCATCGTTGTGAGACATGTCGGCGCGGGTGCGGGGAGATGAGTGATCATGATCG
>NZ_JXQS01000019.1:0-210 GCF_000834565.1 Rhodococcus sp. MEB064
GTCAGGACAGTGCGTTGCGCTCGAGCCACCGCGCGTACTCGGTTGCGCTCATCAGAGCCGGTGGGATCTGCTCGTCGGTCTCGGTCGAGCTCTCGGTGATACCTTCCAAGAGCTCGTATGCTTTTCCCAGGATCTCCTGCACCGCTTCGCTCTGCGCCACCTTTTTCTTGAGGGCGTCGTTCTCCTTGCGTAGTCGTGCCAGTTCGGCGC